>NZ_JAPPVG010000016.1:0-79945 GCF_028680365.1 Pseudomonas sp. MIL19 | reverse complement strand
AAGGGCGAGTCGATGAGAAAGCGGGTGAAGAAATTGACGGCGCCGGGCGCCTCAGACTAACAATGCAACCCCTGCGTCGCTGCGCTCCGACTGCCTGTCCGAATGATCGTGGAACAGGTGTCCGGATCAGCGTGGGCTGAGTGTCCGAATGGCGTGGAATCCGCACTTTCGAAAAGTACGGAAGATCAATCGAGGGAATTGCCTAGGAAGAAGGCTCTGAGCGGAGGTGGTAAGGCTTACGTTGGTTTTTGGTTCCATTGCTCCCCAAACCCCAAAAGCGACCGTTATCGCTGTTTCCGGCAAATATCAGGTGTTCGATCTGGCTAAAAAAGCCCGGACCAGAAGCGGCTTTAATGCCAAGGGATGCCGAGTTGATCCCGAACGCCAACGCCACTAACAGCAGCCACGCCAAAGGTAGCCAGGGCAGTGGCTGCACCGGGACTGTTGCGTAGAGGAGCCGATGCGACGAACGAACGTGCATTGGGGGTAGTCCGTGGATAAAACTTCCAGTCTGAAGTCGAGCATCAAGCTAGTCAATAAGCGCGCTCGATAACAGGACCATCTTCGATGGAGTTATAAATGCCGAGTAGCTTTCGCACGGCTAAGCAGGCTCGGCCTATGGGCTCGCCATCTTGGCCCTGCCCATGCGCGAAGCGAGCGACCCTGACTTGGCAAACGACTTATCGTGATGCCAGCACGGTCGGAGCGCATGCCTCTACGTCAGTTGGGCCTTGGTCGCGCCGGATGCTTCTGTGTGGCATCCAAACTGTTGGGCTAGGGCAGGGCTCTCCGAGGTGCCTGTGAGACCCTTTCAGTCTTAAGCACATCCGCCCGCTTTTGGCCGGACTTCTGCCGGATACTTCTGTCTGGAGTCGGCCAGAAAGTGGCCATTAGTAGCCCAGACCAGTGATTTACCCACACCCCATTGCCTTAGTTGCAACAAGACGTCTTAACGCCCTCGATTTGGTCAACAATATGGGCGCTGCTGCCGTTCAAAACTCCCGCACCTTTCGTTAACCCAGCGCCCTGTTCTTGCGCCAGTACTGCACCGTTATCACCAGCAGGGTAATGGCTGTCATCGGCAGCACATATCCAAGCATGGCCGTGCCAAATTGCTGCGCAAGCGGACGGCCTGAGGCGTTGAGAACCAAATACAGGGTGTAGGCCACGTAGTAACTGATAAACAATAAGCCTTCCCAACGATTAATTCGGTAGCCAGAAAAGAAGATCGGCAGACACACCAGCGCTACGCCGATCATCACTGGGAAATCGAAAGCCAGCGCATTGGCTGCCACCAGGACAGGCGCTGGTGATACGAGAGAGGCCAAGCCGAGTACGCAAAGCAGGTTAAATATATTACTGCCGACAATATTACCCACTGCAATATCGCGCTCGCCGCGAATCGCCGCTAGCAAGGAGGTAGCCAGCTCCGGCAGAGAGGTACCCACCGCTACAACAGTCAAGCCAATCACCAACTCCGAAAGGCCTAGTGCACGCGCCAGACTCACTGCGCCCTCTACCAACAGACTGGCGCCGCCAACCAGCAGCACCAACCCGACCAAGATGAGCACCAGATTGATTACCCAGCCATAGGGCTTAGCCGGCTGATTCTGGGCAAACTCCTTGGTGAACTCATCGTCTGCAGCAATATTCTTTTCCCGGTAAGCGCTGACAATCAGAAAAATGGTGTAAACCACAATGCCGGTGAACAGCAGCAGGCCGTCGAGTTTGCTCAGGCTGCCATCCCAGGCCAGAGCCATGGTCAACATACTTGCGCCGATCATAATCGGCACATCCAAACGGATTAGCTGACGCGAGACGATCAGCGGAGCGATAAGCGCAGTTAATCCGAGAATAAAGAGCACGTTGGCAATATTACTGCCCACCACGTTGCCAATAGCCAGATCACCACTACCAGCCAATGCTGCCTGTACGCTAACTGCCGTTTCCGGCGCACTTGTGCCAAAGGCCACCACAGTCAGGCCGATAATCAACGGTGGGATACCAAACTGCGCTGCCACCTTGGCCGCACCCCGCACAAGCACTTCAGCGCCGATTACCAACAAAACCAAACCGGCTACGAGGTAACCCCAGACCATCAAGCTCATTGCGAATACTCCAGGAAAGATGCGCGGGCCTTAGTAAGCAGCCAGAGGGCGCACGCGATAAATTTTTTAGGGCGGCAGGACAAAGCCGCTGGTTAATATTGGCCGTTAGCGACAACCTTACTTCGACCCTTCTCGTCAGAATAAAACCTTAGTCTGTTCAGCCATCGCTAAGGCGTTATTAGCCTCAATCTGCTGTCGATGCCAGACCCCGTTTTCATTCTGTATTTACAAGACTTACTTGGATGGGCCACTACCTCCGCGCCAGAGTGGAGGTTTCTGTCTGACCCGTTTTCTTTATTCCAGCGCTGAAGCCGCTAACCGCTGCGAAACGGCCAAGAATGGAAACTGGTGGGTAACAGCAAGCGTTTACCAGCAGCAAACCTCCACACTGCCTTGCTTAGGTTTCAACAGCCGTTTTATCGATCGGCTCAACTGGCTGGTGATCCTGAGGTTGTTGTTTCTCCGCCTGGTCCTGCGGGGGCTCCTCCGAAGGCTTGCCCAGCCACTCATTGGTCGACTGCTGAACGTCGTCCGCCTTCTTATTGATGTGTTGCAGGGTCTCATCAATTGCTTCACGGGCGACATCCTGCACCGCCTGTTCAGTCTTCTCGAGCAGTTTCTGCGCCGATTGTTCGGCTGCGTCACAGCCGGCTAGCCCCACCAACAGCAGCCCAAAGGCCGTCATTTGCAGCATCTTTTTCATCACAGTCTCCATTACCCGGCGTTGCCCATTTGATAGATGGCAGCCGACTGGCAGCTACCATCCGTTTGGATTTAGACCTGTGATCCAGCCGGCATCTGCCCACGGGTTTTCCACAACGACAGCAGCACGCCGCCCAGCAGTAGGCCTACGGTCACGCTCAAGGAAATAACCGCCGGGATCTTGCCAATGATGCCGACCAGGAAGATCTTGCTGCCGATAAATACCAGCACCAGTGCCAGGGCATATTTGAGGTAGGCGAAACGGTGAATCATCGCCGCTAGGGCGAAATACAACGCACGCAGACCAAGGATGGCAAAGATGTTCGAGGTGTAGACGATAAAGGGGTCTTGAGTAATGGCGAAGATCGCCGGCACGCTATCGACCGCGAACACTAGGTCGGCACACTCGATTAGCACCAAAGCCAAGAACAATGGCGTTGCCCATACTACGGAATTACCACTGGCGTCAGGCTGACGAACAAAGAAGCGCCCTTCGTGCAGCCCCTCGGTCACACGCATGTGTTTGCGGAGGAACTTCACCAGCATATTTTCGCTGAGGTCCGGATGGTCATCGACCTTGCTGAACAACATCTTCACGCCGGTTAACAGCAGGAAGATGCCGAATACATAGAGAATCCAGTCGAACTCGGCAATCAACGCCGCTCCCAGCCCGATCATGATCGCACGCAGCACGATCACCCCGAGAATGCCCCAGAACAACACTTCATGCTGGTACTTACGTGGGATGGCGAGGAAGCTGAAGATCATCGCCATGATGAAAACGTTGTCCATCGACAACGATTTCTCGATCAGAAAGCCGGTGTAGAAATCCATTCCGGCGTCACCGCCCTTGACCTGCCAGACCCAGAGGCCAAAGAGCAAGCCAGCCGTGATATAGCCGGCGGACAGCAGCAGGCTTTCACGAACGCCGATTTCTCGATGCTCACGGTGAAGGATCCCGAGATCGAAGACCAACAGGCCAATCACGATGCTGATAAAAACGAGCCAAAGCCATGTGGCGGTGCCGAGGAACTCGGCGAGTAAGAACGGTTCTAGGGCAGTCATGAGCCCCTCCTCTAAGTGTCGAAGTTGTACAAACTGCAACTCCGACATGGCAGCGGTTAGCTGTCAGAGGGGCCCGGCGTTGCGGGCGGAAATTTAGAGAAGAGCGCGGACTTTCTCAATAGCACAAGGGTTGCAAGGTGTTTCCGAATTTTCCCTGCTTTTCTAGACACCCTATGACCGCTTTTGGCCGATTTCTGCCTGTCGCTACCGGCAACTATGAATCGTTCTTTGCTGGTCATAGCCTCGCAGCGTGATGGTCAAATCCGATGCAAGCGGGTGGTCAAGTCTGCGCAATTACCCAGCGCGCTTGCGTGCGCGTAGGGGTGTTAACTCGGGTGTTAACACCGTTTCCAATTGGCGGCCCAATGCGTCGTTTTGCTGGATGCCACTGTGGATACCTCAGGCCATGCGCAGTTGCTGCGGTAAACACTCCACCAGGCGTAAGCGGGCCGGGCGTATGCCCTCGTACTTACCTCGTACCAGTTAACAGTCCCCGCGCGTAAGGGGTGTTTCCTTAGGTGTTAACAGCGTTTCCAATTCACTGCGGCCACTTCGGTTTTCCCGTCGCTACACCATGGGCGTGAGGTCATACGGTAGGCGCAACTCAGCACCAGCAGGGCAGTACCTCCCCACAGGTGCATGGCACGCACGGCACGGCATCAGATGGTGGTAGAAGGCGTCACGCGCAGCCAGCCATTCAGACGAGGCCGTAACAGCAGTTTGAATTAAGTGCTGCGGCTGGTCGTGGTCTTCCCCCTGTTGGAGACCATCCACCAATGGTGGGCTATCCCTTGCCAGCATTCGCTCGGTTCTCGCTTGCTGGTGCTGCTCCAGGTGCGCGGCTGGTGCACGCTCCATGCGCGCCACAGTCTGTGGGTGGGATTGCGGGGCACTGCCTTTTTTGGGTAGTGCCCCCTCCGGCCCGGCGCTATTCGTCGTTGCCGCCCCGCTTTCACTCACTACAAAACGTGGCGCGGGCACTTTCTCCAGTTCGGTAAACAGTCCAGAAAGCAGGCTCATGGCGTACCCCCGCACCGTGAAAACACACATACACATGTGCGTCTGGTTTCAAAAACACCGGCAACAGTGGCAACAGTGGCAACAACCGCTCTAGAACGGGCCTTCCAGGCGTTGCCAAACTCTCGTTTTTGTTGCCAGTGCTTTTTTACCGGCAACAGTGATAACCAAAGTGCGCAGTAGTGGCAGTGTCTTATATTCAGAATCGAGTTTGTGTTGCCACCTGTTGCCACTTCTTTTATTAGGTGGCAACGGCTGTAAGCCCCGCCCCGCAAGGCCGTTGCCGGTGTTGCCACTGTTGCCAGCGATTTTAGGTTCCTGTGTAATTGTGTTTGCTGGGCAAGGGCTGTTCTTGGCGTACTCATACCCCAGCCCCCTCGGTATCTATCGCCGTCGGGTCGATCACATAGAGCCGCGATTGACCGCCGCCAGGTAGCCGGTAGTTTTTGGTTTTGCGCTCGGTGTCGCGCCCTGCGATTGCTCCGGCTCCCTCCAGTGCTTTGACTACCCGGCTCAGGCCATACCCGTGCGCCGCTTCCACCAGCGCCGACTTGTTGAACAGGTACAGCCGCTTGGAGCCAATCAACTCCCAGTAACCGGCGCGATTGAACACCTTGGCGTCAGGCGCGTGGTCATCCACGTCAGAGAAGCGGCTGCTGCCGTGCTTGTCGATAAAGTCGAGAATGCCGGCCAGTATCTGGCGATCCTCGGCATTGCCGCTGCCGACTCGGCTCAGCCACTCGCCATACAGCAACTGGCAATCAGCCAGGGCGCTACCCTGGGGCCATGGCAGCAGGCCGTAAGCAATCGCCATTTCACCGGCCAGGGCGATCACGGCGAAGCGATCCGCCACACGTCCGGCCTGGGCGTTGTCTTCCACGAACTGGCCGCGCACCTGGGCGAAGTCTTGCAGCAGGCCGGGACGGTCGTCGTCCTTTAGCAGCCGCTCAACAAAGGCCGGGCCTAAGTGGCCGTGCTGGTGAGCCACCGCGACGGTCAGCAGGCGGTGGAAGTCGGCACCCTCCAGCCCGTGCAATTGGTCAAAGGCGCGGTGCGTGCGAGTGCCGGCGTTCACGTCCACCATGCGCAGCTCAGCACCTGCATGGGCGGCGTTGCCGGATATAGCGGCGTGCTCAGATAGCGAACGCTCACCACTGGACAGTGCCAGCAGCCGCCACGTCAGCTTGGGGCGGCCTTCACGCTCGCGGGTCATGGTGCCTTTGCCCTGGCCGTTGGCGAGGGAGTAGGCCATGGCCTGTACCTGCTTGGGATCGGCGCGTTTGATTTCATCCAGCGGCAGGATGGTGTCATTACGGCTGGCCGCTTCAATCTCTAGCCCGCCCTTGCTCATATCCCAGCTGGCAGCAAACACACCGGGATCACCCCACACCGACGATCCCACCAGCTGTGCCAGGGACTTACCGCTGGAGCTGTCGCCCACCAGGTGAACGCCGCCACCGACCACACCGACTAGGCTCAGCAGCGGCCCGGCCAGCGCACAGCCAATGGCCAAGGTCAGTACCGGATTGCCCGCGCACTTGGCGGCTACCTCGGTTTGCCATTGCTCAAGCGTGCCGCTGGTGCTGTACAGGTTGAGGCTGCGTGCGCCGGCCTGATAACGCACGGTGTCGCTGCCAATGGTGCGCTGGGGTAGCACGAACGCCCCGGAGGCGTGCCAGCCTGGCCGCGCCGTGGTGATAATGGTTTGATCCGGGCGCTGCTCCAGCAGGTACTCCATGAACTGACCGCGCTTGCGTGGAGCGATGATGGCCCCCATGCCGAACAGAGCGCGGCGTGCGTCTTCACCGCTCCCGCCAAACACCTCCATTGGAATGATCCATTCCTTGGCACCGCTGTTGGTCAGCAGGCGCAGCAACCGGCCCTCGCTGCCGTCGTCGCTATTGGTGGTGCGCGCGGTCACGATCACGGGTGTGGCCAGCCAGTCGTCAGTGATGGGCCGGGCGGTTTCTTCGCTATCGTCATCACCCACGGCGGCACGCTTGAAACCATGCCAGTACACGCCTGGGCGCAGCTTGCGGCCTACCTCATTCGTTACCCAGTGCTCATACACGCCCCAGCATGGCCGCTCGGGCGTGATGGTTGGCGAGGTGGGCGAAGGCACCAGGGATAAGGTCGGTTCGGCGGCGCTCATTGGGCGGCCCTCCAGTTGGCCAAGTCGTTAAAGTCGGTTAGGTCGGCGGGGGCGTCTTGCGGCCACAGCGGGAAGACCACCAGCCCGCCCACCGCCACAGCGGCGGCATTGGCAGCGGTTCGCCCTGGGTTGCCCTCGGTCTGGCGGTCGTCGTCGCCCGCGATGATGATCGAGGCGTGCGGGTGCTTCTCTCGCAGCGCCAGCGCCGCTGGCCCGAGGTTGCCGGCATTCATCGCACAGGCCACAGAGGCACCGGTGTCGGCGTGGATCGTCGCGCCGGTTGCCCAGCCCTCGCAGACGTACAGCGGCGCACCCGGTGTGATAACGCCCAGCGGCGAATAGCCCCCGGTGACTATCCCGCCACTCAGGAAGCGCTTACTGCCGTCGGGGTAGATGCGTTGCAGGTTGGCCAACACACCATTGCGCACCAGCGGCACCAGCAGGGCGTCACCGCGCTGGCGTAGGCCGTGGGTGCGTAGTCCTTTACGGATCAGATACGGGTGCTCCGGATCAGCGCGGCGAGCGTCACGCCACAGGCGGTTGGCATATTCAGCCGCGGACTGCTGGCGCTGGTGCTGCTCGGCTTGGCGCTGGCGGCGTGCCTGCTCGATGCGCTGGCGCACCTGCTCGGCTTCCCTGGCGTCCACTGGCTCACGGCTACACCAGGTGTGTGCGCTGCCGGCCTTCCAGCTGCCGAAGGCACCGGAGGCGATGCCATCCAGGTGCAGCACATACCAGCCGTTAAGGGTGCCGGCCTTGTCGCCCGGAACGTGGAAGCGTTGAATGCTGCCGTCGGCAATGGGTAGCCAATCAAGCAGGCCGAACGTGTTTTGCATGGCGTCACGGAATGCGACGGCGGGGCTGTTCATGGGGCCACCTCCCGGCGAGAGGCACCAGCAAAGGCCCGGCAAACCTGGCCATTGTTCATCGCGTGCCAGTGCGTGGAATCGTCCACCGACTCCATCAGGCATGAAGTAACCGTGGCATCAGGGCTGCGCATAATCAGGCGTCCGCACTCGGCGTCTGCTGCTGACAGGAATGGGCCAAGCAACGCCCGCTCAGCCTTGGGGTGAGTGACGTAAAACAGCTCAATGGCTTTTTCCAGGCAAGCCGATACCGTCGGCGCAAATGCACCGTTTTGAATTTCCATGGGTTATTCCTCGGTTGTCAGACTGGAGTCAGCGCGCGAAGCGTCAACAGTCTCTGCTTCTGTCGTGGGCGCGTCGCGAGGGGCATCGGAGTGCTGTACATGCTGGCAATTGGTGAGCTCGCCAAGCTCGGCAGAAGTGTTCACGCTCCCACCTTCTTGCACTTCCAGTTCATCCAGCTCGTCTTCCATACACTCCGCCCACTGGTAGACTTTTTCTGACCAGTCATTGCAGGCTGCGTATCCCAGTTGAGCCAGTGCGTGCGCTGAGCAGTTCTCTGGCAGCACATCCATGATTACCGAGAAGACGGCGTGCACTTCGCTGATGGCGTCCTGAAAAAGATCTAGGTCGCCCAGCGCTGTAACTGCGATTTCCATAGCTGTGCGACTCATTGCGCACCCCCGGCAGCTTCCAGGGCGCGGGCCTTGGCCATGTGGTGGTTGTAGCGGGCAAGGCGCACGGACAGGGATGAATCAGCGCGCAGGGCGGCAAGGGCCATTGCCTTGTAGGCGTCGGCGTGACTGTTGGGTGTGGACGGATTGCGGGCGTGTTGCATGGGTGTGGCTCCTTTGTCTGAGGAGCTGCCACGGATCGTCGCCAAACGATTTTGGGTGGCAGCTGTACGCAGGTTGGCGAACCGGGGACAAAGGAACCCGGCATACCCGAAGGTATCCCGCGCACAGCCGCCATAACTCGAAACGGCAGGCGTAAAAAAAGCGCCTGCTGTTGGAAAGGGGGCGCTTGTGCGCCAATGTCTGCTCGGGTCGCCAAACCCGGTCACTGAATTTGCAGCGACTGGGGCACGATAACGCCGATGCATCAGCTTGGCAATGGTCGGGATGGTTTGCGCGCTCATGCCGCTTTACCTCCTAGCTGCTTGGTCTGGAGCTGGGCCATGTAGCGCAACAACGATTGCTTCCGGCTCTGGTAGTCCTTGCCTTGGCCAATCAGCAGCACGTCGCGCACCTCCATCAAGCCGACAAGGGTTAGCTCTGCCTCGCTCAACTGGTCACGATTGCGGCCAGCAAAAACGCCGGTCACGACCTCGTTAATTAAGCGGGCTTCGTTCATGAAGTGGTGCGGCTTGGTCATTTTGCCGCGTGCCTCATAAGTCAGCGCCAGCGCGTCACACATACCCCGGTAGCCGATAGACGATTGCTTGCGGGCCTGCTGCCAGCCGATAGAGCCACCGCGGACCAACTGATCTATCTGCTCATCACACCAGACAGCGAAGTCCACCGAAAGCCAACGGGCAAAAGGCACGGCCAGCTTCGGGTGCAGCCAGGTGCCGCCACCACGGTCAGAGCGTGCGCGACTCGTTTTTACATACGGGATAATCCCGGGACTAGAACCAGCAGTGCGCTCCAGCGCAGCCAAGTAAGCGATGGTGTCAGGTAGTCGAAGCCACTCATTGGGCACTTTGCCAAACCGTGCTGCCGCCTCTGTTGCGTTAACCCAGCCGTCAGCATTGAAGCGCACAGCCTGACCGTCGTAGTCGAAGGGAATAATGCGCGTGCTCATGCTGTCACCTCACCGCGACGATCTATGCGCGAACGCAACCAAGTCTGGATTTCTCCTAAAACCCAACCTACCGGTGCACCGCGAGCCTTGCTATCACTCAGCGGAACTGGTCGGGGGAATGTCGGATCGTCTTTTAGTCGCTTGTAGATGGTAGGGCGTGCCAAGCCGATGATGGTCTCTAGCTCAGGCATGCGCACAATAGTTAGTGCGGGATCGAATGCAGGGAAGGTGGCCGCGCTGGCTTCATGCGCCGAGGGGCGGGCAAGGGTTGTCGGTGTAAACGGTGCTTTAGGCATATCAGGGTACTCATGTTTATTTCCGTCTGGATCACCAACGCTATGTCACTGGCTAGCCTTGGGAAGCCCCTGATAAAAGTCAGTAAATAATCTGTTTTTACGATTTTTTATTGCATAAATAGCGCTTGAAAGGCCTGCTAATTAGATTGTTTGGCGATGCCTAGCACTGCTTGGTGCCGTCATGACGCGCATCTCCTTGGCCGATATATTTGAAAAGTCAGTGACATAAAAACAAGCACAAATACCACGCAGCCCACGTATCTAATGGCTTCTAGGCGTTTTCGGCTTCTTTCAAAGGGGTATTGTGCAGGTTGCACCAGTGACATAAACCGGCCCCCAAATTAAGCAGCGTGAGGGCAGTTCAATGAAGGCGAGAAAGGTACAGCCATTCTGTGCGGGCGATGACCGCATTTCCATTAGTTGCCGCGAGCTGGCCGCCGCGCTTGGCATAAAGTGGGATACGGTGCGTCAGCGTCGATACCGAGGCTGGTCGTGGTCTGAGGCTATTAACCCGAAGCTGCGCAGAACATCCTTCAATAACCACTGCAAACCTAAAGTGTGAGTTTGGCTATGCCTGCTTAGTGAACGTGCCTTGCACCACGTTGCCGGCTGCCAGCTTGTCCAGATGGTCGGCATACCATTGCAGCATGGTTGTGCGCTGCTCCAGGTACTGGGCCTTGTTGTAGATGCCGCGCACGCCGGGTGCCTTGTGGCTCAATTGGGCTTCGATATGGTCGGCGGTAAAACCATGCTCGTTCAGGATGGTGCTGGCAATATGGCGGAAGCCGTGGCCAGTCTGCCGGCCCTCATAACCGAGGCGGCGCAGGGCCATTAGAAACACGGTGTCGCTGCGTGGTTTGGTGCGATCGCTACGGCCAGGGAACAGCAGTGGATAGGCTCCAGTGATCGGGCGCAGTTCTTCCAGTAGGGCAATGGCTTGGCGGCAGAGTGGCACCAGGTGTTCGCGGCCCTTCTTGCGGCCTTTGCGCTCTACCGGGATCGTCCATAGCTTTTTGGCGAAGTCGAACTCTGACCACTGGGCTTCACGCAATTCGCTGGGGCGAACAGCCAGCAGGGTCAGCAGGCGCAAACCTAGCTGAACATCCTTGGCGTGTGGGTATGACTGAATGGCGCGGAGTAGGGCAGGCAGTTCATCGGCCGAGACGTGGGCGTAGTTCTCGGCCTTACCGGCTGACAGGAACTTATGCACGCCATCCAGTGGGTTGTTCACTGCACGGCCTGTAACGCGGGCCAGGTCGTACACGTCCTTGCAGTAGGCGCGCACCCGGCTCATCTGCTCCAGAATGCCTTGCTGCTCCATACCGCGCAGCAGCTCCATCCACTCCATAGACAATATGCCGGTGTATGGGCGCTTGCCGAATGTGGGGAACACATGACGTTCAAGCGCACCCATTACCCGCTTGGCAGTGCCGGCGTCCCAGTTGTTGAGGCGAGAGGCGTACCACTCCCGCGCTAAGTGCTCAAAGGTGTTATCAGCTGCCGCCTGTTCTTCTGCCTTGCGGGCCTGCTTACTGGCGAGCGGGTTTTTCCCCTCTGAGGCGTCGGTGCGTAATTCGGCTGCCTTCTGCCTTGCCAGTGAGCCGCTCACTTCGGGATAGCCGCCTAGGCCAAGCCACGACCACTTGCCGTCTGGCTTCTTGTAGCGCAGTTCCCACGATTTGTTGCCGTTGGGCTTTACCCGGAAATACAGGCCCGCGCCGTCTAGTTCACGGTAGGCCGTGGCCTCCGGTTCTAGGCCGGCAAGGGTGGTATCAGCCAGGGGGCGGCGTTTGATCTCTGAACGCTTCATTTTTGTGTATGCCCTCAGTTCAACTTTCGTTGAAGCATACACAGGGGCATACACGGTGGGAAGGTATAGGGGTAGACAGAGGTGAACAGCCAGATACAAGAAAGCCCGCACTAGGCGGGCTTCTTGAGGTGTTTCGGAGACTGTCTGAGACAGGTCGAAACAGGTATTTGGTGGCTACGCAGGGACTTGAACCCCGGACCCCAGCATTATGAATGCTATGCTCTAACCAGCTGAGCTACGTAGCCGAGTGGCGCGCATTATTCGCGTATTTAGGGTATGTGTCAACACTCTTTAGCGAAAATTTATGCGCGCGATCAAACGCTTACACGTTAGGCGGTAAGTTTGGTGCTTAAGCTTAGCTATCGAAGCATTTAGGTGAATTTCATTGTTTTTATACCCGGTTTTATACCCGGTATTGGGTTCGTATGGTTTGGCCTGTTAGACATCGACCAGTGATCTCGGGCTCAGATATTCACGCTTCGCCACAGCAGCGCCGATGGCTTCCTGGATATCGCGCATCCGTTTTTCTGTGAGCTCGTTTGCTGCGGGCTCGTTCTCGGGGGGCAGGTCGGGCTGTATTCCCTTATAAAACAACTCCCAGATTGCAAGCTGCTTCAGGCAGCGCTTCAGGTGTTTATTCGCCTCTTCAATTCTGACCCCATTCAATTCATGTGCAAGCTTGCTCGAATTGCGCGTGACCTTCGCCGTTATAGCCTCGCGCCGCTTTTCCCCTTTCTGATCTTGTGCCGCCTGCGAAGCTCCTTCGATCAATCTTTCGATTAGCGCCGTCTCGGTTGTTTTGTGTCTTTTCGCCAGAGTTTTGAGCGTGGCCTTGGTTGCTCTTGGGAGAGTGAAGGAGCACGTTTTCCGGCCGCCTTCCGCCAGGCGATAACGCCTTTGCCTGATGGCATTTCGTAGCCGCTCAATTAGCTTTACGCCTTCCGCCTCTTTTTCTAGGGCAGGGATCAATCTGATGAGGGACCTGAAGTCCATCGAGATCATCAGGCCGAGCTTGTTTTTTAGCGCTGGGGAGCTGCGGCTTGTTAGGTATCTTGCTGCCCATTGCCACTCATCACGATCTTTCTCGCTGAGCCAGCTTGGCGTATTTCCAGCCTCTGCCATTCACCTGTCTCCTCTCGTCAAACAGTCGCGAGACGTGGCGTCCGTTCGGCTATTGATAGATTTGTTAACAGCTACGTTAACTGAAACGTTAAAAGAAATGAATCATGCACTGGTAGTGGACACGTTAAATGTCTCGTTAACAACTTTGTTATCGGACTTGTTACATGAATTATGTATTCTGTAAAAATAGGGTATAAAATAACATCTAAATAGACGTAAATTTCCAGGTAGATCTGAAGATGATAGCGCTTTCGGTGCTGATTGATATTGGTGCAGAGTCAAGGTTCTTTCTTCAGGTTTTGACATGCAAAGCGTTAGGGAGTCTGGATGCCCCTTACAAGATCAAGCCGGTAGCGAAGGTTCTCTGCTTAACGGAAAGGTTTGTCAGGGATGCATCAAGGGAATTGGTCAAGGCAGGGCTTCTGAGGGAGAGCAAGCAGGAAGGCGGTGCTGGGCGCCCTGGGATTGAGTATTTGGCCTCGGAGTACCTACTTAATGTGCTCCGGGAAGTGGGTATTGAGTTCACGCACCAAGAACTGATGCTTCGCCTTTTTACCGAGCCAGGCATATACGCAATCGGTGACGGAGCGACGGAGCTGTCGACTGACCCGGCGGTGAATACATCACGCGCGGCTACTCGCAAAGATGGTCGACCAGCAGCTCCAGGGGCAAAAGGACGTTTAGGTGCTGCCACCCGGATCTTATTGGCTGCTCTTCTCAGCGAGGCTGATCATTGTGGCGTGGTGGCGGGTCTTGGAGAGTCGAGGCTTAGGCGCATGACTGGCCTCGATTCCTTATCGATCAAGCATCAATTGAAGCGGCTTGTGAGCTTGGGTTTTGTCCGGAGCTATGCGCCAGGGTTGTCGAATGGGGTGTTCGTTGGTTCAAAGGTAGCGAGCATTTACTACCTAAACCTCGATCACCCACAGCTCCGCATCAAACAGAGGGAGCGGGGACTAGTGGTGTACGCAACTGAAGGGCCTGCCAAGTACGACATGCTCGAAGCGGCAATGCCTACGAGAGAGGCGCTAAAAGAGTTAATGCCAGAACCTGGGCAAAAGCCTTGGGTGCTGGACATGCTCTATCACAAGCTGGCAAGCCATACCTCACAACTGCTGACGGCTATTTGGGCGGACCCTGAGTGCGAGCTCACGGATGTTAAAGCGGCAATTTTCGAAAGGATTGCTAGTGAGCTGGGCGGACCAATGACTGTTAGTCCTGATCAGGGTGTCTGCGGCCCTTGGGATGGCTTGAAAGAGAGCTTCTATGCTGAGGTGTGCCGGTGGGCGGAAAGCATCCACAAGGGATTGCGTCGAATGAAAGTTTGGCAGGGATACAAGCCTCATCTGGTTAGGCTCATTCCTGCTCCAGGTAGCAGTGATAGCTTTAGTGTTGTGTCGTTGGTTGTCTATCCAGCGCCAAGAACAAGCAGCATCTGCATCTGGGTATGGGACATTCGCGGAGGGCGGGTTGACTCGTATGTGCGAGAGGATGCTTTGGACTTGGCGCTTCGCTATGAAGTGGCACTGTTGACCAAGGCAACCTAACCCGAGTCGATCGCGGGTAATTTTTTATCGTTCTTGCACATCCTCTGAGCCATACAGAGGAGCCCGCTCATGCGAATCATCCGTTTAAAAGAGGTCATCGACTCGACCGGCCTAGCAAGATCGACCATCTATAAGTACATCGGGGAAGGTACGTTCCCGGCACCAGTCTCACTTGGCGACCGCTGCGTCGGCTGGGTCGATAGCGAGGTGCACGACTGGATCCTGGCCAAGATCGAGGAGCGCGATCTGGCTGAGGGAGCCTCCACACGCCCCATCGGCCACCTGAGCATGGCCAGCTAGAACCAGCAGCGCCATGACCGGCCTCGGCTGGTTATGGCGCTTATGCCGACTCGAACAGCTCTGTGCTCTCAGCTAACTCTCCCAAAACTCAGTGTGGTAAATCTCTCGACAGGCACGGCAATGTTGCCCCCCCATTGGCCGGCCTGGCCGGGAGGGTCAGAGGTGGGTAGAGCTGCATCTATTGATATAGCTATTAACTATCTAATTTACCTATCTAATAGCAACCATCACTATCCCTCACCACTGACCACCATCAGAGGAAAAGAAGACCAGTAAAAAGAAACACATCACGTACTTGGTATGAAAACAACCAACCAGGTGCCCACCATGACTAACCGGAATACTTACACTCACCTATCTCAATCTGATATTGCCCTACAGATTGAGTCACTGGTCCAGGCCATCGAAAAGTCCGACACACCGGCATTTCGCATAACGCAAAGCCGCTCAGGTTACGAGCACGTCGAGCAAACCAGACTCTCCCGGCATTTCACCCACATTCAACAGATGATCGACCTTTTTGATGATCGCGTTGAGTACCGCTTCAGCGAGCACCTGCAGGCGTTCAAGGAGGCTTGCCAGGACGTAGGCCTTGTGCGTGATCTTGATGGACCTGTCTGTCTGAATGAACGGGGTACGGCTTATCTCGACCACCACCACAGCATGAATGTTTTAGTCGCACGGATTCGTCAATTGACCCGTCAGCGGTGGTATCAGCGTAGGCCTGGGAATCTTAGCTTTGAGGCCCGTAAGCAGGAGAGGGAGATCGTGGAGTATACGGATGCTCTAATGAGTCTTTACTCGCGCACAACGATCATCAGGCTGGACCTGCACTACCGCCCTGAAGCTCAGGCCAGGCAGCGCGTCGAGCAGGTATTCGATCACCTTGATGATTTGATCTACCAGCACAGCCGTAATCCGATCTTTAAGCATCTCATCGGCTACACCTACTCAGTCGAGCAGGGGGAGTGTAAGAAGGGGCGGGGGTACCACATCCATGCGGCCTACTACTTCAATGGCAACATAGTGTGCCGGGATGTGCATAAAGCGATTGAGATCAGGGAGCTATGGGAAGCGATCACCCGTCGTCAGGGCTATGCCCATAGCTGCAACCATAAGAAGGAGGAGTATGGCGACAAGCTTGGCATCGGCCAGATCCATAGAGACGATCAGTCGATGCGGCCTAATACCCACGAGGCAATGAAGTACCTGGTCAAGGATGATCAGCACCTGCGCTTGAAACCTGTGGGGGCTCGATGCCTGCGTAAAGGCATTCTGAAAAATCTCAATTGAAAGCAAAGGAAGCGCTTGTGATTTGATTGATTAGGAAACTTCGGGGCGTAACTAGCGGCTCACTCGAGGTTGGATCCATTCCGGAATTCCCGAATAGTATCCAAGAAGGACTTGAGTATCGGTGATGGGTCATCAGCCCGGTAGATGCAATTCAAGTCAATGCCGGAGTTCTCCGGCATATCGCTTAGTGGGCGATAAACTACTCCGGGCAGCGCCAGCACAGTGGCGGATTCCGGCACCAAACAGACACCGAAATTACTGGCTACCAGGGCTACGCCAGTCAGCGTGTCGCCAACTTCCTGAACCACGTGCGGTGTGAAGCCCATCTGCTGGCACATGCTCATTACTTTGTCGACAAAGCTGGGGCGTGGCCCGGAGGGGAATACGATCAGAGAATGATCAGCCAACACTCGAAATGGAATTTTTTCCTGGCGTGCTAAGGCGTGATTCTCATTGACCGCTAGCAGAATTTTCTCTGTTGTTACGATCTCATTAGCGATGTCGTTTAGAGGTGCAATGAACCTGTTGAAGCCCACATCGATGCGCCGCTGCCGCAAGGCTTCGATTTGGGCCTCTTTGGTCATGTTGTGAAGGACCATCTTCACATCGGGAAAGGCACCGCGAAACATCAGTAGCAGCTTGGGAATTGTGTCGAGAATCCCTGATCCGAAGATTGCAATATCTAGTCGGCCAAGTTTGCCCTGGCCCGCCCGTTGAGTACGTTCAGTCGCTTGCTCTACCACTGAGCGAATGTTGCGCGCCTCCTCGAGTAGTAGCTCACCCGCTGGCGTCAGCTCCATCCCGCGTGGCGTGCGCGTAAACAGTTGCACGCCTAGGTCCTCTTCCAGTTGTTGAATCTGCCGTGTCAGGGGCGGTTGGGAAATGTGCAGGCGGACAGCGGCGCGGCCGATATTCTTTTCTTCGGCGACGGCGACGAAATAGCGCAGATGGCGTAGTTCCATGGTGCAGCCTTTTACTGAGTAAGGTCTGAGGGCTGTTTAAAGTGCCCAGGCTGTTGTGGTTCGGCGTGAATCATACGGTTCTCAGGTCATTCGCCATTGTTTTTGCGACCGTGCAGAAAACATGAGAAGCGGGCTGATGATAGCGGATGTGTTCATACCTTGATGTGTTCATACCTTATAGGTATTGAGGTTTTGATTTTATGGTATTGGACGGTAATCCTCGGTGGTAATAGTTTGTGATTCGAGAGCACAGACCCAGAGCGCGCCCAGAGCGCTAATGAAGGTCTATAGCCCCTACACAACAATAACAAGCTGAGGATCTCGACATGCTGCCTAGAGTCAGTCTGCCCAAATTTCGCCTAAAAACGATGTTTCTCGCCATTGCCGGCGTCTGTGCTGGAGCTGCTGCCACTGGGCCCGTCCTGGCTTTCCAGATCGACTCCGGCAACCCCGACCTGCGCATGTCGTTGGACAACACCATCAAATACAGCTCGGCGTGGCGTGTACGTGGTGCTGATTCTGCAGTCGCCGACAACTCTGTTGGCGTGCAGGCCAACACCAACGATGGCGACCTCAACTTTGGCAAGGGGCTTATCTCCAATCGTTTCGACCTGCTATCCGAGTTCGATCTGCGTTACAAGGGCAAGTACGGCATGCGTGTCAGTGGCGCGGCCTGGTACGACGATGTCTACAACAAGTCCAACGATAATCCGGGTGCGCTTGGTGGCGCGTTGGTCAACACGCGCTCGGCCGATTACGACGAGTTCACCAAGGACACGGAAAAACTCCACGGGCGTAAGGCCGAGCTGCTTGATGCTTTCGTTTATGGCAGTTTCGCGCCAGGTGATATGGGGCTTAACCTTAAAGCGGGTCGTTTCACCCAGCTGTATGGCGAGAGCCTATTCTTCGGCTCTAACAGCATTGCTGCCGCGCAGACATCGCTGGATCTGATCAAAGCCCTGTCGGTACCCAATTCCCAGTTTAAGGAAATCCTGCGCCCCATCGGCCAGGTGGCGGGTCAGCTGCAGATCAACTCTAACGTTTCGATTGGCGCTTACTACCAGTTGGAATGGCGCAAAAGTCGACTGCCTGGCGCGGGCAGCTACTTCAGCTTTGCCGACTTCATCGATGAAGGTGGTGAAACGCTGATTCTTGGCCCGGGCTTCGCGGTAAACCGTGCCGACGATATCGAGGCGCGTGATTCGGGGCAGGGCGGTGTGCAGATGCGTATCACCTCCGGTGACTACGAGTTCGGCATCTATGCCGCGCAGTATCACGACAAGATGCCGCAGTTCTATGTCTATCCGGATGCTGGCCTGTACGAGATGGTCTACGCCGAGGATATCCGCACCTTGGGTGTTAGCGTCAGCACACTGATCGGTGAAACCAACGTGGCCGCCGAAATGTCGGTTCGTGATGACATGCCATTGGTCGCCAGTGGTAACACGGTGATTGCGCCCGGTGGTTATGGTGTCATCGATGGTGGTAGCGATGCTGCCTTCCCCAAAGGCCGAACCCTGCACCTGAACCTCTCGGCGATCAGCGTGCTGTCGGCTACACCGTTCTGGGATGGTGCGTCCTTTATCGGCGAGCTGGCCTTCAACCGTGTGATGAGCGTGACCGACAACAAGAATCAACTTGATCCGCTGGCCACCCGCGATGCCGGTGCGCTGCAGCTCATCTTTACCCCTGAGTACTTCCAGGTGGCACCCGGTCTCGATCTGCAGGTGCCGATTGGTGTGGGCTACGGCCTGTTCGGCCGCTCTTCGGTCAACGGCGTGCTGTTCCCCTCCGAGAATGGCGGCAACGTCAGCATCGGTCTCAAGGCCGACTACCTGAAGACCTGGCAGGCCAGTGTGGGCTACACCCATTACTTCGGTACGGATGGCTCGGTGATCAACTATGACACCGCAGTGCCTGAGCTTTCCTACAACAACTTCCACGGCGACCGTGATTTCATCTCGTTCTCGGTTCAGCGCACGTTCTGAGTCAGGCCCCACTGGTTAGAGGATTATTACAATGCATAAGAAAACAGCTCTTTGTGCAGCATTGGCTGCAATTTTACTCAGCGCACAAGGTGTGCAGGCCGCAGTGAGTGCCGAGGAAGCCGCCGCACTGGGCAAGACGCTCAACCCGCTGGGCGGGGAAATGGCCGGTAACGCGGACGGCAGCATTCCGGCCTGGACACCCACCCTGAACGTACCGACTTCAGGCGAGAAAGTGGGTGACATTCCTCGCAAGGTGTTTGCCGATGAGAAGGCAATTGCGCAAATCAGCGCGCAGAACATGGGGCAATATGCCGAGCACCTCTCGGAGGGCACCCAAGCGCTGCTGAAGAAGTACCCCGACAGCTTCCGTGTCGACGTCTACCCGACCCATCGCACTGGCGTGGCGCCGCAGTACGTGTACGACAACTCGGTGAAAAATGCCACGAGCTGCCAGGCCACCAACCAAGGTCTGTCGCTGCAGGGCTGCTACGGCGGCGTTCCGTTCCCGATTCCCAAGGCGGGCATCGAGGTGATCTGGAACCACCTGCTACGGGTCGAGAACGAGGCGACCGATATCACCAGTTTCAAGAATATCGTGCTCGCCGCCGATGGCACGCGCACCCTGGCGACCATGAACGATCAGGCCAACCAGTACCCCTACTACTACAAGGACGGTAGCGCGGACAAATGGAACGGCGAGTACTTCCTGATGCGTTTCGCCACCGTCGCACCGCCGTTCAAGGCCGGCGAATCCCTGGTGTTCCGTGACAGTATCGACGTCAAGCAGGCGCGTCAGGCCTGGCAGTATCTGGTCGGTCAGCGTCGTGTGCGCCGCGCACCGACCGTGGCCTACGACACCCCGGACTTCGTCTCCTCGGGCACCAACTACTTCGACGAAGTGATGGGGCTGATGGGGCATATCGATCGCTTCGACTGGAAGCTGGTCGGCAAGCGCGAGATGTATGTGCCTTATAACGCCAACGAAGTGGTCACCGCGTCGCTGGATGAGGCCTACGGCAAGCACCACCTCAATCCGGACCAGGTGCGCTGGGAACTGCACCGCGTCTGGGAGGTTGAGGCGACAGTGGCCAGCGGCAAGCGCCACGCGGTGCCCAAGCGCCGCTACTACTTCGACGAGGACTCCTGGATGATCCTGTTGATGGATGGCTATGACAGCGAAGGCAAGCTGTGGCGCACCACCCAGATCACCCCGTTCGTGCTGCCGTCCACGCCGATGCTGGGCCTCAAGCCCGCGCACATCTTCAACCTGCAGGCCAACACCATGAGCACCTCCCAGTCGCTCAACGAGGCCACCTACCGGGTCGTCGAGCGCAAGCCGGAGATGCACTACACGGGTGATGCGGTAGCCGCCGACGGCGTGCGCTAAGCAAGTCAAGCCGTAGTTCCGGCGCTCGCTAATGGCGGGGGTCGGAGTCCAATCTCATGACTTTCCCACCCCGCGAGCACCTTGCTTGAAGGCGCAGCGGAGGTGGGGGGTCGGCTTCGAGTAAGAACCATGCACGCGCTAAATATGCTCCGATGGCGCACGGCCTTGGCCGCTGCCCTGATTTCAATTACCTGCTTTTCAGGCCCGTCCAGCGCAGCAGGCGGGGCGATGATTCCTGATCTGCTTGATCTTCCCGCACGGGAAAGTGCACGGGTGCAACACGGCTTGCAACTGGCAGTAGTCCGCGCAGGCGAGCGATTGGTTGCGGTTGGTGAGCGCGGTGCTGTGATGTTATCCGACGATGACGGACGTTCATGGCGCCAGGCCAACGAGGTACCGGTGAGCGTTGCCTTGACTGACGTACATTTCGTCTCGGCGACCCATGGCTGGGCGGTCGGCCACAGTGGCGTGGTTCTGCATAGCAGCGATGGTGGCGAGACTTGGCAGCGCCAGCTCGACGGCAACCAGGCCGCCGTTGCGATTCGCAATGACGCCCAGCGTCGAACCGAGGCCGGCGAGGAGGGCGCTGTAGCCGCCCTGCGCAGCGCTGAATACCTAGTCAGCGACGGCCCAGACAAGCCGTTCCTCGGTGTACGTTTCCACGACGAGCTGCGTGGCTATGTGGTCGGCGCCTACGGCATCGCCCTGTCCACTGTCGACGGTGGGAAGAGCTGGCAGTCGCTGGTCGGGCGGATTCCCAACCCGCGCGCTAAGCACCTCTATCAGGTGCAGATCAAGAACCGCGACCTGCTGATCGCCGGCGAGCAGGGTGCGCTGTTCCGTTCCACAGATGGCGGCGCCCGCTTCAGCGAGATAGCCACCCCTTACAGCGGCACTTTCTTCGGTGCTCTCGACCTGCGAGACGACGTCCTGCTGGCCTTCGGCCTGCGCGGTAATGCCTGGCGCAGCGCGGATGGCGGTGCCAGCTGGCAGCATATTGAACTGGGGCAGCCGGTGACGGTCAGCGCCGGCCACCAACTGCGCGACGGTTCGGTACTGCTCGCTGACGAAAGCGGGCGTCTGCTGCGCAGCACCGATGACGGCCAGCACTTCAACGCCCTGGCGGTCCAGCCCGGCACCGGTCTGACCGGTATCGCCGAGGCGGCCGATGGCGCCCTGATCATATCCAGCGCTCGTGGGCTGACCCGTGTCGAGCCGGATGCCATTGTTGTGGGAGTCAAATGATGAGCCACGTCCAGACCATTGGCCATGACGCGGTGATCCGTGACGTGGCGGCGTTTGACCGCCGCTCCGGGTCGCTGCTTGAACGGCTGCTGTTCAACAACCGCCCCGCAGTGCTGCTGATCTGCCTGATCACCACCCTGGTGCTGGGCTACCAGGCGCTCGGGCTGTCGCTCAACGCGGCCTTCGACAAGATGATTCCTACTAACCATCCCTACATCAACAACTTCCTCGACAACCGCAAGCAGCTGGCCGGTGGCGGCAATGGCATGCGTATCGCGGTGGCGGTGAAGGAGGGCAGCATCTTCGATGCCGAGTACCTGGACACCGTGCGCCAGCTTAGCGATGAGCTGTTCCTGCTGCCCGGCGTCGACCGCCCGTACATGAAATCGCTCTGGGCGCCGGCGGTACGCTGGACCGGTGTCACCGAGGACGGTCTGGACGGCGGCCCGGTGATTCCCGACGACTACGACGGCTCGGCGGAAAGCCTCGAGCAGGTGCGCATCAACGTCGAGCGCTCCGGCGAGATCGGCCAACTGGTGGCGGAGAACTACCGCTCCAGCATCATCCTGCTGCCGCTGCAGGATCGCATCGCCGAGACTGGTGAGCGCATCGACTATCACGCGTTATCGCAGCGTATTGAAGCGTTGCGCGCTAAGTACGAGTCGGACAAGGTCTCCATCCACGTCACCGGTTTCGCCAAGGTGGTCGGCGACCTGATCGAAGGCCTGCTGCAGGTGCTGATGTTCTTCGCTGCGGCCATCGTCATCTGCACCACGCTGCTCTACTGGTACACCCGTTGCCTGCGCAGCAGCCTGCTGGTGATGTTCTGCTCGCTGGTCGCAGTGGTCTGGCTGTTCGGCCTGCTGCCGACCCTCGGCTATGAGCTAGACCCGTACTCGATACTGGTGCCCTTCGTGGTGTTCGCCATCGGCATGAGCCATGGCGCGCAGAAGATGAACGGCATCATGCAGGCGATCGGCCGCGGCACCCACAAGCTGGTGGCTGCGCGCTACACCTTCCGCCGACTGTTCATCACCGGCATGGTCGCGCTGATCACAGACGCTATTGGCTTTGCCGTGCTGATGGTGATCGATATTCCGGTCATCCAGGACCTGGCGGTGACCGCCAGCATCGGTGTGGCTACGCTAATCGTCACTAACCTGATCATGCTGCCGATACTGCTCTCTTATATTGGCGTCAGCGCCAGCGCCGCCGAGCGCAGCCAGCGCAACGAGCGTCTGGAGGCCGCCGATGCCCAGCACAAGCGCCATCCGTTCTGGTCGTTCCTCGACCTGTTCACCCAGCGCAAGTGGGCCAGCATCGCTCTGCTGACCGGTGCAGGCCTGGCCGTACTTGGCCTGACCGTGGGCTCCCAGCTGCGCGTCGGCGATACCGATCCGGGTGCGCCGGAGCTGCGCGCCGACTCGCGCTACAACCTCGACAACGCCTTCATGGGCACCAACTACGCGGCCAGCAGCGACGTGTTCATCGTCATGGTCAAAACCCCGCAATACGCCTGCGCCCACTACAGCACCCTGCGTGCGGTTGACACGCTGGAGCGCGAGCTGCAACAGCTGCCGGGGGTGGAGGGCACCAGCTCGCTGGCAGGTCTGGCCAAGGTGGCCAACGCCGGGATGAACGAGGGCAGCCTCAAGTGGTTCGAGATGCCGCGCTCGCAGGACATGCTCAACGCGATCATCACCCGCGCGCCGCGCGAGATGTTCAACCAGAACTGCGACCTGCTGACTGTCTATGCCTACCTCAAGGACCACAAGGCTGACACCCTGACCAGCGTGGTTGAGACCGTCGAGCGCTTCGATGCCCGCTACGGCAGCGCGGATATCCGCTTCCTTAACGCCGCTGGCAATGCGGGTATCGAGGCGGCTACTAACATCGTCGTCGAGAATGCCAACAAACTGATGCTGGTGCTGGTCTACGCTGCTGTGATCATCCTCGCCTTCATCACCTTCCGCTCCTGGCGGGCGGTGGTCTGCGCGGTGCTGCCGCTGATGATCACCTCGCTGCTCTGCCAGGCGCTGATGGTTTGGCTGAATATCGGCGTCAAGGTGGCAACGCTACCGGTGATCGCGCTCGGTGTTGGCATTGGTGTGGACTACGCGCTGTATGTGATGACCGTGACCCTGGCGCGGATGAAGGAAGGCATGAGCCTGTCCGAGGCTTACTACAAGGCGCTGATCTCCACCGGCAAGGTGGTCGTGCTGACCGGAATCACTTTGGGGCTGGCCGTGGCCACTTGGGCCTGGTCGCCAATTAAGTTCCAGGCCGATATGGGTATCCTGCTGGCATTCATGTTCGTCTGGAACATGCTTGGCGCACTTATCCTCCTACCCGCTCTGGCGCACTTCCTGTTTCGTCCGCAAGCGCTAGTTGCTCAGTCCTGAGTTGAGTCACCGCGATAACCAGGTCGCTCCCGATGGACGGCCTGGTGAACGCAATGCGGGTGAAGGGACGCAATGGCAATGCTCAGTAAATTGAGCCTGGATGCGGGGCGTGCTAGCGCTGCTACTCGCGGTGGTCGCCATATTTAAGTATCGAGAAGCCCGGGGCCACAGCCTCATGGTGCTTGATGTCTGGGCTCATTCGCAGATACCTGCGCACATGCAACATATTCATGCCCTGGTCATGAAATTGTTTAGCTGCCTGGCGAGGGGCAGGGTGCTGCAGCAACCGTCTAGAGGCTCGCAGAGCAGCCCTCTCTATTTTGTTTCAGAGAGTGGGCGCTTATCGGCGGATTCATGATCGCTTGCTTGGTCAGGCCTGAGTGGTAAGGCATGATGATCTGCGTTATCGCGCTGCGCCTTTGGTTGGCGAGACTTACCAAGATTTTAAACTGTCATGTACTGCATCAGTCGTACAGACAGAGGCCCATCAAGCGAAGACGATAGCTCGCACTTACAACAATAAATGCCAGCGGCTAGGTGGATTCCAGGGCCTTGCCACTAAGCTGGCCTGCTTTAGGGGTTTAAATGGCAGAGCAACCTCTGGTCGAACGCTTCAATTTGCGTTCACGACTGCGCTTCAATATCGAGAGCGGGCAAATCTGGCTCGACGAGAACCGCATGCTGTTGATGCATGCCAAAGCCTTTGGTGCTTTGCGCCAGGAACTGTTTGAGTCCCTTGGCCCCAATCGTGCAAAGGGGCTGCTGTTTCGCATGGGATTTGCAGCTGGTCAGCATGATGCCGACCTCGCGCATAAACTTCATGGTGAAGGCGAAAACTACGACGTATTCAAGATCGGCCCAGAGCTGCATGCGTTCGAGGGCTTGGTACGCTCGACCATTCTCGACGCCAAAATCGACTGGGAAGAAGGCACCTTTTTCGGCACAGTCAATTGCGACAACTCCTGGGAGGCGGAATCCCATTTGCAGTTGTTCGGTGTCAGCAGTGAACCGGCCTGCTGGAATATGGCCGGTTATGCATCGGGCTATGTCACTCGCTTCTTTAAACGCGTGATCATCTTTCGCGAAACCCAGTGCGTCTGTTGTGGCGCCTCCGCCTGCATGCTGGAAGGGCGTCCCCTCGAGGCGTGGGGCAATGAGGATTTTCTGGAGCATTGTCTGTCGCCGGAAACTCAGGAAACATCCTTCGAGCAGTTGCAAGACGAGTTATGGCAGCTGCGTGGGCGCCAACGCGAGCAGCGTCCGTCGGGCAAGCTGGTGGGCAGTTCGCCGGCGTTCAGCGCCGCTTTCAGTCTGCTCAGCAAGGCCGCCAACAGCCCGATAACAGTGCTGCTGCTGGGCGAGACCGGGGTCGGCAAGGAAGTGTTTGCCCAGTGGCTGCACGAAAACAGCGGTCGTGCCGACAAACCTTTCGTCGCCGTCAACTGCGCCGCCATTCCCAACGATCTGATCGAATCGGAGCTGTTCGGCGTACAGAAAGGGGCCTATACCGGTGCGCAGGCTTCACGCCCCGGCAAGTTCGAGCGCGCCGATGGCGGTACGCTATTTCTCGATGAGTTGGGCGAGCTGTCGCCGGCTGCTCAGGTCAAGCTGTTGCGCGTCCTGCAAACCGGCGAAGTCGAGCGTCTTGGCGACGACAAGTTGCGCAATGTCAACGTACGCCTGGTGGCGGCGACCAACGTCAATTTGCAGCAGGCGATTGCTGATGGCCGTTTCCGATCTGACCTTTACTACCGCCTGGCGACCTATCCCCTGGAGATTCCGCCACTGCGTCAGCGTAAGTCGGATATTCCGGTGTTGACTTCGGTACTGATCGAAAAGTACGCCCCGCTGTATCACAAGAGCATTCAAGGCATCAGTGATCTGGCCATGCAGGGGCTTATGGCCTACGACTGGCCGGGCAACGTCCGCGAGCTGGAAAACCTGGTGGAACGGGCAGTGTTGCTGGTGCCGTCTGGCGGGCAAATTGAAGTGGAGCATCTGTTTCCCGGTATGGCCCCGGTTATTGCTCCGGGTGCGGCGATCGACAGCGAGGGCAAGGTCGGTAATGCCGATGAGGCGAAGAAAGACCAGCTCTATGAGGCTTTGCTGGTCGACGACTTCGACCTGCAGGCCCATGAGGCACGCCTGCTACAACTCGCTGTGGCGCGTGCCAATGGCAACCTGACCCACGCGGCCCGTCTGCTTGGCATCACTCGCAGGCAGCTGGCTTACCGGGTGAAGCAGACGCTGAAGGACGGCGATACCATGCCTGATGCCTGACAAAAGCGTATAGCGCTGCTCTTTCGGGCTCGCCGGCGCACCGCCATTGCACTTCGATTCGCCCTCAGCGCGAGAAAGGCATGGAGATTGTTCGGTTTTGTGTCAGATGCGTCGTTCGACGCCTTTTTTTTTCCTGTGTAACCGGTTAATCGCCCCGTTGTTTGGCCGGCGCGCCTGAGTAGCCGCGATATGTGGCGTTTTGCCGCAGCGCTAGCCTTACGTTTTTGTAAGGCTGGAGGGGGTGATGGACAGAAGCGTCACGTAGCAAGGCACCTAAAAATCCTTATATTTTTCATTAAATTCATATAGATCAATGCTTTAACTTTGTTGGCACCATCTCTGCATTATTCGGTTGAAGCTGTAAATCCAGCTTTCGCCAGCCGATCAAGGCGGCGTAGAGCAAACCGCATCAAGCCAATAATGGAGACAACAAATGGCGATGACAGGTGTATTGCGTCCAGGGCATGCCCAGGTACGCGTGTTGAACCTCGAAGAAGGCATCCACTTCTACCGCAACGTGCTGGGGTTGGTAGAGACCGGGCGTGACGACCAGGGCCGGGTGTATTTCAAATGCTGGGATGAACGCGATCACAGCTGCTACATCATCCGCGAGGCGGATACTGCCGGTATCGATTTCTTTGGCTTCAAGGTGCTGGACAAGGCCACCCTGGAAAAGCTCGACGCCGATCTGCAGGCCTACGGCCTGACCACGACCCGCATCCCTGCGGGAGAGATGCTGGAAACCGGCGAGCGCGTGCGCTTCGAGTTGCCGTCTGGCCATCTGATCGAGTTGTACGCGGAGAAAACCTGCGTCGGCAACGGCATTTCCGAGGTCAACCCGGCCCCCTGGAATGCCCAGCGCGAGCATGGCATTGCTCCCATACAGCTAGACCACTGCCTGCTGTACGGGCCGAATATTGCCGAAGTGCAGAAAATCTTCACCGAAGTCCTGGGCTTTTACCTGGTCGAGCGCGTGCTCAGCCCGGATGGCGACAGCGACATGGGCATCTGGTTGTCGTGCTCGCACAAGGTTCATGACATCGCCTTCGTCGAGTACCCGGAGAAGGGCAAGCTGCACCACTGCTCCTTTCTGCTCGAGTCGTGGGAGCAGGTGTTGCGCGCCGGCGACATCATGTCGATGAACGAAGTGAACGTGGACATCGGTCCAACCCGTCACGGCGTGACTCGCGGTTGCACCATCTATGCGTGGGATCCCTCCGGTAACCGCTTTGAAACCTTCATGGGCGGCTACCACCCCTATCCGGACTACGAGCCACTGTCCTGGACCTATGACAACTTTGCCCAGGGTCTCGATTACCCACAGCGCAAGTTGCACGAAACCTTCCTGACCGTTGTGACCTGAGGGCGCCCCATGAACTTGCCTGATGAGTCACTGGACATGCAGCCGGCCGACCTCGATACGCGCAAGCGTTTCGTTCGAGTCACCGGTAGCCGTGGCAGCAACTTTGTCGAGTTCGACTTCGCCATCGGCGAACCCGAGTTGTTCGTGGAAATGATCCTGACGCACGAAGCGTTCGACGAGTTCTGTCGCACCAACCAGGTCGAGTCGATGCCGGCATTACCTGAGGTCGATGGTGAGGACGACGAGGCGGGGCAATGGGACTGGCGCCTGGCGGATGCTACTCAGGTTCGTTTCAAAAACTAATCGAATTGGGCGCTTCACCCTGGGTGAGGCGCCGGTGGGAGAGACACATGCACATCGATCTTCGCACGGTCAGCATCCAGCCCTTGCGGCAGACGTTTGACCACCTGGCCCGGCGCTTTGGCGACAAACCAGCCTCGCGTTATCAGGAGGGCAGCTACGACATCCAGGCGGCGGAAAACCTGCACTACCGGCCGACCTGGGATCCGGATCAGGCGCTCTACGACGCAGGTATCACCAAGATCGTGATGAGCGACTGGTATGCCCTGAAAGACCCGCGCCAGTTCTACTACAGCACCTACACCCTGGCCCGTGCCCGCCAGCAGGAAAACACTGAAGCCAACTTCAGCTTCGTCGAAACCCGTGGTTTGGCCGACATGCTGCCGGATGATCTGCGCCGCCGCGCGCTCAATCTGCTGGTGCCGCTACGCCATGCCGCCTGGGGCGCCAACCTGAACAATACCTTCATCTGTAGCTATGGCTACGGCACGGTGTTTACCCAGCCGTGCATGTACCACGCCATGGATAACCTGGGCATCGCCCAATACCTGTCGCGCATCGGCCTGCTGCTCGGCGGCACCGAAGCCTTGGAGGAGGGTAAGGCCGCCTGGATGGACGGTGATGCCTGGCAAGGGTTGCGTCGTTACACCGAGGACTGCCTGGTCGTGCGCGATCCGTTAGAGCTGTTTGTCGCGCAGAACGTGGCCATGGACGGACTGCTGTATCCGCTGGTGTACGAGCGCATCGTCGATGAGCAGTTTGCGGCCAATGGTGGTTCGGTAGTGGCCATGCTCGCGCAGTTCATGAGCGACTGGTTCGATGAAACCCGCAAGTGGGTCGATGCGGTGATGAAGGTCGCTGCTGCCGAGTCCGAGCAAAACCGCGAGCAATTGCAGGCCTGGACCATCACTTGGCGTGATCGCGCCGCAGCAGCTTTGTTGCCGGTGATCGAACAGGCGTTTGCCGGGCAGGCCGATGAAGTCATGGGTGAACAACTGGCTGCCTTCAAGGCCCGCCTCGATAAAACCGGCGTGGTGGTCTGAGGAATTTTTATGTCGACTGTATTTATTGCACTGCAAACCAACGAAGAAACGCGCCCGATTATCGAGGCCATCGAACTGGACAACCCCGAGGCGGTCGTCAATCGCGAACCGGCCATGGTCAAGATCAATGCGCCGGGTCGTCTAGTCATCCGCCGCGAAACCATCGAAGAACAACTGGGCCGCAGCTTCGACATGCAAGAGCTGAACGTCAATTTGATCACGCTCTCTGGCAACGTCGTTGAAGACGAAGACTCCTTGACCCTGAGCTGGGGCAACTAAGCGAGGACATTTGTAATGGACATGAAAACCGCTAACAAAAAGATGAATGCGAAAGACAAGTACCGACTGCTGACGCGCGACCTGGCTTGGGATCCGTCGTATCGCACCGAGGAAGAAATCTTTCCCTACATCGCCTACGAAGGGCTGAAGATCCATGACTGGAACAAGTGGGAAGATCCGTTCCGCTTGACCATGGATGCCTACTGGAAATATCAGGCAGAAAAAGAGCGCAAGTTCTACGCCATCATCGACGCCCATGCGCAGAACAACGGCCACTTGAATATCACCGATGCGCGCTACCTGTCGGCGCTGAAGATATTCCTGCAGGCCATCAGCCCCGCCGAATATTCCTCACACAAAGGCTTTGCTCGTGCCGGTCGCGAGTTCCGTGGCGTGGGTACGCAAGTGGCTTGCCAGATGCAGGCGATTGATGAGCTGCGCCATGCGCAGACGCAGATCCACGCGCTGTCCAACTACAACAAGTTCTACAACGGCTTCCATGCCTTTGCCGATCAGCGCGACCGTATCTGGTACACCTCGGTAGCGCGCTCGTTCTTTGACGATGCCATGTCTGCCGGACCGTTCGAGTTCATGATCGCCATTGGCTTTTCGTTCGAGTACGTGCTGACCAATCTGCTGTTTGTGCCGTTTATGTCCGGTGCCGCCTATAACGGCGACATGGCCACCGTCACCTTTGGTTTCTCCGCGCAGTCCGATGAAGCGCGGCACATGACCCTGGGCCTGGAGTGCATCAAGTTCATGCTCGAACAGGATCCGGATAACTTGCCGATCGTCCAGGGCTGGATCGACAAGTGGTTCTGGCGCGGCTTCCGCGTACTCGGTTTGGTCAGCACCATGATGGATTACATGCTGCCCAAGCGTGTCATGTCCTGGCGCGAGGCCTGGGAAATCTACGGCGCCGAGAACGGTGGCGCACTGTTCAAGGATCTGGCGCGCTACGGCATTCGTCCGCCAAAGAGCTGGGATGACGCTGAAGCCGCCATCGACCATATGTCACACCAGTTCATGCTGGGCTTCTACCAGTGGAGCTTCGGCACCTCGTTCCACGCCTGGATTCCCTCTGACGAAGATTTGCAATGGCTGTCGGCCAAGTACCCGACGACCTTCGACAAGTACTACCGCCCGCGCTGGGAGCACATCAAGAAGCTGGAGGCCGCAGGCACGCCATTGAAGAACTACGGCCTGGCCAAACTATGCCAGTGCTGTCAGTTGCCTTGCGTGTTCACCGAGCCGGATGACCCGACCCTGATCTGCCACCGCGAAACGGAATACAAGGGCGACAAGTACCACTTCTGCTCAGATCACTGCCAGAGCATCTTCGAGAACGAGCCGGAGAAATACATACAGGCTTGGCTGCCCATGCCGGCGCTGTTCCAGGCGCCGACCAATGGCGACCTGGGCGCCTGGATGGATTGGGTCTCGCTCAAGGACGGCCAGGACAACGGTGACTTCGCCGATTCCGCCGACCGCCGCAACTTCGAGATGTGGCGCGGGATGGCTACGTCCAACCAGTAAGCCTCTGACGGGCGTGGCCATTGCTTTTGCAGCGCTCACGCCCCGACACAATAACAAGGAGAACACCATGCCTGTAGTCGCCCGTAAAGAGTACGTAGGCGTTGCCCGTGATCGCGTTGAGAACTTCAACGGCAAGCAGCTGGTTTACGTCAGCTGGGATCACCACCTGTTGTTTGCTGCCCCATTCCTGCTGTGTCTGCCGCCGCAGACGCGCTTTGCCGAGTTGCTGGAAACCGCGCTCAAACCGCTGCTGCAGGCCGACCCGGATGCCGCCGCGGTCGACTGGCAGGCGGTCCAGTGGCTCAAGGGCAACCAGCCCTGGGTGCCGAACTTCGAGGCCAGCCTGGCCGACAACGGTATTGGCCACAAAGACCAGCTGCGCTTCAAGACGCCGGGTCTCAACAGCATCTGCGCGGTTAGCTGAGGGGCGGGCCATGAGTTACGAATTGACGATTGAACCGCTGGGCCAGACCATCGAGATCGAGGAGGGTCAGACCATCCTCGACGCCGCCCTGCGTGCCGGTATCTACCTGCCGCACGCCTGCTGCCACGGCCTGTGCGCCACCTGCAAGATCCAGGTGGTGGATGGCGAAATCGAGCACGGCGAAGCCTCCAGCTTTGCCCTGATGGATTTCGAGCGCGAAGAGAAGAAGTGCCTGGCCTGCTGCGCCACCGCCGAAAGCGATCTGGTGATCGAGGCGGAAATCGACGAAGACCCGGATGCCGAAAACCTGCCAGTGCGCGATTTCGCCGGCACGGTCAGCCGCATCGAGACCCTGACGCCGACGATCAAGGGCGTCTGGATCAAGCTCGACGGCGCGGGCATGCACTTCCAGGCCGGCCAGTACATCAACCTGCAGTTGCCCGACGGCATTGGCAGTCGGGCTTTCTCGGTGGCCAGCGCGCCGGCGGATGGCAGCGAAATCGAGCTGAATATCCGTATCGTGCCGGGCGGTCGCGGTACCGCGTATGTCCACGAGCAGCTGCGGGTCGGCGAGCGGGTGAGCATCACTGGGCCTTACGGGCGCTTCTTCGTGAAGAAGTCGGCGCGCACGCCGGTGATCTTCATGGGCGGTGGCTCGGGGCTGTCCAGCCCGCGCTCGATGATTCTCGATCTGCTGGCCGAAGGCTGTGAGCTGCCGATCACCCTGATCTACGGCCAGCGTAACCGTGACGAGCTGTATTACCACGAAGAATTTCTCGCCATGGCCCGCCAGCATGCGAACTTCAGCTATGTGCCGGCGCTCTCCCATGAACCCGAGGACTCGGACTGGCAGGGCTTCCGCGGTTTCGTGCATGACGCCGCCAAGGCGCACTTCGACAACGATTTCCGTGGGCACAAGGCCTACCTGTGCGGGCCGCCGCTGATGATTGATTCCTGCATCAGCACCCTGATGCAGGGGCGCCTGTTTGAGCGCGACATCTACACCGAGAAGTTCATCTCGGCGGCCGATGCCCAGCAGGTGCGCAGCCCCCTGTTCAAAGCCGTCTGAGCGCGCTGCTGCGCTCCCGCCGTGCTTACCCGGGGAGCGGATAACGGCTGATTTTTATTCGCCATATTCAATACCTTAAGGGTATGTGGATTGGCCAAATAAAGTATTAGTCGGTATTGATTGGCTTTTCTAGACTCGCACACAGGGACACATACCGGCTGGCCTGGGCAGGTGCAGCCGGTAGTCATAAAGAACAATACCCCCGGAGTTCCCATGCGCCAGATTGAAAACTTCATCGCCGGTGAGTTTGTCGCCGCTGCCAGTGGCAAGCGGTTCGACAAACGTTCCCCGCTGGATAACCGCATCATCTGCTCGGTCAGTGAAGCCGGTCGTGGCGAAGTCGATGCTGCCGTCCGCGCCGCCCGCAGTGCCCTGCACGGCGAGTGGGGCGGCCTGAGCACCGATCAGCGCATCGAGTTGCTGTACGGCGTGGCCAACGAGATCACCCGCCGTTTCGACGACTTCGTCGAGGCCGAAATGTCCGACACCGGCCAGCCCGAGCACGTGATGAAGCATGTCTTCATTCCGCGCGGCGCGGCCAACTTCAAAGTGTTTGCCGACGTGATCAAGAACGTCGCCAGCGAATCCTTCCAGATGGATACGCCCGATGGCCGTGGCGCGCTGAACTACTCGATCCGTCGCCCCAAGGGCGTGATCGGTGTGGTCTGCCCATGGAATGCGCCGTTCATGCTGATGACCTGGAAGGTCGGTCCGGCCCTCGCCTGTGGCAACACCGTAGTGGTCAAGCCGTCCGAAGAGTCACCGCAAACCGCAGCCTTGCTGGGCGAAGTGATGAATGCAGTGGGCATTCCCAAGGGTGTGTACAACGTGGTGCACGGTTTCGGTCCGGATTCGGCGGGCGAGTTCGTTACCCGTCACCCGCAAGTGGATGCCATCACCTTTACCGGCGAGACCCGTACCGGCACCGCGATCATGAAGGCGGCCGCAGAAGGCATGCGTGATGTGTCGTTCGAGCTGGGCGGCAAAAACGCCGGCATCGTGTTTGCAGATGCCGACTTTGATGCGGCGGTGGAAAGCTTCTCGCGCTCGGTGTTCCTCAACACCGGTCAGGTGTGCCTGGGTACTGAGCGGGTGTATGTCGAGCGGCCGATTTTCGAGCGTTTCGTCCAGGCCCTGAAGGTCAAGGCCGAGGCGGTCAAGTACGGCCGCCCCGATGACCGTCACGCCAACTTCGGCCCGCTGATCAGCCAGGAACACCAGCAGAAGGTGTTGTCCTACTACCGCAAGGCTGTGGAAGAGGGCGCCACCCTGGTCACCGGCGGCGGCGTGCCGGAGATGCCGGCCGAGTTGGCCGGCGGCGCCTGGGTGCAGCCGACCATCTGGACCGGCCTGCCGGAAACCGCTGCGGTGGTGCAGGAAGAAATCTTCGGGCCTTGCTGCCATATCTCGCCGTTCGATAGCGAAGACGAAGTGGTGCAAAAGGCCAACGCCACCGATTACGGCCTTTCGACCACCATCTGGACCAGCAACCTGGCGCGTGCTCACCGCATGGCTGGGCGTATCGATGTGGGTATCACCTGGATCAACAGCTGGTTCCTGCGTGACCTGCGCACCCCATTTGGCGGCTCCAAGCAATCGGGCATCGGTCGTGAAGGCGGCGTGCATTCGCTGGAGTTCTACACCGAAACCCGCAACGTCTGCGTAAAACTCTGAGGCACTTATGGACAAGCAAAAGATCGAGCAGTACGGCGAAGAGCTTTATCAGGCATTCATCACCCGTCGGGCAATTGCACCACTGCTCAGTCGTGAGCCGGAGATCAGCATCGAGGATGCTTACCGGATTCAGGAGCGTTTTGTCGCACGTCGTCTGGCTGCTGGAGAAACTATCATCGGCAAAAAGATCGGTGCCACCAGCAAACCGGTGCAGGATTTTCTTGGTGTCTATCAGCCGGACTTCGGCATGCTCACCTCGGCCATGCTGTTCGCTGAAGGCGACACCATCGACCTCAGCCAGATGATCCAGCCCAAGGCCGAGGCCGAACTGGCCTTCGTCCTCAAGCACGACCTGAAAGGGCCGGGGATTACTGCCATGGACGTGATTCGCGCCACCGATTATGTGCTGCCGTGCTTCGAAATCGTCGATTCGCGCATCGAGAACTGGCAGATCAAGATTCAGGACACCGTGGCGGACAACGCCTCCTGCGGCGTATTCGTGCTGGGTAAGACCAAAGGCGACCCACGCAAGTTGGACATCACCCTGGCTGGCATGGTGCTGGAGAAGAACGGCGAACTGTTCTCCACCGGCGTCGGGGCTGCGGTGCAGGGTTCCCCGGCGAATGCCGTGGCTTGGCTGGCCAACACCCTGGGTGAGTTGGGTATCCCGTTCAAGGCGGGTGAGGTGATTCTCTCCGGCTCGCAATCGGCATTGGTGCCGGTGGTTGATGGCGACGAGTTGGTATGTACCGTCGGTGGGCTTGGTAGTTGCCGGGTGAAATTTTCCGGGAGGAGCGCGGCATGAACAGCAAACTGACACTTTCTCGCGAGGATATCGTTCGTCTGAGCGAGCGGGTTGAAGGCGCACAAACTCGCGCCTATGCCATTCCCAAGCTGACCAATGAATACCCAAGCATTACCATTGCCGATAGCTATGCGGTGCAGACCGAGTTGCGCCGGCGCTTTATCGAGCAGGGCCATAAACTTATCGGCTGGAAGGCCGGGCTGACCTCCAAAGCCAAAATGGTGCAGATGGGCGTTGACGTACCTTCAGTCGGTTTTCTCACCGACCGCATGGCGCGCCCGGAAAGCTCTGCCATCTCAGTGGCCGACCTGATCCACCCGCGTGTCGAGTGCGAAGTGGCGTTTGTCATGAAGGACGAGCTGCGCGGCCCCAATTGCACCGCCGAACAGGTGCTGGCGGCCACTGACTATGTGCTGCCAGCGGTGGAAATCATCGACTCGCGGTTCTCCGGCTTCAAGTTTGATCTGGAAAGCGTGATCGCCGACAACTCCTCTTCCGCGCGTTTCGTTGGCGGTGGCCGGGCGCGCTATGTCGAAGACATCGACCTGCGCACCCTCGGCGTGGTGATCGAGATCAACGGCGAGATGGTTGCCATGGGCGCGTCCGCCGCGGTGCTCGGCCACCCGGCAGAAGCCATCGCCATGGTGGTGAACATTCTGGCCGAGCTGGGTGAAGTGCTGCCCGCCGGCAGCTTTGTCATGAGTGGCGCGATTACCGAAGCCATTGCGGTGAAGCCCGGTGACAGTGTCGTAGCCCGCTTCCAGGAGTTGGGCAGCGTATCAATGCGTTTCGTCGACTAACAGAACAAGCCAAGAGACTTCCCCATGCCAATCATCGAAATGCACATGGTTATCGGCCGTACCGACGAGCAAAAACAACGGGTCGCGGCCGCAGTGACCCAGGCGGTCAGTTCGAGCTTGGATTGCCCAGTCGAAACCGTTCGCATCCTGATCACCGAACACGGTCAGGAAGAGTTTTATGTCGGCGGTATGACCAAGACCCAGCGCGACGCGAAAAAGGAGCGGGCCCAGTGAAAAAGATCAAATGTGCACTTATCGGATCGGGCAACATCGGCACTGATCTGATCTACAAAATCATGCGTAGCCCGGTGCTTGAGCCGGTCTGGATGGTTGGCATCGACCCGGAATCCGAGGGCCTGCTGCGTGCCCGTGAAATGGGCTTGAAAACCACCCATGAAGGTGTCGATGGCCTGCTGCCACATGTGCTGGAAGATGGTATTCAGATTGCTTTCGATGCCACCAGTGCCTATGTGCATGCCGAAAACAGCCGCAAACTCAACGCGCTCGGCGTATTGATGATTGACCTTACGCCAGCGGCTATCGGGCCGCTGTGCGTGCCGCCGGTGAACCTGCGCGAACACGCGGATAAGCTGGCGATGAACGTCAACATGATCTCTTGCGCCGGCCAGGCCACCATTCCCGTGGTCAACGCCGTCTCGCGCATTCAAGGTGTCGAGTACGCCGAGATTGTCGCCAGCCTTTCGTCCAAGTCGATTGGCCCTGGAACCCGTGCCAATCTGGATGAGTTCACCAACACCACCTCACGCGCCATCGAGAAAGTCGGTGGGGCGCGCAAGGGCAAGGCGCTGGCCATTATCAATCCGGCCGAACCGCCGATGATGATGCGTAACACCATCTACTGCCTGACGGATGACGAGCCGGATAGAACCCGGATCACCGAGTCGATTCTGCAGATGATCACCGAGGTGCAGAAGTACGTGCCGGGCTACCGCCTGGTCAACGGGCCTGTTTTTGACGGCAAGAAGGTATCGGTGTTCATGGAGGTTGCAGGCCTGGGTGACTACCTGCCGACCTATGCCGGTAACCTGGACATCATGACCGCAGCCGCCACGCGTACCGCAGAAATGTTTGCTGAGGAAATCCTCGCCGGCAACATTCAACTTAAAGCACCGGAGGTCGCGTAATGAGCCAGTCCAACAATTCGAGCCTCAAGGGCCGCAAGGTAATCCTGCATGACATGTGCCTGCGTGATGGCATGCACGCCAAGCGTGAGCAGATCAGTGTCGAGCAGATGGTCAAGGTCGCCACCGCGCTGGATGCTGCCGGTGTGCCGTACATTCAGGTCACCCATGGTGGTGGCCTGGGTGGCAACTCGTTGCAGCATGGCTTTGCCCCGCACACCAACGAGGAATACATCAGCGCGGTAGCACCGCTGATGAAGCAGGCCAAGGTTTCCGTGCTGCTGATTCCGGGTCTCGGCACCATGGCCGAGCTGCACTCGGCTTACGATTGCGGCGCGCGCAGCGTGCACGTGGCTACCCATTGCACCGAGGCGGACACCTCGCCCCAGCACATCGCCTATGCCCGCAAGCTGGGCATGGACACCACCGGCTTTCTGATGATGGCGCACCTCAATGATGCGGCCGGCATCGCCAAGCAGGGCAAGCTGATGGAGTCCTACGGTGCGCAGACGGTGTATGTCACCGACTCGGCCGGTTACATGCTACCTGAGGATGTGAAGGCTCGTATTGGCGCTCTGCGTGAAGTGCTCAATCCTGAGACCGAGATTGGTTTCCACGGCCACCACAACCTGGGCATGGGTGTGGCCAACTCGATTGCCGCCATCGAGGCGGGTGCGAGCCGCATTGATGGATCAGTTGCCGGCCTTGGCGCGGGTGCTGGCAATACACCGCTGGAAGTCTTCGCTGCTGTGTGCGAACGAATGGGCATCGAAACCGGCACTGATTTGTTCAAGCTGATGGACGTGGCCGAAGACATCATCGTGCCGATGATGGAGCACATTGTGCGGGTTGACCGTGAGTCGCTGACCCTCGGCTATGCCGGCGTCTACTCCACCTTCCTGCTGCACGCCAAGCGCGCCAGCCAGCAGTTTGGTGTTCCTGCGCGCGACATCCTGGTCGAGTTGGGCCGCAAGAAAATGATCGGCGGTCAGGAAGACATGATTCCGGACACTGCCATGACCATGGCTCGGGAGCGTGGAGTTGTGCTGCCCACGTGACGGTTCCAGGGTATGCGCGGCAGCACCTTACTTGTAGCGGGGGCGGATGATGAATATGGACAAAGAATTGGCCGTGGTGGTCGGCGCTACTGGTGCTTTTGGTCAGCGGATAGTGGCTCGACTGTGTGCCAACGGCCTGGATGTTGTGGCGGTTGCGCGCAGCGCAGCGGCGCTGGATGAACTGGCCAGCCTGAATCCTGGGCTGATTCCCTGTGTGGCCGACATCGCCAGTGATGAGGCTGTGGAGCAGATTCGCGCGGTGCTGGATCGGCCAGTACGAATGATCGTCCATGGCCCAGGTGTGGCGGTGGTCGGCGGCATTATCGATGCACCGACCTCGGCGCTGGTGGATGCGGTGAATATCAAGGTCGGCGGCTTGTTGCGGCTGACCCGGGCGGTGGATGAACGCCTGGTAAAAGGCTCGCGTCTGGTCGCCATCGGCGGTCACTACGGTTTTGAGCCCACGGCCTATGCAGCATCGGCTGGGATTGCCAATGCGGCGCTGGTCAATGCCGTGCGTCAGCTGAGTCTGGCTTATGGCTCGCGCGGGGTGACCGCTCACTTGCTTGCTCCGGGGCCAGCCGACACCGAGCGTTTGCACAGGGTGGCGGCCGACCGTGGCCGGCAGCGTGGCATCAGTGCCGAGGAGGTGTTGCAGGAGATGTGTCAGGAGTCCTCGATCGGCGCTTTTACCACGCCAGAACAAGTGGCCTGGGCCGTGAGCCTTCTGCTGGCGTCCGAGGCCGATGCGATGACGGGCTCGACCCTGATGCTGGATTCCGGCCGCCGTCGTGGTTTGCCCTGAGTGTTTCCGGGTCGAGCTGTTAGCTAATAAATCCAAGAACATCTAGCGAGATCGTCAATATGCCAGTCGTGAACTTTCACCTTGTGCAAGGCCATTGTTCGGCCGAGCAAAAAGTCCAGCTGTTAAAAGCCGCCTCTCAGCTTTACAGCCAGGTGCTGGAGTCCCCCATAGAGCGAGTACGGGCGTTTGTCACCCTGCATGCGGCAGATGAGTGCGCCGTGGCCGGTGACGTTGTCAGCGCTAACGGCCTGCATGCGCCGTATTTTGACTTCATCGTGCTGGAAGGGCGCCCGCTGGACGAGCGTCGGCAGTTGATGAGCGGCTTTACCAACTTGCTGGTCGACATCCTGGAGGTTGAACGCAGACTTGTGCGCGGCAGGTGTACCCGCGTCGAACCGCAGGACTGGTCCATCGGCGGGTTGGGTGCCGATGCATTGCGCGAGCAGGAAATCAGTGCCCGTGCCGCCAAGCTTGGAGTGGCCGGATGAAAACCCCAGAGCTGTATTGCGATGAAATAGCCACCTTGAGCTGGGTAGGTGCATCGCTTGCGGTTGAGTCGGCGTTAAGCCGCGCCGAGCGGCTGGGGATCAAGGTCAATGCGGCGGTCGTCGATCGCAATGGCAATACCTTGGCCTATTTGCGCATGAACGGAGCCTTTCTACATTCCGAGGGGCTGGCAATCGACAAGGCTTATACCGCCGCCAGCTTTGGCTTTGCCACCAAGGAGTGGATGGGCAAGATCGGTGACGATGAGCGACTGCGCATCGGCCTTACCAGTCGTCCGCGCCTGGTGGTTCTCGGTGGTGGCGTACCGATCATTCTCGATGGTGTTTGCATTGGCGGCATCGGCGTTTCCGGTGGCACTGAGGAGCAGGACGAGATCTGCGCGAATGCCGCCCTGAAAGCCCTGGGGCTGTTACCGATGGCCACTTCTGCTTAGTGAGTGTGCGCGATGAAGCATCAAGTCCTGATTGAAGATACCGGCGAGCAATACGCCTGCGACGAGTGCGAGTCAGTGCTCGATGGAATGGCGCGCCTGGGTCGGCGTGGCATCCCCGTCGGTTGCCGCGGTGGTGGCTGCGGAGTCTGCAAGGTGCAAATTGTCGAAGGCAGTTATGCCGCAGGCGTCATGAGCCGCTCTCATGTCAGCGCCGATGAACAAGCTGCGGGCGTGGTATTGGCCTGCCGCGTCATGCCACACAGCGACTTGTGTGTACAGGTGCTCGGCAAAATGAAGAAAACAGTGTGCAGGGCTCGCAGCGGTTCGGACTGCAGCGCTGACCCGGTATAGGCCGCCAACGCCGCATCTGTGCCGCCGATGGACTATCCGGGCATGCGCTCAGTATTGGAAGGGAGCGGATGCGGCGTGTCACCGAGGCTGAGCGCCTGGTGTGTGTTCATTGCTCTGCATTAGCCGTTTCGCTCGGTAGTGGCCATGGCTTTATTGCGGCTGATGGTTAAGCGCATCCTGCGTAAATACAAATACCCACCCGACCAGCAGGAAGAGGCAGCCCAGCTGGTGCTGGCGCAGGCTGAAACGCTGTGTGAGGCGTGTATGCAAGGCGGGCTCGCTGAGCAGCCTAGTGTTCAGAGCAAAAGAAAAATCGGAGCCGGTGCGGGCAGCCTTTCGACTGCCCGCACTTATATAAGGGTTATATAGGTGTTCGGGTTTGCAGGTTCCGGTAGATCCAGCACGCCAGCACCACCGCAATCAACAGCGGCACAAAGCGCACCATCAGAACCGCCACCAGCAACATCGCCAGGCAGCCAGCGAGGATGCCGGCAAACACAATCACGGCTGCGACCATGCGTAACAGTAGCGTCATATCGCCTCCTTATAGGTAGCCCTGTTCCGCCAATGACACACAGCCTTCGTGTCCCACGATGATGTGATCCAACGTCTGAACTCCGACCAGATTCAGCGCCTCCTTTAGTTTGTCGGTCAGCGTGCGGTCCGCCTGGCTGGGTTCGGGATCGCCGGAGGGATGGTTGTGCACCAGGATCACGGCAGCAGCGTTGTGTTTCAAGGCGACTTTAACGATCTCCCGGGGGTAGACGCTTGCTCCGTCCAAGGTGCCCCGGAACAGCTCGTGAAAGGTAATGATCCGGTGCTTACAATCCAGCATCAGCAGGGCAAAGACCTCGTGCTCGTAGCCTTCGAGTAGCGCCTGCAGATGACTGAATACGTCCCGTGGTGCCGTCAGTTGCCGTCCCCGGCGCAGGCGTTGGCTGGCCAGCTGTTTGGCCATCAGCAGGATGTCGGCCTCGCTCACCGGAGACTCGACCAGGTAGGTGCCAGCGGCTTCACCGGCTTTTAGCTTGTGCAGTTTCATCTCGTGCTCCATGGGTCGGCTGGCCGGTTTCAGGCGTTAAGGGATTGGTGCTGGCATTGGCTTTCCAGTTTCTCAGCCAGGCTAGGTTTTCCGCTTGGCTGCGGAGTGGGTTTGGTTGTTGGCTGTTCTGCGCCTTCAGCACAGAAGAATTCCTCTATCACTGCGCCACTGTCTTCCTCGCTGTCCTCGAACGCACCGTTGCCAAAGCCTCGACGTGCCGCCTCATCCAGCGCAGCCTGATCGAAACCAGCAGCTTGCCGTTGCTCATCCAGCTCATTGGCAACGCGTAGCGCTTCACTCATGTCGATGTCGCCACGTACCGTGAGGTCGACGTAAAAGATCGGTGTGCCGTGACTTTGCCGAGTCGACTTGCCACGTAAACGCAACTCCAACGGCAGGCAGGCCAAGCGGTTACCCGAGATAGCCTGGAAGTAATGCAGCCGAGCAGCCAGGGTGCGGATACTGTTGAAGCCGGTTGTGCGGAACACAAAACTGCCCAAAGGATCGTCATCACCGATCAGCACGTTCAGCCGGCCGTAAGGCTTACAGGCACCGCCTTTGGCCAGTGGGCAGGCATCCGGCGAAGGGCAGGGCAGTGATTGCATGCCGTCCTGGGTAACTCGCTTACACGTCTCGCCATTACCGACGCACAACGGCCGCCCGGTCTGTCGATCAAACAGCGTGTAGTCAGCGCGAAAGTTCAGTTCCGGTTCGTTGAACAGCAGGCGCACCGGGATGCTGCGCAGTTTGTCTTCCTGACTTTTGCGCAGCTCGTCATTGAGCGGATGCAGCAGCCAGCCGTCCTTGCCTTGCACCTGTGAGGTGATGGTGAATTGATCATCCTTTTCCGGCAGGCGCTTGCCGTTTTTCTCGATGACCTTACCGATAGAAATCCGCCCAAGTACTGGCGGGGTGATTGCTAGACCTTTGAGCATGGTGGTTCTCCTGCAAACAAAAAAAGGCCAGCCACGCAGCGCTATCTGCATGGACTGGCCAAGGGGGTGGGGATGAGGGGGGATTAGCCGATCAGGAAGCGCCGACTGCCTTGCTTGGTTTTGCTGTAACGCGCTTGCAGGTAAGGTTTGTCCTTAAGCATGCTTTCGACATCCAAGACGATGCTGTCCTTGGATTTCTTCCAGCTGATAAAGCCGTGGCTGAACTCCGCGCGGGTGGCATCACCCATGGCTTGTTGCAGCATCTGCTTGAGCTGGGCTTCGCGCGTTTCCTTCTCGCTGATGGATTGGCGCACCGCCTTGAGTTCCAGGTAGGCCGCTGCCAAACCGGCACGGCCACTGAAGTCGACGGTCTGGCCGCTGTCCTCCGGGTAGAGCGCGCGCAGTGCCATTTCGGCCGACGCTGAGCCATCAGCAGGCGGCGGCGTGTCGGTCTCGACGTAGTGCCAGAACTTGCGCTCCAGCTCGATCAGGCGAGCAATCATCTGCTCGTCCCGTTCGATGCGGTGGATCTCCAGTGTCTGGCCACCCAGCAGTACTGCTACATCTGCCGCCTGCTTGCCGGTGACAGCGAGCTGGTGCATGACCTGCAGTTGCACATATTCAGGCACGCCTTCTTTCCAGAGGCGTGCGCCGTTTATGCCGGCCGTCTTGCATTCGAGGATCTGCACGTCGTCAGCACCAATAACCTCGCGGTCGATGTTGGCCAGCATCCAGGACAGCTCAGGATCTGGGTGTTGCAGCACGGCGTTGATACGCCGCACCTTCTTTTCCGTGCGCTTGCTGTAATGCCAGGCCACCACCGGTTCCAGCACATTTCCCCAGTACATTGGGCTTTCTTCGTCGTGCGGATCGGCCTTCGGTAACGTGGTGTCACGACCGGTTTTCTCCATCCACAGTTCGAGCTGAGATTTATAGGGGTTGAGGCCAACGGCTGCGCCGGCATCCGAGCTGCCGATACCCTGTTTACGCACCGCCAACCAATCTTCACGTGGTAGTTCCTTTGTGCTGATCAGGCGCAGCGCCGGGCGCGGCTTGCTGGTGCTGCTGGTGTTGCCGTTCGATGAAGTGGCTTTCATGTGGTTACCTCACGGGCATAAAAAAACACCCTGTGAAGGCTGCCTTCACAGGGTGTTTGGGGAGTGATTCTTTAACCCGGCTATAGCGGGCAAAGATGGGGCGTTAAATAGGCTGGGTGGTTACATCACCTTGCCGTTGAAAACGACGGTGGTTTCACCCTCTTTCTTAATGCTCAGCTTGTTGCCGTCAGCAAAGGCCTCGACAATTTCCGAGCAGCCATCAATCCTGGCTCTGCCGTCGACATACTCGCTTTGTGTGTCGAAGCTAAGGACGTAGGTCGACGCGGGGCAGGACATACCGTTTTCCCCTGTCGAGACAATCAGCACGTACTTAGTCGGCCCAAAGGCATAAGCCTTTTCAATCACCACATAGCCTGTGCCATCTGGGTACTCAACGACCGACTCAAGCAGGTTCATAGCGCCAGCCCTGGAAGGGTAATAAATGGCGTTTCCACCCTCTATGGACGTGACCGTGAATGGGCCTGTTTCGCTGTCAGAAACCAGCACGGTTTCATAAGCAACGCTGGGGGCTGCAGGTTGGAGGGGCTCAGGTTTTGCCGCAATCAGGGGCTGTGCCGCTGGTGACGTGCACTGTCCGCTCTCGCAGATGCGGTCGCCTTTGCAGTCGGTGTCTTTGGCACACATTGCTGGGGTTTGTGTGGCCTGAGCAGTCTCTTCTTTGGGGGTGTCGCATCCGCTGATGATCAGCGCGAGTAGGGCAACGATAGCGATCTGTTTCACGGTTAAGTTCCTTCTAGATGATGAGCGGTCAGTATCGACGAACTTCAGTTTGGCGTCGAACAGCCACCCGGCGAAGTCGGCCGGGTGACTGCTGTCGTGTGGCTAAGCGGCCAGTTTCAACGCGCTGTCCAGTGCGCGCTGCTTGATCTGCGCGCCCTGGCCGAACCAGGCCGAGTCCATGCGGTACTCGTTGCTGCGCGCACGGCGTTCGTGGTCGACGTACTCGGTGACGGCATTGAGTAGGCCCCAGGCGGTGCCACGTGCCGAGTCGAGCTGACTGCCACGGCCACGACCTTCGTACAGTTCCTGGACCTTGCGAAGCGCGCGTTCGTTGGGTAAGACCTCTGGCATTACGCTGGTTGGACTGGTCTCGCACAACACGTTCATAAAGAAGCCCAGCGCTTCATGCCATTGCACTTTGCGCTCAGCCAGCGCACGCATGCGGTACATAAAATCGTCCCATTGCGAGACGGCGATGCCGAGCTGTTTCTTCACCACCGTTGAGTCAAAGCGCGTGTTGTGCGGCACCTTAATCGCACGGCTGGTGCCGTCCAGGGCAATGGTCAGGGTGTTGTTGCACACCACACGCACCGTTGTGGGCGTTGCAGTGGTGGCAAGGGTGCCGTCGCAGGATGTGGCCAGCAGCAGATAGCCGTTTACCTGGTCATGACCCTTTATTGCAGCGCCTTGACCGGTACGTGCCAGCGCCCAGAACTTGCGTCCACCCTTGAGCACACCAGCCGTTTCCAGCTCGTATCCAGAGACCTCGGTGAGATCCCGGTAGAACTCCAGCACCTCGCGCGGCTGCACCGTGTGATAACGGTTGGAAACCACCGACAGCGGTGCCTTAGTGTCCGAGCGGAACAGCACCTTCTGCTCAGGGAACGAGTGGATAGCGCCCAGCGGGCCGATGCTGTCAGATTTGAAATGCACAGGGCTTTCCTGGATCTGCCAGTCCATGCCGGCTTCGCGTTGCCAGACTTCGATGGGTTGTTTTTGCGTGAGTTGATTGCCCAGGCCATGCCACGGAGCAGCGCCAGCGTAGGCAATAGTTTCGACGAGATGAGCCATAGTTGAGATTCCTTTGGTTGCAGGCCGGCATAAAGCGCCGCGCACAGCGCAGCACCGTCCGGACGATTGACATGAAGGGGAGGTGGTGCCGAAATCAGGCCGGCAGGTTGAAGCGATGACCGCAGAGCAAGCAGAGGTTGTGGGCCAATACATGGCGGTCGAGCGTATCGCCCAGCTGCGCGCCGAGCGCACAACCGCCAACCCCGCCGGCTAGGCCGCCAAGGATGGCACCTGATACGTAACCGAGAGTGACGCCGAAAGGCCCTGCGATAGTGCCAATCAGCGCACCTGCTTGGCCGCCAGCCAGTGCAGCGCTGACACCACGCGCAACGCCGCCTACGGTGCCGATGGCTGCGCCGACTTTCATGGCCTGATGGAATGAAGCAACTTTGGGAGAATGACAGCGAGGACAGTGCAATGACATGGGTCAAGCCTCTTTGGTGGTGATGTCATTGCAGTAATGTGTGGTTGAGATTTTTTCGGATCGAATGGCTGCTTTGCAGCTGCGTAACCAAAGGCGCAACGGGCTGGAGTCGGCCAAAAGCAGTCATCTGGTATCTACAAAAGTTGGTGATTCACTTTGCAGAATGGTTTCTACAATTTTTGATGTTTACGTTGTTGCTTCACCTTGTACATTTCGCGGTCTGCCAGCATGACTGCCTCGTCCGCAGTCATGCTGTCCGGCATCACCGCCACTACACCGACGCTTGCGCCGATGTAGTCGATATCGCCAATATCTTGCCCTAACCCATATCGCCCTATTGTCGCGTTGGTCAGGCGATTCTGCATTAGCTCGGCGGCACGCTGCATGTCGTTTGCCATGTCCAGGTGTTCGAATGGAGTGCTCATAGCTATTACGATGAACTCATCCCCACCAACACGCCCGATTGTATCGCTGGTCCTGAGGCAATGTTGCAGTTGGGTGGCTACGCCACGCAGAAACTGGTCTCCAGCTTGGTGACCGTAGGTGTCGTTGATGAGCTTGAAGCCATCCAGATCGATGACCCCAACTAGCAGGTAAGTGTTCTCTCGCTTGGCCTGGGCGAACAAGCGAACGATATCGTTTAGGATGGCACGCCTGTTGGACAGGCCGGTCAGGGGGTCTATCAACGCCAGTGTTGCCAACTCGGCGTTGGCGACTTGAAGTCGCTCCACCAGCAGCTCACGTTCTAGGGAGTAGCTCAGCAACCCAGAGAGCAGCATCAGCAGTGGCTCCACGTCTGGAGTGCGGGCCACCTGATCTGAGCTGGCGGCACAGATTGTACCCAGTACACGTCCATCCAGCGATCTGATAGGCGCGCTCACATAGGTCCTGATGCCCAAAGCTGCTGCGGCCTCTGAGTCACCCCAGCACTCAGCAACGTTGTCCGAGTACATGCGGTTCTCGTCCAGTGCCCGCTTGCACAGCGTATCTTCCCATGGCACGACCAGCCCTTCAGGGATAACCATGTCACCGACGTTGCGGGCGAACTCGACACGCTGGACGCCTGCATCGGTATCAATGGTCGTTAGGTAGGTCGATTCCATACCAGTGACTTTGCTGAGCAGGCTCAGCAAGGGCCGTGTGAGCTGCTCCAGAGTACGGGCTTTGGGGATGGTTTCGGAGAGAATCGAAAGTATCTGATCCATTTCGGCGTGCCGGTAGCAAAGGGGTATATTAATTGTCGATCAATTAGCTACTTTCGGCCAGACATGAACATTTTAAGAACGACTGAATCGCCACGGATTTTGTAGACGGCAGATGACCGCTTGTGGCCGGGAGTCGCCTGTCTCGTCAGGCTGGAGTCGGCCAGAAGTGGACTTTGACTTCAGGCAATCCACGCTGCGCAATTTGCCACATCCAGCGATGTGGGATGTGAACCCGCCTTTGAGCGTTTCGGTTCGTGCCAAAGCCGCTTAGTACAGGCCACCGCTCTCTTCGCCTGCTCGTTTCAGCTCAATTCAGTCCAGTGATTTCGACCCCTCTATTGGAAACAGCCACAGACAGCCCCATCCGCACGAAAGCTGCTTGCCACGACAACATAGCCTAACTGCGACACCCTAGATGTGCCGCAAGCTCGCGCTGCGATACGTATCTTGTGTCGCATGCGCTAGCCGCGATAACCCCCGCACGTCGCAGACTCGATTTGCGACACACAGGTAACCGCATTGAAATCTTGGAGAACAATCTCAGACGTACGTAACCTTCAAAATCGAGATGCCAGCAGGGAGATGTAGGTGCAGCTGTGGTGGTGTTTGAATCGCCCTCAGATGTGCGCTAACCGGGCCAGGCATGACTGTAGTTTCTTACCGCCTGACAACAGGGGGAGGTGGTTATAATGCGACCTCAAAACCGCCACTGGCCCCATCCATGGACATTGATCTCGCCCGCACCTTTCTCGAAATCGTCCGTGGCGGCAGCTTTATTGCAGCCTCCCAGCGCATGCACGTAACCCAGACCGCTATTACCGCGCGCATCCAGAGCCTGGAGAGTCAGCTTGGCTGCAAACTGTTTGTCCGTAACCGCGCCGGGGCCAAGCTGACCGCCGACGGTGAGGTTTTCGTCGTGCATGCCAACCAGATGGTGCTCACCTGGGAAGCCGCGCAACGGGATCTGCCCCTGGTCAAGGGCTATCACAACATCCTCCACGTGGGCGGCGAGGTCAGTCTCTGCAACCCGTTGATGCTCAAATGGGTACGGGCCTTACGCGAGGGTATTAGCACCCATGCCGTGCGGGCCGACGTTGGCGATGCTCAACGCCTGTTGCATCAGTTGGAAGTGGGCACACTGGATGCGGCCCTGGTTTACCAACCGAGCTATTGGCCAAGCCTACAAGTCGAGGAGTTACTGGAAGAAAAGCTGATCCAGGTTTATCTACCCACCAATCCAGAGCCTTATATCTACATTGACTGGGGTGAAGCGTTCCGACGTCAGCACGATGCCGCATTGCCGGGAAAAGCCAAGGCATCCCTGGGCTTTAACCTTGGACCGTTGGCCTTGCAGTACATCCTTGAACATGGCGGCAGCGGTTACTTTCGCACCCGCGTGGTGCAGAGCTACCTCGACAGCGGCTTACTGGCACGGATGGAGAAAGCACCAGAGTTCAGCTATCCGACCTATCTGGTGTATTCCCGCGAACGTGATTCGGCGGTGCTGCAGCAGGCCTTTGCCCTGCTACGCGAAGTCGTCAGAAGCGATACGGACTGGTCCCAACGCTGGGACCCGATTATCTGATCCACATACCCACCCGGGAATGACTCTCGGCAATGCCCGGATTTCAGCCCAGATGGGCAATCAGGTCACGGTGCAAGGCCGTAATCAGATCCGTCTGGGTCACGATGCCCACGAGTTCGCCTTTTTCCAAGACCGGCAGACAATGCAGCCCCATACTCGACAGCAGTGGAATCAGCTCGACCACATGGGTATCGCTGTCCGTCGAGATCGCCGGCTGGCTCATCACACGGCTGACCGGAATATTCCCACGTCCAGGAAATTTGAGGCGGCGAGCCCTGCGTGAATGACCGAGCAAGTCCGTCAGGCTGACCACACCGACCAGTCGACGCTGTTCATCAAGCACCGGCAGACTGCGCACATGGTGGTGCTCGAATAGACGCAGCGCCTGGCGCAATGTGGTGTTCGGCGTCACGCTGCGCACATCCAGGGACATGATCTGCCAGGCGCGGATATTACCCATGCTGCGCCGCAGTGCGTATTTCTCAGTGGCACGGATAAGCTGCTCTAAATCCTCGCGGGTCACGTCAATAAATTCGCCCATATCTTCCAGGGCATGATCGAGGTCACCAGCCGTAATGCCGACGCGCTCCTGCGGTGCCAGATCATCGGTATTGTGAGTTTTGCCGGTAGGCACAGCGTGCGCCCGTGGATAGCGCACCCAGCTCAGGTTGTTGTACAGCAAGGCGAAGACCAGCAGGCAACAGGCGTTGAGCATCACCGGGTAGATGATCTGCCAATCCAGGCCGCGAATATGTCCATCACCTATGGCAACACAAAACGCCACAGCGCCACCCGGCGGGTGCAGGCAACGCAGCGGGCACATGAGGATCAGGGCCAAACCGACCGCTATGCTGGCACTGAGCATAGAACTGCCAGTGCAATGGACAACCAATAGGGCCACCACCGTCGCGGTGAGGTAGCTGCCGATGATCGACCAGGGCTGCGCAAGCATCCCCGAAGACACCGCGAACAACAGCACCGCCGAGGCCCCCAGCGGACCGACTAATTGCGCGGCCACTGTGGGGCCGAATAGCTGATGACAGAGCCAGGTAGTCAACAACACGCCCAGCCCCGCGCCCAGGCCGGCACGCAGCCACTCCCGGGGATGGGTGTTCATCGACTGAGGGACGAAAGCGTAGAGCCAGTTCAGCAGCGCAGAGCGAGGTTGGGGCATGGTTCGGTGCATCTGTAGTGAGAAAAAGGGCTCACACGCGTAAGCCCTGAAGCGTGCCAAGGGGTAAGGCACGGGTCCCCTCCGTGGGTATGGAAACTCCGGATTCAGGCATCCCACCTGCTCGCTCGCGGACACGCCACTGGCTCTGCCAGCGGCTCCATTACCCGGTCGCAGACGCGGCCGGTGGCGGCGGTCATATTGCGCGCGGCCAGTGCGTCATCGGCGAACGGCAGCAGTGCGGCTTGCTCCAGCTCGTCGCACGAGCTCAGGCCGATGCAGTAATAAAGGCCGCCGCAGAACACCACGAGTCCGAGAATAAACATCAGGCATGCACTCCAACCGACTTATGTGCGGTGCGCTCGCTGGAGCGTATGGTCATCCAGGTATTCCAGGCCATCAACAACATGCCACTGGCGAAGATCGCACCGCCCACCAGCCGCACAATAAAGCCTGGATGGCTGGCCTCAAGGGCCTCAACGAAGGAGTAAGTCAGAGTGCCGTCCTCATTGACCGCACGCCACATCAGGCCCTGGGTTATACCATTGACCCACATCGAGGCGATGTACAGCACGCTGCCCAGGGTGGCCAGCCAGAAGTGTGTGTTTATCAAGCCGACGCTGTACATCTGCTCGCGGTCATAGAGCTTGGGGATCATGTGATACAGCGTGCCGATGGAGATCATTGCCACCCAGCCCAAAGCCCCGGCGTGAACATGGCCGATGGTCCAGTCGGTGTAGTGCGACAGGGCGTTGACGGTCTTGATCGCCATCATCGGACCTTCGAAGGTCGACATGCCGTAGAACGCCAGCGAAACCACCAGAAAACGCAGGATCGGGTCGGTGCGCAACTTATGCCAGGCACCCGAGAGGGTCATCATGCCGTTGATCATGCCGCCCCAGCTGGGTGCCAGAAGGATGATCGACATCGCCATACCCAGCGTCTGCGCCCAGTCCGGCAAGGCGGTGTAGTGCAGGTGGTGCGGGCCAGCCCAGATATACAGGGCGATGATGGCCCAGAAGTGAACAATGGACAGCCGGTAAGAATAGATCGGTCGCGCAGCCTGTTTGGGCACGAAGTAATACATCATGCCAAGGAAACCCACAGATAGAATAAAGCCCACCACACTGTGCCCATACCACCACTGGATCATTGCATCGGTGGCACCGGAATAGATCGAGTACGACTTCAGCAGGCTGACGGGAACCGACAGGTGATTAACCACATGCACCATGCCCGTGACGATGATGAATGCCCCGTAGAACCAGTTGCCGACATAGATGTGCTTGACCGTACGCCGCGCGATAGTGCCAAAGAATAGGTAGGTGTAAGCCAGCCAAACGATGGCCACCCACAAGGCTATCGGCCACTCCATCTCGGCATATTCCTTGGAGGTGGTGATGCCTAATGGATAACTCACCATCAAGGCTACGATTGCAGCTTGCCAACCCCAGAATACGAAGCGCGCCAGGCCATTGGAAACCAGCGCTGCCCGACTGGTGCGCTGCACCACATACAACGAAGTAGCAAACAGCGCCCCGCCACCGAACGCAAAAATCACTAGGTTGGTGTGAATCGGTCGGATACGCCCGAAACTGGTCCAGGGCAGACCGAAGTTCAGTTCCGGCCAGACCAATTGGGCGGCGATAAACACCCCCATGGCCATGCCAAGAATGCCCCAGAGCAATGTCATCAGCGTGAATTGGCGGACAACTGAGTAGTTATAGGCAGGAGAAGGACGGGTATCGTCGGTAGCATTCATTATCAGAAGGTCCAAAGCACGGAATACGCGGCAAAGAAACCTGTCTACGCGATTTTGCAAAGCTGTCACGTAGCCGCAGAGCTCTCACAAACAAGCTCGCTAGCGCGTAATACTGGCTTCTCGGTCAACAGGGGTGCGTAGTGTGCAGAGCCTCATAGATAACATCAAACTAATAATACTAGTAATTAAGTTCACTATTAATGAACTAAAAATCCGCTTTTTACCCAGTTACTGTCACTGTCACGTAATAAAGCAATAACCATGGACGACTCAGCAACCCGGTGACGGCCCAAGGTTCAACACTGGCCAAAAAGCCAAAACCTAAGCAGGTACGCTCGGTCTCAGATCAGTGTTAACGGTCATCGTCTGAAAGCTGGTGATGGCTTAAAGATCCGACACACCCAGGTCTCGGAGTTCAATCATGGCTAGCAAGCCGAGGTGCTGGTCTTCGATTTGAGGCCACATGAGCGACCGGGAATGTAAAAACAACCTCCTAGCTTCGTCAGCGGCCGTGACTTCTCTGGGCGCGGACTCAACGTCAATTTCGGCAGCCTTAGCCGATCTCGCCTTGTTAAGTTTTTACTCGATCATGGGATCAGAAGTCCTATGGTCCTTTCAGGCAAAAAAATGCCGGCCATATGAACGGCCTCTTAACCATCTCGCTGCAGCGGCGCTTGCTTTACACTCATCAACTGAATCACCCCCAATTTCATACTCAAACATTGTCCGCTACTGGCCGGTTTTTGCCTGTTGCTACTGGCTGCTCTGGGGGCTCAGTAGTCACTTTTGGCTCGTGCAGAACTCGGCCCAGTCCGCCATCAGCGCCCATCTAAGTGCTTTCCTTTTTCCATTGATCCAGCAAATCAGCCCATTGCTGCATCATTTGTGCTCTGTCGGTCAGGTATTTCGCATGGTTGTAGGTGACGCGCACTGTATTTTGTTCGGTGTGAGCCAGTTGCATTTCGATCCAGTCTGCGGAAAAGCCCATTTCATTGAGTCTGGTGCTGCCTGTAGTTCGAGTGGCGTGTGGGCTGTATTTGCCGCCCCAGCCTAGAACGTTAAGCATCTGGCGAAACGAGGCTGAAACCATAGGGCGGGTGCGGACGTCTCGGTGCGGGAACAGATGAGCGTACTTCCCCGTAACGCCTTTTAGAGCCTGCAGCATCTCCACTGCCTGCGTGGGCAGTGGGTTTATATGCTCTTTACGCTTTTTCATTCGTTCGGCAGGAATGCGCCATAGGGCCTTTTCAAGGTCAAACTCTGACCATTGAGCCTCAGCTGCTTCATTGGGCCTGCTCAGAGTCATCCACATAAGTCGGAACGCACAGAGCGTTTCATGGCGGCCACCATGGGAGTCAACGTCCCTGAGCAGCTGGCCGATCTCATCTGTGGAAAGTGCTCGCTTGTGTTGGGTTTTGTTTTTGGGTAGCGCTTTGCGCACTGGATGAACGGGGTCGGTACTGGCGCGAAGGGTGGCAATGGCTAGCTCGAAGATGCTAGACATGGTGCGTTTTGCTTCATTGGCTACTGATAGCCCGTTGTCCTTGGCGGCCGATCTTAGTACGTCCAGGATGTGTGCTGGTGTGATTGCTTTTACAGGCAGTTCCCCGATTTTAGGAAAGACGACACGTTCCAGCATTCCAAGCCGTCTGGATTTGGTTATGTCCTCCCAGTCCTTTAGAGCTAGCCACTCTTTGGCCACTGCGTCAAAGGTGGTTGCTTTCTCATGGTCGCGCTTAACCCGTTCTTGTTGTCGGTGATGGGCAGGGTTGATGCCTTGTACGACCAGTGAGCGTGCTCTAACGCGCGCTTCGCGCGCCTCTGAAAGCGTAAGTAGCCGACCATTGCGGCGATCTTCAGCCTGCTCGGGTGTTTCACCCTTGGGGGCGACCACGTATTCCCCAATGGCAAATACGCTTTCCTTTCTCGTATTACCGTCGCTCAGTTCGAATCGATAGCGCCAAGCCTTAACTCCGTTTGGCTTTACCTCAAGATAGAGGCCATTGCCGTCTGTGAGCTTGTAAGGCTTCTCCTTGGGTTTTGCAGTGCGGCACTGAGTGTCGGTAAGTGGCATATTTGCTCCGGCGCGCTATACCCGGTTAATTTTCCGGGTATGAGATTGCTATACCCGGTAGCGTACCCGGTAAAGGTGTGGATCACAATGTGCTCTGAGGGATGTTGGTGGAAAAGAAAAACCCCTTGAATCGGCTAAATACAAGGGGTTTGGTGTCCGACAAGATCCGATAGAATCCGAATGTTTGTTTACACGTTAAAACGGAAATGCATGACGTCGCCGTCCTTAACGATGTATTCCTTACCTTCCAGGCGCCATTTGCCGGCTTCCTTTGCGCCAGCCTCACCCTTGTATTGGATGAAGTCGTTGTAGGCGATGACTTCGGCGCGGATAAAGCCTTTTTCGAAGTCGGTGTGGATTACGCCGGCTGCCTGTGGGGCAGTGGCGCCGACTTTCACGGTCCAGGCGCGGACTTCTTCGACACCTGCGGTGAAGTAGGTTTGCAGGTTGAGCAGTTCGTAGCCGGCGCGGATCACGCGGTTTAGGCCGGGTTCTTCCAGGCCTAGGGCTTCGAGGAACATGTCTTTTTCTTCGCCGTCATCGAGTTCGGCGATTTCTGCTTCGATCTTGTTGCACACGGGCACCACGGGGGCACCTTCGGCGTCTGCAATGGCCTGGACGATGTCGAGCAGTGGGTTGTTCTCAAAGCCGTCTTCGGCGACGTTGGCGATGTACATCACCGGCTTGCTGGTGAGCAGATGGAAGCCCTTGATCAGCTGCTTTTCGTCGTCACCCAGAGTCTTCATCAGGGTGCGCGCAGGCTTGCCTTCGCTGAAGTGGGGTATGAGCTTTTCCAGCAGGGCTTTCTGTGCGACAGCTTCTTTGTCGCCGCCCTTGGCGTTGCGGGTGGTCTTTTGCAGTTGCTTTTCGCAGCTGTCGAGGTCAGCGAAGATCAGTTCGAGGTCGATGATCTCGATGTCGCGCTTGGGGTCGACGCTGTTGGCAACGTGAATAACGTTGTCGTCTTCGAAGCAGCGCACTACGTGGGCGATGGCATCTGTTTCGCGAATGTTGGCGAGGAACTTGTTGCCCAGGCCTTCACCTTTCGATGCGCCCTCTACCAGGCCGGCGATGTCGACGAATTCCATGGTAGTAGGCAGGATACGCTTAGGGTTAACGATGGCTGCCAACGCTGCCAGGCGTGGGTCGGGCATCGGCACGATGCCGCTATTCGGCTCGATGGTGCAGAACGGAAAGTTCTCTGCCGCAATCCCTGATTTGGTGAGGGCGTTGAACAGGGTGGACTTGCCGACGTTGGGCAGGCCGACGATGCCGCAGTTAAATCCCATGGTGTGTCCCTCGCGCGAATGGCGGTAAAGAGTTAAGAGGAGGCTTTCTGGCTGTGCAGCTTGTGCATGGCCTTGCTCCAGTCACCTGCAAGTATTTCTGGCAGGGCGGCTAGGGCAAAGTCGATGCTGGTATCCAGCAGTTCCTGTTCGCTGCGTGGTGCGCGGCCGAGGACGAAGTTGGAGACCATGCTGCTGTGCCCTGGATGGCCGATGCCAAGCCGCAGGCGGTAAAAATTATTCTGATTGCCGAGCTGGGCAATGATGTCGCGCAGCCCGTTATGCCCGCCGTGCCCGCCACCCTGTTTGAGTTTGGCGACGCCGGGGGGCATGTCGAGTTCGTCGTGGGCCACCAGAATGGCTTCCGGCGGAATGCGGAAGAAATTCGCTAATGCCGCTACGGCCTGGCCGCTGCGGTTCATAAAGGTGGTGGGGATCAGTAAGCGAACATCGCGGCCCTGATGGCTGAATTTGCCCACCAGGCCAAAATACTTTTTGTCGGCATTGAGGTTGATGCGCTGGCTGTCAGCCAGGCGCTCAACAAAAAGGGCCCCTGCATTATGCCGGGTCTGGTCGTATTCGGGGCCAGGGTTACCTAAGCCAACGATCAGTTGTACGGCAGTCATGTCAGGAGCCCTTTCGTGGAAATCGCTCGGCATAGTCGCATGCCGAGCTGGTTTCCGACGCTGCGAGATTTACTCGGCAGCGCCTTCTTCTGCGTCTTTAGCAACGCGGGAGGCGTGGATGTTAGCCACTGCCAGGTCGTTACCGTGAGCCAGTGCAACCAGCTCAACGCCTTTCGGCAGTTTCAGGTCAGCCAAGTGAACGATCTGGCCAACTTCAACGGCAGCCATGTCGACTTCGATGAATTCAGGCAGGTCCTTCGGCAGGCAAGAAACTTCTACTTCAGCCAGGACGTGGGAGACTTCGCCGCCTTGCTGCTTAACGCCAACCGAAGTTTCCTGGTTGATGAAGTGCAGGGGAACGATAGCGGTCAGTTTCTGGCCAGCGACAACGCGAACGAAGTCAGCGTGCAGGACAAAGCCTTTGGCTGGATGGCGCTGCAGGGCTTTGATGATTACGTTTTCGTTGCTGCCGGCAACGTTCAGGCTCAGCACGTGGCTGTAGGCTGCTTCGTTTTCCAGCAGTTTGGCGAAATCTTTAGCCAGCAGGCTGATCGATTGTGGGGCTTTGTCGCCGCCGTAAATTACGGCAGGAACCATGGCCACGTTACGACGCAGGCGGCGGCTCGCACCTTTCCCCAGGTCAGAACGCGCTTCAGCATTCAGGGTAAATTCAACAGTCATTTCATTTCTCCAAAATAACCAAACCGTCCGTTACGCTTGCGACCAGCGACGGGACGGTTGGTTGAAAGGCCATGCCGTTAGGGCAGGGCGTGTGCGTTCAGGGCGTATTACGAATTAACGGAACATCGCGCTGATCGATTCTTCATTGCTGATGCGGCGTACTGCTTCAGCGACTACCGGTGCGATGTCCAGTTGGCGAATACGCGAACAGGACTGCGCAGCAGCGGACAGCGGGATGGTGTTCGTCACCACCAGCTCGTCGAGTACAGATTTTTCGATATTTTCGATCGCGCGACCAGACAACACGGCATGCGTTGCATAGGCGAAGACTTTGGATGCGCCATGTTCTTTCAGCGCTTTAGCCGCGTGGCACAGCGTGCCGGCGGTATCTACCATGTCATCGACTAGGATGCAGGTACGGCCTTCAACATCACCGATAATGTGCATCACTTCCGAGTGGTTGGCTTTTTCACGGCGCTTGTCGATGATCGCCAGGTCTACACCCAGAGATTTAGCAACAGCACGTGCACGCACGACGCCGCCGATATCTGGAGAAACGATCATCAGGTTTTCGAAGCGCTGGTCTTCGATATCGTCCACCAGTACAGGCGAACCGTAGATGTTATCTACTGGAATATCGAAGAAGCCTTGGATCTGATCCGCGTGCAGGTCGACGGTAAGAACCCGGTCGATACCTACTACGGTAAGCATGTCAGCCACAACTTTAGCGCTAATAGCCACACGAGCGGAGCGCGGACGGCGATCCTGGCGGGCATAGCCAAAGTAGGGGATAACAGCAGTAATTCGGGTGGCTGATGAGCGGCGGAAGGCATCAGCCATCACGACCAGTTCCATCAGGTTGTCATTGGTTGGCGCGCACGTCGGTTGAATCAGGAAAACGTCTTTACCGCGGACATTTTCGTTGATTTCAATCATGATCTCGCCGTCGGAAAACTTACCGACAGAAGCATCACCGAGGGGAATGTGCAGCTGACGTACGATACGTCGCGCCAGATCGGGGTTAGCGTTCCCCGTAAAGACCATCATCTTGGACACGCGCAGTACCTGCCGGCTGAGGGTATACCTGGATGAGTACAGAAAATGGCAGGGGCGGCTGGATTCGAACCAACGCATGCCAGGATCAAAACCTGGTGCCTTACCGCTTGGCGACGCCCCTACATACAACCCGTTGCTTTTACAACTTACAGCGTAGATTCACTTCTTGACCAATTTTTCCAGCTTTCGGTGCAACATCGAGATGTTACGGCCTTGAGCAACAAAGCTTGGCAAAGTGCCTGGAAGTTGGCGGGCGACTTTATCAGCATCGTCCTCGTTTGGGAAGCTCCCAAACACACAAGCTCCAGTGCCGGTTAATTTTGCTCGAACAAATTTGTTCAACAAAATCAAAGCGTTACGTACTTCTGGGTAACGCTTCTGAACCACCGGCAGGCAGTCGTTATGACCACCCCCCTCAAGAAGGCTGCGAACTTTAATGGGCGGAGTATCCCGTGTCAACTCAGGGTCAGAGAAAATTTCTACAGTACTGACAAGTACTTGCGGAATTGCCACGAGAAACCAGGGCTCGCTGAGGGTCACCGGCTGGAGTTTTTCCCCGACGCCTTCGGCGAATGCTGCATGGCCGCGCACGAATACGGGTACGTCTGCGCCCAGACTGAGGCCCATGTCAGCGAGTTGATCTTCGCTGCATGCCAGTTGCCAGAGATGATTGAGACCGAGCAGAGTGGTGGCGGCATCCGAGCTGCCGCCGCCAATACCACCGCCCATCGGCAAGCGCTTGTCGAGCCAGATGTCGGCGCCCAGGTTACAGCCGCTTTGCTGTTGCAGCAGGCGCGCGGCGCGCACGATCAGGTTGCTGTCGTGGGGCACTCCTTCAATCGGCGTGTGCAGATGAATCTGACCATCCTGGCGCAGGGCAAAACCCAGTTCATCGCCAAAGTCGAGAAACTGAAACAGCGTTTGCAGTTCGTGGTAGCCGTCAGCGCGGCGGCCGAGGATGTGCAGCATCAGGTTAAGTTTGGCCGGTGCCGGCAGAATCAATTCAGCGGCAGCGGGAATCGCCGGGACGCTCATTGACCGAGCTGGCGTGGCTGCCAGTCCTTGATCACCAGGGTGACTTGCAGATCGAAGCCGTTCAGCTTGATGCGTTCTGGCAGCCAGAAGCCGTTCTGCTCTGTGTAACTGAGGTATTCAACATCCCAGCCGTCCTGGCTCAGGTTTGCCAGATGGCTTTGGCTGTCGAGGTTTAAGCGGCTTTTGCTGTCGGGGGAGGGCAGGCCGCGAATCCACCAAAGCAGATGTGAAACGGGCAGGTTAAGGCCGAGTTTGGCTTGTAACAGTTGTTCTGGTGATTCGGCTTGATAGCGGCCTTGGTTGGCCACTTCGAGCAAAACGGCGCCGGGGCGGCCGGTGAGGCGAGCGGCGCCGCGGCCGAGCGGGCCGGACAGGCGGATGTCGTAGTAATCCTGGCGCTGCAACCAGAAGAGGGTGCCGCTACCAGAGTCTTTGGGGGCGCGGATGCCGACTTTACCGTTGATCTGCCAGGCATCCAGGCCGCTGATCTGCTGCTTATGCGCTTGCCAGCTTTGCGCGTTGCCCTGGCCTTCAAGGGCTTCGCGTGAAGTCAGGCCGGCGCAGCCGGCGAGTAATGTAATCAGGCTGAAAACTATCAGGTGGCGCGCAAGCATCAGAGTGTCTCTGCTCCGGTCAGGCGCAACAGTGTGCTGCGCAGGATTTCGCTGTCAGGTTGCTGTTTCAGGGCTTCACGCCAGAGCGTGCGGGCTTCTTGGTGTTTGCCCTGAGCCCACAGTACCTCACCGAGGTGGGCGGCGACTTCATGGTCGGGAAACGCCTGCATGGCTTGGCGTAGCAGACGTTCCGCTTCGTCCAGGTTGCCCATGCGGTAATTTATCCAGCCGAGGCTGTCGAGAATCGCCGGGTCTTGCGGGTTGAGCTGGTGGGCTTGCTCGATCAACTGCTTGGCTTCGGCGTAACGCGTGGTGCGGTCGGCCAGGGTGTAGCCGAGGGCGTTGAGGGCCATGGCGTTATCCGGCTCGCGTTCGAGAATAAAACGCAGGTCTTGCTCCAGCAGGGCCAGGTTGTCGCGTTTTTCCGCCAGCATGGCGCGGGTGTAGAGCAGGTTGAGGTCTTCCGGAAACTGCTCCAGGGCTTGTTCGATCAACTGCCAAGCGTGTTCGGTGTCCTGCTGTTTGGACCAGGCCTCGGTCTCAATCAGGTACAGCTGGATGGCGTAATCAGGTTGGCTGTCACGTGCCTGGCGCAAGCGCTCAGAGGCTTCATCGCCGCGCTGTTGCTGGAATAACAAATCACTTTGCCGAGCCTGGGCTGGCAGATAGTCGTTGCCTGGGCCAACCAAGGCGTACTCGATCAGGGCGCTGGCAGTGTCACCAAGCTCTTCATAGGCGCGGCCCAGGTTGTAATGTGCGGCGTCGACGTGGTTACCGCGCTCGACCAGTTCCTCTAAATAGACAATGGCCTCTTTCCAGGCTTCGGCCTCCAGGCAGACGAGTGCCAGAGAGAAGCGCAGGTCATCATCATTGGGGTTTTCTTGCAGCAGTGAGGAGAACTCGCCTCGGGCATCGTCCAGGCGGTCTTCGGTTACCAGCAGGCGTGCATAGGTTAGGCGCAGGCGCCTGTCATCGGGGTGCAGCTTGATGCCTTTTTCCAGCAATTGCAGTGCGTCAGCGTTGCGTTCCAGGCTTTGCAGCAGGCGCGCATGCAGCAGGATGGAGGCAATCGGGCGGTTTTTGCTCGGTTGTTGCTCAAGCAGCTCCAGGGCTTCCTGGGGGCGCTCATCCTGTTGCAACAGCAGCGCTTTACCAAATTGCAGCTGGCTATTGTCTGGGTACTTTGCCTGCAAGCGATCAAAACTCTGCAGCAGGCCGGCGCGTGTGTCCGGGTCAGTCTCGGCGGCGGACAGGGCAAGGAAGTCGAAGTGGGTGTCACCCTGACGCTGCAGGACCTGTTCCATAAACGTCATGGATTCATCATAGCGACCGGCGCGGGCCAGTTGCACCGCCGCAGCGCGCTGTGCGTCGATATTCTCGGGTGCGGTCTTGGCCCACAGCAGGCTGGTTTCCAAGGCGGATTGCTCGGCTCCCAGGTACTCCGCGATACGGAAACCGCGCTCGGCGACCCCCGCATCCTGAGTGGCATTGGCCTGCTCGACATAGTTTTCCAGCGCAATGTCGAAACGATTGCGCTGGCCCGCCAGTTCGGCAACCAGCAGCGACAGCAGGGTTTCCTGGCTGAAGGCGCGGTACACCTGCGGCTCGGCTTTTGCTGTAGTCACGGCGGGGTCTTCCACGGGTGGCGTGCCATCCGGGGTAGAGGGGGCAAAGGTCTGGCAACCGCTCAAAAAAGCTGCGGCAGTCAGCAAGGCAAAGGATCTATTCATAGGACGAGTATGTGACCAACCTGCGGTTTCGGCATCATGACACAAGCGTTCGGGCAAGCCCATGGGCGGCCATGATCCTGAGTGAGTCGGATAAACCTGGCTATTAGGACAATAGCTAGCAGTGGTTGTTCTCGCTTTGCCGAAGTAGGACAATTGCCGGCTTCCACTCCCAGTCAGCGATCGTGCATGGCCTTTATTGCCCTCGGTATCAACCATAAGACCGCCTCGGTGGATGTCCGCGAACGCGTGGCCTTCACGCCCGAGCAGTTGGTTGAGGCCCTGCGTCTGCTGTGCCACAACACGTCCAGCCGGGAAGCGGCCATTCTCTCGACCTGCAACCGCAGCGAGTTATACCTTGAGCAGGATGACCTGAGCGCTGATGAAGTGCTTGCCTGGTTGGCCAACTATCACCGTTTGAGCCTCGACGAACTGCGTGCCTGTGCCTATATCCATGCCGATGACGAAGCGGTGCGGCATATGATGCGCGTGGCCTCGGGGCTGGACTCGATGGTGCTGGGAGAGCCGCAGATTCTCGGTCAGATGAAGTCAGCGTTTGCTGTGGCCCGTGAAGCCGGCACCCTCGGGCCGCTGCTCGGGCGTTTGTTTCAGGCCACCTTCAGCACCGCCAAAACCGTGCGTACCGATACCGCGATTGGTGAAAACCCCGTGTCGGTGGCGTTTGCCGCGGTGAGTCTGGCCAAGCAGATCTTTACTGACTTGCACCGCAGCCAGGCCCTGCTGATCGGCGCGGGCGAAACCATCAGCCTGGTCGCACGCCACCTGCACGACCAGGGCATCAAGCGCATTGTGGTGGCCAACCGTACGCTTGAGCGGGCCAGCACCCTGGCCGAACAATTTGGCGCGCACGCGGTGCTGCTCTCGGAAATCCCGGACGAGCTGGTCAACAGCGATATCGTCATCAGCTCCACCGCCAGCCAGCTGCCGATTCTCGGTAAGGGCGCGGTCGAGCGGGCGCTGAAGCAGCGCAAGCACAAACCGATTTTCATGGTCGATATCGCCGTGCCGCGCGACATTGAACCCGAGGTTGGCGAGCTGGATGACGTCTACCTGTATACCGTCGATGACCTGCATGAGGTGATCGCGGAAAATCTCAAGAGCCGTCAGGGCGCTGCCGAAGCGGCTGAGGAGCTGGTGAGCGTTGGCGCGCAGGACTTTATGCAGCGCCTGCGTGAACTGGCCGCCGTGGATGTGCTCAAGGCCTATCGCCAGCAAGCCGAGCGTTTGCGTGACGAGGAGCTGAACAAGGCCCTGCGTCTACTCAGCAACGGTACATCGGCCGAGGACGTGCTGGCACAACTGGCCCGTGGCCTGACCAACAAGTTGTTGCATGCCCCCAGCGTGCAACTAAAGAAATTCTCTGCTGACGGCCGCGTTGATGCGCTGGGCGTGGCCCAAGAACTGTTTGCCCTCGAGGAGGGCGTGTCGCCCGGCTCGGCCAAAAATAAAGGTCTGTAATGAAAGCGTCACTGATCAATAAACTCGACCTGTTGCAGGATCGTTTCGAAGAGCTGACCGCGCTGCTCGGTGACGCTGAAGTAATCAGCAATCAGACGCAATTTCGCGCCTACTCCAAGGAGTACGCCGAGATTGAGCCGGTATACCAAGCGTTCAGCGCGTTCCGTAAGGTGCAGAACGATCTTGAGGGCGCCCAGGCGCTGCTCAAAGACAGCGACCCGGACATGCGCGCGATGGCCGAAGAAGAAGTGGCCGAGGCCAAAGAGCAGCTGCTCGAACTGGAAGCCACGCTGCAGCGTATGTTGCTGCCCAAAGACCCCAATGACGGGCGCAACGTGTTCCTCGAAGTACGTGCCGGCACCGGCGGCGATGAGGCAGCGATCTTCTCCGGCGACCTGTTCCGTATGTACTCGCGCTATGCCGAGAAGCAGGGCTGGCGCGTCGAAGTGTTGTCGGCCAGTGAAGGCGAGCACGGCGGTTATAAAGAGGTGATTGCTCGGGTCGAGGGCGATAACGTCTACGGCAAGCTCAAGTTCGAGTCGGGCGCGCACCGCGTGCAGCGCGTGCCAGAAACCGAATCCCAGGGCCGTATTCACACCTCGGCCTGTACCGTTGCCGTATTGCCTGAGCCGGATGAGCAGATGGCCATCGACATCAACCCGGCCGACCTGCGCGTGGACACCTACCGCTCCTCGGGCGCGGGTGGTCAGCACGTGAACACCACGGATTCGGCGATCCGCATCACTCACATCCCCACCGGTACAGTGGTCGAATGTCAGGAAGAGCGCTCGCAGCACAAGAACCGCGCCAAGGCCATGGCCTGGCTGGCGGCTAAGTTGAAAGACCAGCAGGAAGCCGCCGCGCATAAGGAAATTTCTGATTCGCGTAAATTGCTGGTGGGTTCCGGTGACCGCTCCGAGCGCATTCGCACCTACAACTTCCCGCAGGGCCGGGTCACCGATCACCGCATCAACCTGACCCTGTATTCGCTCAACGAAGTGATTGCTGGCGGGGTTGAGGCGATCATTGAGCCGCTGCTGGTTGAATACCAGGCTGATCAGCTGGCGGCACTGGGCGACTGATTCGCGTTTTCTCGTCGCCCGGATGCAAGCCGGGAGCGCCCGTTGAAGCCTGCCCCGGAGTGCATCCGGGCTACGGAATGAATGCCATGGCCACCATCGAACACTTGCTCGCCCACACTGAACTGCCCGACTCGCCAACGCCGCAGCTGGACGCTGAATTATTGCTCGCCCATGCCTTGGGTAAGTCACGCAGCTACCTGCGCACCTGGCCTGAGCGTGAGGTTGAGGCGGCGCAGCTTGAGTGCTACCAGGTTGCGCTTGCACGGCGTCAGGCCGGTGAGCCAGTGGCCTATATCCTCGGCCAGCAGGGCTTCTGGAGCCTGGAGCTTGAGGTTGCTGAGCACACCCTGATTCCGCGTCCGGATACCGAACTGCTGGTGGAAAGCGCCCTCACGTTGCTGCCCGCCACGCAGGCGCGCTTATTGGACCTAGGCACAGGTACGGGGGCCATCGCCCTGGCGTTGGCCAGCGAACGCCCAGCCTGGCAGGTCACTGGTGTCGATCGCATCCCCGAGGCGGTGGCTCTGGCCGAACGCAATCGCGCGCGACTCAAACTGGGGAATGCCAGCTTCGTTGAGAGTCATTGGTTTAGCGCCCTGGCCGGCCAGCGTTTTCAACTGATTGTCAGTAACCCGCCGTATATCGCCGCCGATGATCGTCACTTGGCCGAAGGCGATGTGCGCTTCGAGCCGAGCAGCGCGCTGGTGGCGGGTGCGGATGGTCTGGATGATATTCGCCTGATCATCCAGCAGGCGCCTGGCTATCTTGAGGCGGGTGGTTGGTTGTTGCTGGAGCACGGTTTCGATCAGGCGGCGGCGGTGCGTGAGCTGCTCAGTGCGCGTGGCTTTAGCGCCGTGGAGAGCCGGCGTGACCTGGGCGGCCATGAGCGCATCAGTCTGGGGCGTTTCGATAATGAGTGATGCCATGAATCCGCACGACATGCTGAGTGATGAGGAGCTGCTGCGCTACAGCCGGCAGATTCTCCTGCAACAGATCGATATCGACGGGCAGCTGCGCCTGAAAAACAGCCGCGCGCTGATCGTCGGCCTGGGCGGTTTGGGCTCACCGGTGGCGCTGTATCTGGCGGCGGCCGGCGTCGGTGAATTGCACCTGGCGGATTTCGATACGGTCGACCTGACCAACCTGCAGCGGCAGATCATTCATGACACCGCCAGTATTGGCCAAAGCAAGATCGATTCGGCGAGCCAGCGTCTGCTGGCGCTCAACCCGCAGCTGCGCCTGCAGGCCCATCGTCAGGGGTTGGACAGTGACTCGCTGGCCGCCGCTGTAGCAGCGGTCGATGTGGTGCTGGATTGCTCGGACAACTTCAGCACCCGTGAAGCGGTGAATGCCGCGTGCGTGGCGGCCAAGGTGCCGCTGGTCAGCGGCGCGGCGATTCGCCTGGAAGGTCAGCTCTCGGTGTTCGATCCGCGCCGTGAGGACAGCCCCTGTTACCACTGCATCTACGGCCATGGCAGTGAAGCCGAGTTGACCTGCAGCGAAGCCGGTGTGGCTGGCCCGCTGGTGGGCTTGGTCGGCAGCCTGCAGGCGTTAGAAGCCTTGAAATTACTGGCACCGTTTGGCGAGCCACTGGTCGGTCGCCTGCTATTGATCGATGCGCTGGGCTGTCGTTTCCGTGAGCTGCGGGTCAAGCGTGATCCGGGTTGCAGTGTCTGTGGCAGTGATGCCCAGTAACGCATCAAGAGCCGCGCCTATTGGGGTGTTTGACTCCGGTGTTGGCGGGTTGTCGGTGCTGCGCGAGATTCGCAGCTTATTGCCCAACGAATCGCTGATGTATGTCGCCGACAGCGGCCATGTGCCCTATGGCGAGAAGAGCCCGGAATTTATCCGCGAGCGCTGCCGGGTGCTGGCCGCCTTTCTTCTGTCTCAGGGCGCGAAGGCGCTGGTGCTGGCCTGCAACACTGCCACGGTGGCCGGGGTGGCCGAGTTGCGTGAGTTATACCCGCAGCTGCCGTTGGTGGGCATGGAACCGGCGGTCAAGCCTGCGGCAGCCGCCACGCAAAGTGGCGTGGTGGGCGTGCTGGCCACCACCGGTACGCTGAAAAGCGCCAAGTTCGCCGCCTTGCTCGACCGTTTTGCCAGTGATGTGCGGGTGATTACCCAGCCTTGTCCGGGGTTGGTCGAACGTATCGAAGCCGGTGAGCTGGACGCTGCCGCCACGCGTGAGTTGTTGCAAGGTTATGTCGCGCCGTTATTGGCTGAAGGGTGCGACACGCTGATCCTCGGCTGCACCCATTACCCTTTCATCAAACCGCTTTTGCGCCGCCTGGTTCCTGAGTCGGTCAGTTTGATCGATACGGGGGCGGCTGTAGCGCGCCAGGTGCAGCGGCTGTTGGCCGAGCGTGACCTGCTCGCCACGGGCCCTGCGCAGCCTGCGCAATTTTGGTCGAGTGCCGAACCGCAGGCCATGCAGCACGTGCTGCCCTTGCTGTGGGGTTCAGCGGCCCAGGTGTGTGCACTGCCATAGGTTTTATCAGGGCTGAACTGTTCACGGCCCTAACTATTTCTATACTCTTTGGCAGCGGTTACGCGGTTTTTCGTATCGAATGGAAAAGGATAATAACCATGAGAAAAGTTATCACCCTTGCGGCGCTGGCCGCCTTGGCTTGGGGGCCGGTGAGTGCGGTGCAGGCAATGGACCTGAGTGTGGCCATTGGGCAAAGCGGGGACTCGACCATGACCTATCGCCTGGGGGCGCAGTTTGATTTCCAGCAGAGCTGGTTTGCCAGTGATGTCGGTCGCCTGACCGGTTACTGGGATGGGGCCTACACCTACTGGGAGGGCGACCAAACGGCGAGTAACCACAGCCTGTCGCTGAGCCCGGTATTCGTTTACGAGTTTGCTGGCGAGCGCTTCAAACCCTATGTCGAGGCGGGCATTGGTATTGCTGCATTCAGCAGCACCGAGCTGGAGGACAACGACCTGGGCTCGTCCTTCCAGTTTGAAGACCGCATCGGTTTCGGTGTGCGCTTCGCCGGGCAGGAAGTCGGCGTGCGTGCTCTGCATTACTCGAACGCTGGGCTTAAAAAGCCTAATGATGGGGTTGAGAGTTACACCCTGCATTACCGCATGAGCTTCTAGAGCTCGGGCGCGTTGAAAAAAACCGGATAGCAATCCGGTTTTTTTATCTCAGCAGACGGCGCATTTAGCGGTAGATGCTGGCCATGCCCTTGCGCTCATCCAGGCATTCGGGGGAGGCAGTTTCAAACTCCCGACAGATCAGCGGGCGCACCTCGTAGATGGTGCAGCGCATGGTGTTACGATCCAGCGCGGCGCACCAGCCGTCATCCAGGCGCAGCATGACTTCACCGCCCCAGTCGTCAGTATCGATATAGCGTTTAGGCACACCGGTATCGGTGATCAGCATGACTTCCAGCTGGCAGCAGCAGGCCGCGCAGTTGCTGCAACTGACTGCGGGGGCGTCCAATAATTGGGTGTGCGGAATCTCTTGGCTCATGCCGTGCAGTGTACGCCATCGGCGTTATGGCGACGCCTGCTGCCGACGTAGGGTGGATGATTTTTAGCCACCCAGCGAAGAGCTCTACAAAAATCCTAGGGTTTGCTGGCGCTGCAACCTAAGCGGGCTTGCGGGTTCTTTGAGTTTGCTCATATTGCGCACGGTAGAGCTTGGCGAAGCCGTGCAGCACGGGCATGACCAGGGCCCAGATCGCGCCGATCAGCAACAGGCTCTGCCAGGTGCCATACGGCAAACCAACCCCGGCTATTTGTGCACCGGCGTAATAGGACAAGGGTGCGCCGATGGCCCCTAGCAAACTGCCGCGCCACCAGGGTCGCGCCGTCCAGGCCAGGCAATGATTCAGGGTGGTGGCCATTAGCAGCCACAGGCAGGCTAGCCACAGCGGAATCAAGGTGCGCGGTTCGCCGAAATCAAACACCCCGAGGTTAAGCAGAAAACTATCCAGCGCGCTGCCGGCGATAAACACGCTGACCAACAGCTTGCCTTCGGCTGCCCAACTGCTGGTCCACAGCAGATGCACGGCCACCACGCCTGCGACAATCAGCAACCACAGGCTGTCGCCGCCAAATACGCAGGCGAACCAACCGAGCTGAAACAGCAGGGTGTTGACGATTAACTTAGCCATCTAGATTTCCCAAAAGTGGCGCTGGACGGGCCGCTGGTTTGGCCAGCAGCAGCTGCGCGGTGCCGATGGTGCGCTCGATAAAGCCGCCCTCGCAATAGCACAGGTAAAACTCCCAGAGGCGGAAGAAGTAATCGTCGTAGCCCTGTTGCTCCAGCTTGTGCCGCGCGTGGCGCAGGTTGTCGTGCCAGATGCGCAGAGTGCGTGCGTAGTGCAGGCCGAAGTCTTCCATGTGGTGCAGGTTCATATCGGTCTTGGTGCTGATCACGTCGAGCATCTTGTTCACCGACGGCAGCGCGCCGCCGGGGAAGATATAGCGCTGGATAAAGTCGACGGCGTTTTTCGCCTGTTCATAGCGTTGGTCGCGGATGGTGATGGCTTGTAGCAGCATCAACCCATCAGGCTTGAGCAAGGCCGCACACTGTTCAAAATAGGTGGGCAGAAAACGGTGGCCGACTGCCTCGATCATTTCGATCGATACCAGCTTGTCGTACTGGCCGGAGAGGTCACGGTAATCCTCTAGCAGCAGGGTAATTTGCCCCTGCAGCCCCAGCGTCTTGATGCGTTGCTCGGTGTAGGCGAACTGCTCACGCGACAGCGTGGTGGTGGTGACCTTGCAGCCATAGTGGGTGGCTGCGTAGATCGCCATGCTGCCCCAGCCTGTACCGATTTCCAGCAGGTGATCGCTGGGTTTCAGGGCGAGCTTCTGGCAGATGCGTTCGAGTTTGTTGAGTTGCGCCTGTTCCAGGCTGTCATCGACGCTGCGGAACATGGCCGCCGAGTACATCATGCTCGGGTCGAGGAACAGCTCAAACAGATCATTACCCAGGTCATAGTGGGCGGAGATATTCTTGCGCGAGCCCTTGCGGGTGTTGCGGTTAAGCCAGTGCAATCCCTGGATCAGTGGGCGCCCTAGCTTGGCTAAACCGCCTTCCATCGCATCCAGTACATCGAGGTTGCTGACGAACAGGCGAACCACCGCAGTCAGGTCTGGGGACGTCCAGTAACCATGGATATACGCCTCGCCAGCACCGATCGAGCCATTGCCGGCGACCAGGCCCCAGAGCGCACCATCCTGAACGTGGATCTCGGCGCAGAGGTTGGAATGGGCGTCACCGAACTCCAAGCGTTCTTCACCTTCGATGACCAGCAGTTGGCCATGGCGCAGCTGCTTAAGCTGACGCAGTACCGCCCGGCGCAACAGGCTGGCACCAATGCCGCTGCCGGCGCGCACGGTGTGTTTGGCAGACGCAAGGCTAGAGCTTTTCATGGGGGACGTCCTTTGATGCGGTGCGGGCAACGCGGAAATCACCTTCAGCGGCCCGATGGGTGAACAGGGGGATGCGTTTGAGTAGCAGGCGCAGGGCTTGCCAGTAAATGGCCGCAACGGTCTTGCCGGTCATCCAGGGAAACTGCACCAGGTAGCGGTGCAAGCTGGCCCGGTTCAGCTCCGTGCGTTGCAGGCTGAGACTGGCGTCGAAGATTTTTTCATCCGCCTGCCAGTCGGCCATATGAATACCCAGGCGTTCGCCGGCCGGGCTGAAACTCATGCGGTATTCCAGGTCGCGCGGTAGAAACGGCGAGACGTGAAAGGCCTTGGTTACGGCCACATGCTGATGCCCTGTGCCCTCGGCCGGCACGACATAGTGATAGCGCTCACGGAACGGGGTATTGCTGACCTCACAGAGAATCGCCGCCAAATGGCCGTCGGCCTCATAGCAATAGAAGAAGCTTGCCGGGTTAAAGGCCAGGCCCCAGCTGCGTGGTTGAGTCAGCAAACAAATGTGGCCCAGTGGCGTGCGGCCCAGGGCTTCACTGACCCGTTGGCGCACGGCGTCGATCAGGCGCATGCCGCTGCCGGTGAACTGCGGCAGGTAATCGGTTTCGCGAAAGGCGAAGGCTGAAAAGCGGCCACGGCCGGCCAGCGGAGACAGTGCAAGCACCCGCTCTTGCTCGCTGAGGTCCAGGTAAAGCAGGCCCATGCGGTAGCGGAAGTTATGCAGGCGCGGGCTAAACCGCCGGTGTTGCACCCAGCCGCTGTACAGGGCGCTGTTCATTGCTGCTGGGCTTTTCACTACAGCAACTCACCAAATTCACGGGCCACGCGCAGCGCGCTGACCACGCCGTCTTCGTGGAAGCCATTGGCCCAGTAAGCGCCGCAGAAGTAGCTGTGATTGGCCCCCAGCAGCTCTTCCCAGCGCGCCTGGGCTTGTGTGCCGGCGAGGCTGTATTGCGGGTGCGCGTAGGTGTAGCGGGCGAGGATTTTGCTCGGGTCAATCAAGGCGGTCTGATTCAGGCTTACGCAGAAGGTGGTGTCGCTCTGAAGGCCCTGCAAAATATTCATGTCATAGGTCACGGCTGCGGGCTGATCCACTGGCCCGCCGAGGCGATAGTTCCAGCTGGCCCAGGCCAGTGGCCGTTTCGGCAGTAGGCGCGTGTCGGTGTGCAGCACCACGTCGTTGTCGGCATAAGGCAGTGCGCCGAGGATTTCAGTCTCAATCCGGCTCGGTTGCGCCAATAGCGCCAGGGCCTGGTCGCTGTGACAGGCAAACACCACCTTGTCGAAGCGCTCGCTACCTTGTGCGCTGTGCACGGTTACACCGTCTTCATCACGATCAACCCGAGTGACCGGGCAGTTGAGGCGGATATGCTGCTTGAACGATTCGGTCAGCGGCGCGACATAGCTGCTCGATCCACCCTCGATCACGCACCATTGCGGGCGGTCGCAGACGGAAAGCAAGCCGTGGTTTTTGAAGAAGCGCACGAAGAATTGCAGCGGAAAAGCCAGCATGTCTTGCAGCGACATTGACCAGATCGCCGCGCCCATGGGCACGATGTAATGCTGGATAAAACGCTCGCTGTAGGCATTGGCCTTGAGGTAGTCACCGAGGGTCATGTCGCGGGCAATACGTTGCTGATTCAGGTCGTTCAAGGCTTCGCGGTTAAAACGCAGGATGTCGCGCACCATGCCCCAGAACTTCGGTGAAATCAGGTTGCTGCGCTGGGCGAACAGGCTGTTGAGGCCATGTCCGTTGTATTCCACGCCGCTCACTGGGTCGCTGACCGAGAAGCTCATCTCGGTGTCCTTGAAGCCGACGCCTAGCTGGTTGAGCAGGCGGATAAAGTTCGGGTAGGTCCAGTTGTTAAACACAATAAAGCCGGTGTCCACGGCGTAGGTCTGGCCATCGACCTGCACGTCCACGGTGTGGGTGTGCCCACCAATCCAGTCGCTGGCCTCGAATACCGTAATGTCGTGGCGACGGTTAAGCAGGTAGGCGCTGGTCAAACCGGCAATGCCGCTGCCGATAATGGCGATTTTCATGGATTGTCCTTGGTTTTGGCTTCAGTGCGCGCCAGGCGGGCGCCGATGGCCACTTGCAAACGCATGGGCAGATGGCCCAGCAGCTTGAGAATGGCAATAAAGGGGCCGGGGAAGGCGATTTCATAAGGCTGTGCCGCCAAGCGCTCGGCGATATAGCGGGCGGCTTTATCCACCGGCCAGCGCATGGGCATGGCGAAGTCATTTTTCTGCGTCAGCGGGGTGTCGACAAACCCGGGGCTGACCAGGGTGACGGCAATGTTCTCGGCGCGCAGATCGATACGCAGGGTGTCCATCAGGTAGCGCATGGCGGCTTTCGATGCCCCGTAAGCCTCGGCGCGCGGCAGCGGCATAAAGGTCACCGAGCTGCCCACGCCGACCAGATGCGGATTGTTGCCCAGGCGCAGCAAGGGCAGGGCGGCTTCGATGCAGTAGCTGGCGGTAAACAGATTGGCGCGCATCACCCGCTCGATCATGGCGGCTTCGAAGCTGCTGACCTCAACGTACTCACAGGTGCCGGCATTCAGGATGGCGCAATCCAGGGCGCCCCAGACTTGGGCGATATGCTCGCCAATGGCCTGCACTTGAGTGGCATCACTGAGATCGCCGGCCACCACTAACACCTGCTGCGGGTAGCGCTTGGCCAGCGCCTGCAATGGCTCAAGGCTGCGGGCGCTGAGGGCTAAACGATGACCTTGCTGCAGCAGCTGTTCGGCCAGTGCTGCGCCGATCCCGCTGCTCGCACCGGTTAACCAAATACGGCGTGCGTTCATGCCAACCTCCTTTTCAGCCAGCGAATCGCCGAGCCGAGTAAAGGCAGATGCTCATAGAGCAGGCTGCCGGCGTCGAAGTAGTCACGGTGACGATAGACCTTCTTATCTTGCCACAGCAGGTGCGAGCAGCCTTCCACGCGGATCAGTTGGCCTTTGGCCAGACGCGGATGGCGGTAGCTCATGGTCCAGCGCAGGTAGCCTTCACCTTCACGCGCTTGATCAAAGCCATAGAAGTCAAAGCGCAGCTCGCTGACGTTGGCGTACATCTCGGCGAAGTAGCGCTGCATATTGGCCAGCCCGCGCACTTCATGCAGCGGGTCGCAAAACAGCGCGTCGTCGCTGTAGAGCTGGCCCAGGCGCTCGAGGTTGTCTTTGTTCAGCCCGGCAAAGTCCTGGGCGAACTGGCGTAGAAAGTCGCTCAAGAGGCCTCCTCACCGGCAAAGTGCGGCAGGCTTTTGAAGGCGGCCAGCGCACGCGCGCGACTCTTGCTCAGGTCGACAATCGGCGCGGGGTAGTCGGCAATCCCGAACAACCCGCCCATGGCCGCCGGGTTATGAATATTGGTTTTGTTCAGGCCAACCAGCTCGGGCAACCACTGGCGCAGAAAGCGCCCGTCAGGGTCAAACTTTTGCGACTGGCTGAGCGGGTTGAAGATGCGGAAGTAGGGCGCCGAATCGGTGCCGGTGGAGGAACTCCACTGCCAGCCGCCATTGTTCGCCGCCAAGTCACCGTCGATCAGGTGGCGCATAAAGAAGCGCTCGCCTTCGCGCCAGTCGATCAGCAGATTTTTGGTCAGAAACATCGCCACGATCATCCGCAGACGGTTGTGCATCCAGCCGGTGGCCAGCAGTTGGCGCATCGCCGCATCAATGATTGGCAAGCCGGTACGGCCTTCCTGCCAGGCTTTCAGCTCCTGCGGCGCATCACGCCAGGCTAGCGCTTCGGTATCCGGGCGGAAGGCGCGGTGCATGGATACGCGCGGGTAGCCGACCAGGATGTGTTTGTAGAACTCGCGCCAGAGCAGCTCGTTGATCCAGGTCACTACGCCGATGTTGCCGCTGTCGAACTCGCCCTGATTGGCGGCCAACGCAGCATGTAGGCACTGGCGCGGCGAGATCACCCCGGCGGCGAGGTACGCGGACAGTTGGCTGGTGCCGGGTTTGGCGGGGAAGTCGCGGGCGCTCTGGTAGAAGTCGATCTGCTCTGCGGCGAAATCATCCATGCGCCTGCGCGCCTCGGCCTCACCTGCCGGCCAGAGCTGGCGCAGGGTATCGCTGGGCGTGGCAAACCCGGCGACTTGTTCCGGTACGGTATCGCTGTTGATCGTCAGAGGATCTTGAGCCTTGGGTGTGGCGATCACACTCGGTAAGGCGCTGTGCAACCGCTGATAACAGACCTTACGGAACTGGCTGTAGACCTGGAAATAAGTGCCGGATTTGGTCAGCACGCTGCCGGGCTTGAAGAAGATCTGATCGAGCTGGCTATTGAAGTGGATCCCCAGCGTATCGAGTGCATCGGCCACGCCCTGATCGCGGCGGCTTTCGTGCACGCCGTATTCTTCGTTGACGTGCACCGTGCTGATCTGCAGTTGCTGGCATAACTCGCCGATCACCTGTGGCGCGGCGCTCCAATCGTCGGCCAGGCGAACCAGTAGCGGCACATTGAGTTTGCTCAGCTCGCCCGCCAGGCTTTTCAGGTTACGTAGCCAGAAGTCGACCTTGCTTGGCGCGTCATCGTGCGCCAGCCACTGAGCCGGGCTGATCAGGTACAGCGCCACGGTCGGGCCCTTGCTCATGGCGGCGGCCAGGGCGCTGTTGTCCTGGACCCGTAGGTCGGTGCGGAACCACATCAATTGCAGCATGGAATGTCCCATCAGCTGTGCAGCAGGTTGAGGTCGGTGAGGCTGTGCAGCGCTGCCAATGGATCGCCCGCCAGGCTCAGTTCGGCATTCTGCTGGGTAATGGCCTTTAGTTCGTCCGCGTGGATCTGCACCACTTGGCCGACCAGCAGGCAAGGGCAGTCATAGCCGCCCAGCAGGCGTTGCAGGTGCGTGCTGTTGAGTGCCTGGCTGGAATACAGCAGCACGGCACGCGGCTGAATATGTTCGACCGCCAGGGCTAATTCGGGCGGTGGCAGCGGCCAGTCAAAGACCTCGACGGCAACCCCCGCATTACTCACCAGCCAGGCGGTCAGCCACAGACCGGGTGCCATGGGCAGGTCAGAAACGTTGATCAACAACAGCGGCGCGCCATTGTGCTGGCGGTTGTTGTGGTAGAGGCGCGCACCGAGCTTGCTGCGCAGCCAGGAATAGAAAAACACTCGCTCGGCCTGCGCTCCAAACTGGTTGCGCCAGCGCAGCTCAAGCTCCTCAAACAGCGGCAGCAGCAGTTGTTCGCACAGCGTGTTGGGTGGGTAAAGCGCCAGCTCGCTGTTGAAACAGTCGTCCAAGCGGCGCTCGTTGAGGTTGCAAATGGCTTCCTGCAACTGCTGGCGCTTTGCTTCCCACTGCGAGCTGGCTTCGGCAAAGGCTGGCTGGTTACTGCGTAGCAGGCCCTTGACCTGGCTGACCGAAACGCCGCGGTTGAGCCAGGTCAGGATCGCCTGAATGTGCGCGACATGTTCATCCGAATACAGGCGATGACCTTTGGGCGTACGGTGCGGCACGATCAGGCCGTAACGGCGTTCCCAGGCGCGCAGGGTGACCGCGTTGACGCCGGTGATGCGCGCGACATCGCGGATCGGCATAAAACCCTGGGCGATGGCTGCCTGGTAGTCGTCGGCGCTCGCCTCAGGGTGGCTCGACTCAAGACTCATAGGGCGTTACGCAAGCTGAGGTTTTCCGGGTGCGGCTGCAGGTAAACCTGTTGCGCGATGTAGGTGTCAGGGTGGCGGCGGAAGTGGTGCTTGAGCAGGGTCATGGGCACCACCAGCGGCACCACACCGTGACGGTACTGGCCGATCAGTTGCTGCATTTCCTGCTTGTCTTCGCTGCTCAGGGCTTGCTTGAGGTAGCCGCTGATGTGCTGTAGCACGTTGCTGTGGCTGCGGCGGGTGGCGCAGCTTTTAAGCGCGCTCATCAGCTCGCTGAAATAGCGTGGGGCCAACTCATTGAGGTCGTGCTGGCCGAGGTTGCCGAGCATGCGCCCGAGTAGCTTGTATTGCTGCGGGTTAGTGGCCATCAGCAGGTATTTGTAGCGCGAGTGGAAGGCAATCAAGCTTTGGCGGCTCAAGCCATCGCGCAGCAGTTGTTGCCATTCGGAGTAGGCGAACACGCGGGTGATGAAGTTCTCGCGCAGGACCGGGTCGTTGAGGCGGCCGTCTTCTTCTACAGGCAGGTTGGGGTGACGGGCGCAGAACGCCTCGGCGAAGATGCCGCGGCCTGGTTCACTGGGACGGCCGTTGTCTTGGTAAACCTTGACCCGGTGCAGGCCGCAGGACGGGGACTGCTGCATAAAGATGTAGCCGCAGATATCAGTCAGTTCAGTCGCCATGCGCTCGCCGTATGCGGTCAACGGTGCGGTGACATCCACCTCGCGGTTAACGGTACCCACCGCGCGCGGCGCTTGCGCGTCACCGACCAGACGGATCGGCTCACGGGGGATGCTCATGCCAATCCCTACTTCGGGGCACACGGGGGCGAAATCAAAGTATTCACTGAGTGTGCGGCTACACAGGCGCGATTCCTTGTGCCCGCCGTTATAGCGAACCTCGGAGCCCAGTAAGCAGGCACTGATGCCCAGTTTGGGTTTGCCGGTGATGGTTTCTGGTGAGCGCATGGGCAACCTCCTATGACGACTTGTACAGATCCTGGTGGATGTACAACTTGGGTTCATCATAGGACTATAATTGTACAAGTCAATAAATTTGTACAACTACGGTATGGTTTTGTGTGGCTGTTACTTCCAGCCCATGCGCCACTGCTCGGAGTTTTCCAGCACGCGCCAGTCAAGACGCTGGCAGCGCTGATTGAGTACGGCCTGCAGTTCGATCTGCAGCACCGTGCCTTCCTCGTCACAGAACAGTTCGGTGACGAGGAAATGCTTCTCGCGGTTCTGCGGCTGTGTGGCGGTCCACTTCGACAGCAGCAGCTTGCGCGGGTTAAGCCGGTGTTTGGCCGGCGTACTGCGTGCTTGAGGGGTCATTGCAGGTGCTCGAGCAGTCGTCGCGCGGCTTCTTGGCCGCTGAGCCAGGCGCCTTCAACACGGCCAGACAGGCACCAGTCGCCGCAGGCGTAAATGCCCAGGTCGGAATCGGCCAGTACCCCCCATTGATGCGCGCTAGCGGGGCGCGCGTAGAGCCAGCGATGTGCCAGGCTGAGCGCGGGGGCGGGGACGGCGCAACCAATCAGTTCTGCAAACGCCCCAAGCAGGTGTTCAGTCACCGCTTCTTTGGGCATGTCCAAGTGTTGCTTGGTCCACTGGCTGGTGGCGTGCAGCACCCAGGTGTCGAGTTGTGTGTCGCGTCCGGGCTTGCTGCGGTTGCGGGCCAGCCAGTCGAGCGGGCTGTCCTGCACAAAGCAGCCTTCAACCCGGGTCTCCAGCGCGGTGGGGAATGCCAATGCGACCGCCCAGGTTGGGTCCATGGGCACGCTGGCGGCCGCGCCTGCGAGTTTCGGTACGCTCGACAGCAGGGGGCTGGCTTGTGGGGCCGGGGTGGCGACGATGACGTGGCTAAATGGGCCGTGACTATTGCCGTCGGCGTCCTGCAGGTGCCAATGCTGCTCGCCGCGAAACACTTCGGTGATGCGGCAGGAGAAGTTCACCGGCAGGGCACCGAGCATGGCGCGGGTAATCGCACTCATGCGTGGGCTGCCGACCCAGCGCACCTGCTCATCCGGCGAGGCAGTGAGCTGGCCGTTATTGAAGTTGTAGAGACTTGGGGTCCATTCGGCGACCCAACCGCGGGCTTGCCATTGCTGCACCACGTCGACGAAGCGGCGGTCGCGGGCGGTGAAGTACTGTGCGCCCAGGTCCAGTGCGCCGGCATCGCTGCGTTTACTGGACATGCGCCCGCCACTGCCGCGGCTCTTGTCGAACAGTTGCACCGGGTGGCCGGCGGCATGCAGTGCCTGTGCGGCAGACAGCCCGGCAATGCCGGTGCCGATAATGGCGATCGGGAGAAGAGTGGTCATGGTCTACCTCATGTGTTCAAGCGTTAGGCTACGCTTTAGACAAAAGCTATACAATATTGTTTTTGTGTATAAGCTAGTCCGGTATATGTCCGGTCTTTTCTATAGTTAAGACAACCTGTGGCCGGATTAAAGCCACAGCAGCGCATAAATCCGCCAAGAGCGGTCATTTATGCAAAGGCGATGCAACGGCCATGCGAGGGAACAACTGATGCACATACTTCTGACGGGTGGTACGGGTTTAATCGGCCGTGCGCTGTGCCGGTATTGGTTGCAGCAAGGCCACCAGCTGACGGTGTGGAGCCGTCGTCCCGAGCAGGTAAAAGCCCTGTGTGGTGAGGCCGTGCGCGGTATTGCTCGGCTCGAAGAATTGGCCGAAGAACCGCTGGATGCCGTGGTCAATCTGGCGGGCGCGCCAATTGCCGATCGTCCCTGGACACGTAAGCGCAAAGCCCTGTTGTGGGCCAGCCGGATTGGCCTGACCGAACAACTGCTGGCCTGGCTGCAAAGCCGTGAGCAAAAGCCGGGCGTGTTGCTGTCCGGTTCGGCAGTGGGCTGGTATGGCGACGGCGGCGAGCGCGAGCTGCATGAAGATTCGCCGCCGGTCAGCGAAGACTTTGCCGCGCAACTGTGCGGCGCCTGGGAAGAAACTGCCCGGCGTGCCGAGACCCTGGGCATGCGTGTGGTGCTGCTGCGCACCGGGTTGGTATTGGCCCGTGACGGTGGTTTTCTCAAGCGTCTGTTATTACCGTTCAAGCTCGGCTTGGGCGGCCCGCTGGGCGATGGTCGGCAGTGGATGCCGTGGATTCACATTGACGATCAAATCGCCCTGATTGATTTTCTCCTGCAGCAGCAGGAGGCCAGCGGTCCTTATAATGCCTGCGCGCCGACGCCTGAGCGTAACCGCGCCTTCAGTCAGGCGCTGGGCCGTGAGCTGCATCGGCCGGCCTTTATCCCGGCCCCGGCGTTTGTCCTGCGCCTGGCGTTGGGCGAACTGGCAGAGTTGCTGTTAGGCGGCCAGCGCGCCTTGCCGACGCGCCTGCAGGACCAAGGATTTAGTTTTCGTTTCACTCATTTGGATGTGGCACTGGCGGATTTGCTGGGCCAGCCTAACTAGGATTACGCATGACCGATCACGCCTTGTTACTGGTGAATCTGGGTTCACCTGCCTCCACCTCCGTGGCTGACGTGCGCAGCTACCTCAACCAGTTCCTTATGGACCCCTATGTGATTGATGTGCCCTGGCCGCTGCGCCGGCTGATCGTTTCACTGATTCTGATCAACCGTCCCAAGGCCTCGGCGCATGCCTATGCCTCGATCTGGTGGGAAGACGGCTCGCCCCTGGTGGTGTTGAGTAAGCGCTTGCAACAGGCGATGAAAACATCCTGGACGCACGGCCCGGTTGAGTTGGCCATGCGCTACGGTGAGCCGTCACTGCAAACCGTGCTGACCCGCCTGGCCACTCAGGGCATCAAGCAGGTCACCTTGGCGCCGCTGTACCCGCAGTTTGCCGACAGCACCACCACCACAGTGATTAAAGAAGCCAAGCGGGTGGTGCGTGAGCAGCAGCTGCCAATACGCTTCTCCATCCTGCCGCCGTTCTATGATCAGCCTGAATATCTGGATGCTCTGGTCGACAGTGCCAAGCCCTATCTGGAGCAGGATTTCGACCATTTGCTGCTGAGCTTTCACGGCTTGCCGGAGCGGCACTTGCACAAGCTGGACGCCACGGGCCATTGCTTGAAGGGCGATGATTGCTGCCGTACGGCCTCACCCGAGGTGCTGGCCAATTGTTACCGCGCGCAGTGCCTGCGTAGCGCCGAGCTGTTTGCCCAGCGCATGGGGCTAAAACCTGAGCAGTGGTCGGTGTCGTTCCAATCGCGCTTGGGCCGTGCCAAGTGGATTGAACCCTACACCGAGGCGCGCCTCGATGAGCTGGCTGCGAAGGGGGTGAAGAAGCTGCTGGTGATGTGCCCGGCCTTCGTCGCCGACTGCATCGAGACCCTGGAAGAAATTGGCGACCGTGGCCGCGAACAGTTTGTCGAGGCGGGCGGCGAGAGCCTGCAGCTGGTGCCGTGCCTGAATGATCACCCAAGCTGGGTTGCAGCGTTGAAAACCCTGAGTGAACGCGCTCCATTGATGCTCTAACTGAATGTGGCGCGGCTGTCATTCGCTCGAAGGGATGCCGCGCATTCGTCTGATTGATAACACCTAAGGGCGATACTCATCGCCCTGTATCTCGGCCTAAGCTGGCAGTTCTTTCAACCGTCGTGCACCGCACCAGCGGTGCCGAGGAGACTGCCAGTGCCCAACAACAATAACGGCTATCCCTCTTCCACCCGTGCCTGGGTGACTGTCGCCATCCTGATGGTGGCGTATGTGCTGTCCTTTATCGATCGGCAGATTCTCAACCTGTTGGTCGGCCCGATTCGCCGCGATTTGATGATCAGTGACACGCAGATGAGCCTGCTGATGGGCTTGTCATTTGCGCTGTTCTATACCGTCTGCGGGATTCCACTGGGCCGTCTGGCTGACACCAAAAGCCGTCGCGGGTTGATTGCCATTGGCGTGCTGTTCTGGAGTGCGGCCACCGCGGCCTGCGGCATGGCCAAGCTGTACTGGCAGTTTCTGATCTGCCGCATTGGTGTGGGTGTGGGCGAGGCCGCGTTGTCGCCAGCGGCCTATTCGCTGATTGCCGACAGTTTCCCAGCCGAGCGCCGTGCCACAGCCATCAGCGTGTATTCGATGGGGGTTTACCTCGGCTCCGGTATCGCGTTTCTGCTCGGCGGCCTGGTGATCAAATTTGCCTCGGCCCAGGGCGATGTGATGCTGCCGGTACTCGGCGAGGTGCGCCCATGGCAGCTGATTTTCCTGATTCTCGGCGCGGCGGGTGTGCTGTTCACCTTGCTTATGTTGGCGGTCAAGGAGCCGGCGCGGCGCGGTGTTGGTGCAGGGGTGGCGGTGCCGCTGGCGGACGTTGGCCGTTATATCCGTGCGAACCGGCGCACCGTGCTGTGCCATAACTTCGGTTTTGCCGGCCTGGCGTTTGCTGGCTATGGCAGTGCCGCCTGGGTGCCGACTTTCTTTATTCGCACCTATGGCTGGGATGCCGGTCAGGTGGGCATCGTCTACGGCAGCATTGTCGCGGTGTTTGGTTGCCTGGGCATCGTCTTCGGTGGTCGCCTAGCGGATTGGATGGTCAAGCGTGGCAGCAGTGACGCCAACATGCGCGTCGGCCTGTATGCCGCGTTGGGTGCCGTGCCCTGTGTGCTGACCTTCCCACTGATGGACAGTGCGCTGTGGGCCGCGGTGCTGATGGCACCGACGGTGTTCTTCCTGAGCATGCCGTTTGGCGTGGCCCCGGCGGCCATTCAGGAGATCATGCCTAACTCAATGCGCGGCCAGGCTTCGGCGATCTACCTGTTTGTGATCACCCTGATCGGCCTGGGCATAGGCCCGACGGCGGTGGCGTTGGTCACCGACTATGTATTTGCCGATGACAACGCCCTGCGTTACTCGCTGCTGATCGTTACCGCTTTTGCGGTGTTCAGCTCCATTGTGCTGTTGAGCATGGGCCTCAAGCCCTACCGCGAAAGTTTGGTGCGCTTGCAGGGCTGGTCGGCCAATCCTGCTTAGAGCCTGTTACGATCTGCTGCGCGTCGGCCCTGCTGCGTTAAAAACCGGCTGGTGCCCCCGCCCGGTCGGAAGCCGCTTGCGGCAACGCGCTTTAGCGCGACCCGAAGGGCGAGTGAAGCGAGTAATGCTCATGTACAAAAGTACACTCGCGTGCGAGCCCAGTCCGCTTCCTCGCCGGTTTGACCAGCCGAAGGCTGTTACTGGCGTAGCGCCTTGCATTGCTCTAGCTCGCGAGATCGTAAACAAGCTCTAGATAGTTAGTTGATCGGGTAGGAGGCGGCCTCACGGCCGCCGTCCTCCCACACCACCGTGCGTACGGTTCCGTACACGGCGGTTCAGGC
>NZ_JAPPVG010000015.1:0-77185 GCF_028680365.1 Pseudomonas sp. MIL19 | reverse complement strand
TCCAAGTCGCCAGGCTCACCACCACAGTGAACCCGACAGCGCCAGTCACGGCGCTACGCGCCATGCCTGGCGCACCATAAAAAAGCCCCGCATGTGCGGGGCTTTTTAGGCTGTAGGCTTTAGATCAGCTCGGCCCACATGTCGTATTCATCCGCATCAACGATACGCACGCGTACTTTTTCGCCTGGCTTAACCTCGGTGCTGGCAATAAACACGCTGCCGTCGATTTCCGGGGCATCGGCGTAGCAGCGGGCGACGGCGCCTTGGTCGTCGACTTCGTCGATCAGCACGTCCATTTCCTTGCCAACCTTCAACTGCAGGCGGGCGCTGCTGATGGCTTGCTGGTGGGCCATAAAGCGGTCCCAGCGATCTTGCTTAATGTCGTCCGGCACGTGGTTGTCGAGCAGGTTGGCCGGTGCGCCTTCGACGGGCGAGTACTGGAAGCAGCCGACGCGGTCGAGCTGGGCTTCGGTCAGCCAGTTGAGGAGGTATTGGAAGTCTTCTTCGGTCTCGCCAGGGAAACCGACAATAAAGGTTGAGCGGATGGTCAGTTCTGGGCAGATTTCACGCCAGTTCTTGATGCGCGCCAGGGTCTTGTCTTCGAAGGCGGGGCGCTTCATGGCTTTCAGCACTTTCGGGCTGGCGTGCTGGAAGGGGATATCCAGGTACGGCAGGATCTTGCCGGCGGCCATCAATGGGATCAGTTCGTCGACGTGCGGGTAGGGGTAGACGTAGTGCAGGCGCACCCATACGCCCATGCTCGACAGGGCTTCGCACATTTCGGTCATGCGGGTTTTCACCGGCTGGCCGTTCCAGAAGTCGGTCTTGTACTTGACGTCAACGCCGTAGGCGCTGGTGTCTTGGGAGATCACCAATAGCTCTTTAACGCCGGCTTTGACCAGGCGCTCGGCTTCGCTGAGCACTTCACCCACAGGGCGGCTGACCAGCTTGCCGCGCATGGAGGGGATGATGCAGAAGCTGCAGCTGTGGTTGCAGCCTTCAGAAATTTTCAGGTAGGCATAGTGGCGCGGGGTGAGTTTGATGCCCTGTGGCGGCACGAGGTCGATCAACGGGTTGTGGTCTTGGCGCGGCGGTACGACTTCATGCACCGCATTAACCACTTGCTCGTACTGCTGCGGGCCGGTGACCGAGAGCACGCTGGGGTGCACGTCGCGGATGCTGCCTTCTTCCACGCCCATGCAGCCGGTGACGATAACCTTGCCGTTTTCTTTGATCGCTTCGCCGATCACTTCCAGGGATTCAGCCTTGGCGCTGTCGATAAAGCCACAGGTGTTGACCACCACCACGTCGGCATCGTGGTAGGTCGGTACCACTTCATAACCTTCCATACGCAACTGAGTGAGGATGCGTTCGGAGTCCACCAGCGCCTTGGGGCAACCGAGTGATACAAAGCCGACTTTCGGCGTGGCGGGGGTGGACATGGCGTTAACCTCAGGCGTGTACGGACGGATGCTGGACGCTTGTTGCGTCTCTGATCAAAAAGTGCGCAATTCTAGCGGCGACGCTGCCAATTGACCAGCGCTGAGCGTCGCCTGCTGTAGGGGAGTGGTGGGTTCAGGCTTGCTTGCTCGGGAGGATGCGCGTCAGGGTGTTATCGCGTACGAAGAAGTGATGGAACAACCCGGCGACAGCATGCAGACCAATCAGCCAGTAACCGGCGCTACCAGCCAGCTCGTGCCACTCTTTTATGTCGCCAGCCAGTGGTTTGTTGGGCGGGAGCAGGGCCGGCAGTTCCAGACCGAAGAGCGGGATGGGTTTGCCGGCAGCGCTGAGGATCAACCAGCCAGCCAGTGGTGCGCCGATCATCAGGGCGTAGAGCGCCAGGTGCATCAGCTTGGCCGTGATGGTCTGCCAGGCTGGCGGTGCAGGGGTGATTGTTGGTGTGGGTGCGATTGCACGTGCCAGCAGGCGCAGCCAAACCAAGGCGAATACCGCGAGGCCGAGCATAAAGTGCCATTGCTTGAGCAGTTCGCGCATGTCGCTGCCTTTAGGGAAGTTACCCTTGAGCTCGATGCAGGCATAAACGCCGGCAATCAGAATCAGCATCAGCCAATGCAACGCGATGGACAGGCTGCCGTAGCGCGATTCGGTATTTTTCCAGGACATGATGGTGTGGGTTCCGAGTGGGGTAGGTGATGGCCCCTACAGTTTAGGCTGGCAATACTTAAGCGTTGCTGAGCTCGATCACTTAAATCGCGGCCAAAAAAAAGACCACTCATTGAGTGGTCTTTTTAATATTTGGTTGCGGAAGCCGGATTTGAACCGACGACCTTCGGGTTATGAGCCCGACGAGCTACCAGACTGCTCCATTCCGCGCCGTTGATTCTATACAGAAATCGCCTGCTGTCAACAAAAAAGTGTTTTTAATCAAATGCTTAGGCGTGCGATAGGCGAGAAACAAAAAAGGCCACTCGTTTGAGTGGCCTTCTTTGAGTATTTGGTTGCGGGAGCCGGATTTGAACCGACGACCTTCGGGTTATGAGCCCGACGAGCTACCAGGCTGCTCCATCCCGCGCTGGCTATTCTATATAGATACGGCCTCTTGTCAATCGATTAGTGGTTTTTAATCAATAACTTAAATCGCTGGGGTGGCGATATCGAGGGAGGGCTGAGTCTCGGTTGATCGCTGTCGCGCGTTCAGCCCTTGGCAGGCGAGGGCTGTGGCGGTTAAGAGCGGTCGATGGGTATTGCATCGAGGTCGCTCTGCTCAGGCATGCAGAAGTGGTTGGCTGGGATTTATGGTCTTCGATTAAATCGAAGCAAAAAAAAGACCACTCATTGAGTGGTCTTTTTAATATTTGGTTGCGGAAGCCGGATTTGAACCGACGACCTTCGGGTTATGAGCCCGACGAGCTACCAGACTGCTCCATTCCGCGGGGCCAATTGTAGCGCCTGAATAAATCATGTCAACCTGAATGTAGGTTTAAGTCGATTTTATTCGGGTTTTAGCCATTTTGCGCGGGTGTATGCGCTTGAACGCTAGGCCGTGGCTTAACAGCAGTGTGGCGAATGCTTTGGTCATAGCCTGTGGCGGGACTGTTGGGCTAGAGTCCGTGCCCATTGAATGGGAGCAATGTTATGAGTGGTGAATGCAAGTCCTGCGGTGCCCAGGTCTCTAACGACGCGAAGACTTGCCCAAGTTGTGGCGCGTCGCTGACGGCGAAGACCAAGCTGTTGCCATTGGCCGCGTTTATGTTGATCGTGATTTTGATTATCCAGTCCTATATCAGCAAGCCAGACGATGCGGAGCGTGACGCCAAGCCAGCCGCCCCCGTGAGCTCAGCCGCACAGTAGCGGCAGGATTGCTGGCGTTGACCATGAATAGCCGCAAAATCATCCACGTTGACTGCGATTGCTTTTATGCCGCCATCGAGATGCGTGATGAGCCGAGCCTGGCGAGCAAGCCCCTGGCGGTCGGTGGGCTGGCGGATCGGCGCGGGGTGATTGCCACCTGTAATTATGAGGCGCGCAGTTACGGTGTGCGTTCTGCGATGGCCTCAGGCCAGGCGCTGAAACTGTGCCCGGATTTGCTGATCGTCAAGCCGCGCATGGAGGTCTACAGGGCGGTATCACGGGAGATTCAGGCGATTTTTCGTGATTACACCGAGCTGATTGAGCCCTTGTCGCTGGATGAGGCTTACCTGGATGTAAGCGACAGCCCGCATTTTGCTGGCAGCGCCACACGCATCGCCCAGGATATTCGACGGCGCGTGTCGCAGGAGTTGCACATCACTGTTTCTGCGGGGGTGGCGCCGAATAAGTTTCTCGCCAAGATCGCCAGTGACTGGAAGAAGCCCAATGGTTTGTTTGTGATCACGCCCAGTGAAGTGGACGATTTTGTCGCCGCGTTACCGGTGAATAAACTGCACGGCGTGGGTAAGGTCACGGCGGATAAGCTCGGGCGTTTGGGCATTCGTACCTGCAGCGACCTGCGTGAGTGGAACAAGCTGGCCTTGGTCAAGGAGTTCGGCAGTTTTGGTGAGCGTTTGTGGGGGCTTGCCCAGGGTATTGATGAGCGCCTGGTACGCAACGACAGCCGGCGTCAGTCGGTCAGTGTGGAAAATACCTTCGACAAGGACCTGCCTGATCTAGCAGCTTGCCTGGAGCAACTCCCTGCGTTGCTGGAACAATTGGAAACGCGCATGGCACGGCTGGACCGGACGTATCGGCCGGACAAACCCTTCGTCAAAATAAAATTTCATGATTTCAGTCAAACCACCCTGGAACAAGCGGGTGCGCGGCGTGATCTGGACAGCTATAAACGCTTGCTGAGCGCGGCTTTTGCCCGAGGCAACAAGGCCGTGCGCCTGCTCGGTGTTGGCGTGCGCTTGCATGACCTGCGCGGGGAGCAGGAACAGTTGGAGTTGTTTGCGCCCTGATGGCCAGTTTTTTAGGTGTTGTTTGCAGGTAATCGGTTAGCGCTGAGCAAAGCCCAGCCTCTCCATCGAGTGACGCAGCGATTGGTCCGGTTTAATACCGCTAAAGCGCCGCCTGTGTACTCTGTAGACGGAAAATAGCCAGCCTGTACAAAACACCGGATATAAAAAAGGCGAAGCCCTGGGGCTTCGCCTTTTTGTTACGCGCCGATCAGTTCTTGCGCGGTACCGGCTTAAGCAGCTCGTCAGGCGGCATTTCGCAGGCGATCTTGCGGCCTAGCAGCGCCTCAATGGCGGGCAGGGCGTAGGCGTCGTCTTCGCCGGCAAAGCTGATGGACGTCCCGCTGGTGCCGGCGCGGCCGGTACGACCGATACGGTGTACGTAGTCGTCTGGCGTTTCCGGCAGGGTGAAGTTGATTACGTGGCTAATCGCATCAACGTGGATGCCGCGGCCAGCGACGTCGGTGGCGACCATGACGCGAATCTTGCCTTCACGGAAGCCTTCCAGTGCGCGGATGCGTTTGTGCTGCGGCACGTCACCGGACATTTGCACGGCACTGATGCCGTCGCGGGTCAGGCGCTCTTCGATGCGGCGTACTTCGTCCTTGCGGTTGGCGAAGACCATCACGCGGATCCAGTCGTTCTGGCTGATCAGGTTGTACAACAGCTTGTATTTGTCACTACCGGCTACGGCATAGACGTGCTGCTCGACCGTGTCGCTGGCGACGTTTTCCGGCTCGATCTCGACGATCGCTGGGTCGGTGGTCCACTGTTTGGCCAGGTTCATCACGTCTTCGGTGAAGGTCGCGGAGAATAGCAGCGTTTGGCGTTCGCCCTTCGGCGGGGTCTGGCGGATGATCTGGCGTACTTGCGGGATAAAACCCATGTCGAGCATGCGGTCGGCTTCGTCCAGCACCATCACTTCGACCATATCGAGGTGAACTTCACCGCGCTGGTTGAAGTCGAGCAAGCGCCCCGGTGTGGCCACCAAAATGTCGCAGAAGCGCGACTCAAGCAGCTTGAGTTGCTTGTCGAAGTCCATGCCGCCGACAAAACTCATCACATTGAGGCCGGTGTACTTGGTCAAGTCGGCGGCGTCTTTGGCAATCTGCACCACCAGCTCACGCGTCGGCGCGATGATCAGCGCCCGCGGCTCACCCATGTAGCGCTCTTTTGGCGGGGGCGTTTGCAGCAGCTGGGTGATGATCGAGACCAGGAAAGCAGCCGTCTTGCCCGTACCGGTTTGGGCGCGGCCAATGGCGTCGCGGCCGTTGAGCGTGTAGCCCAGCACTTGCGCCTGGATCGGCGTGCAGTAAGGGAAGCCAAGGTCATGGATGGCGTGCATCAGCTCGGGGGCGAGCTTGAAATCATGAAAGCGGGTTTTGCCTTCGGCCGGGGCTACGGCGAAGTCTTCCAGTTTCCATGTGTCGACTGGTTTGGCTGCGCGTTCGCGGCGCGGTTTCACCGGTTTTGCCTTGCTCGGTAACGGTTTTTCCACGCTTTTACTCTCGCGTGGTGCAGCGCTGGGGCTGGGTTTTTCAGCAGTGGCGTCAGGCTGGACGCGTGGTGTGCTGGGCGTTACAGGCGTTGTTGTTATTGGGCTGGATTGCTCGCCCTCGGCCTTGCCGAACATTTTCTTAAGTGCTTTGAGCACGGTCATCTCATCAATTGGTTAAGGAGTGAACAGCCGCCAGTGTAATGCAAGAAGCCGGCGCGGCGAAGTGCCGCGCCAGATCGCATCTTTTAGCAGGCCATTAGAGATTTCAGTTGGCTGGCAGACTGCTGAGTAGCAAGCGCTGTACATTGCCGCCCATGATGGCGGCAATCTCGGTATGGCTGAAGCCAGCCTTAAGCAGGCCTTCGGTTAATTGCGGCAAGCCGGTAACGTCGAAGGGCGCATGGATGGTGCCATTGAAGTCCGACCCCAGCGCCACATGCTCGACGCCAATCGTGTCGACGGTATAGCGAATGGCGTTAACGATGGCTTCGACCGAGGTGGCGCAGACAGCCGCATCCCAGTAACCGATGCCGATTACTCCGCCGGTGGCGGCGATGGCCTTCAGGTGTTTGTCGCTCAGGTTGCGGGTGCCTTTGCAGGTGCCTTCGACGCCTGTGTGCGAGACCAGCACTGGGCGCGTCGCCATGCCGAGTACGTCATCGATGAGTGGGCGAGAGGCGTGGGCCAGGTCGATCAGCATGGCCTTCGCTTCCAGGCGCTTGATCACCTGGCGGCCCAGCGGTGTAAGGCCGCCTTTTTCCAAGCCATGGGCGGAGCCGCCGACTTCGTTATCGAAAAAGTGAGTAAGACCCGCGATACGAAAACCTGCCTCGTAGAGTACATCGACGTTCTCCAGCTTGCCTTCGATCGGCTGCAAACCTTCGGTGGCGAGGATTGCCGCCACGCGTTGCGGGTCTTGTTGCCCGGCGCTGATAAAGCGGGCCAGGTCGCTGCGGTTCTTGATCATTACCAGGCGGCCATCGCTGTTGGCGCTGGCTTCATTGAGCTTGTGCGCCTGGTAGAGCGCCCGTTGCAGCAGGCTGTTCCAGGTTTTCCGAGGCCAGCGCTGGGCCATGGCCAGCAGGGTGATGTTGTCGCTGTCAGCACTGTTGCGCTCGTAATTGAGGCCGCGGGGCGTTTTGGTGACGGTGGAGAACACCTGCAAACCGACGTGGCCTTCAAGCATGCGCGGCAGGTCGGAGTGGCCAAAGTCATAGCGTTTGAGCAGATCGCGCTCCCAGAGCAAGGCATCGTCGTGCAGGTCGGCGATAAACAACTGCTTATGCAGTTGCTTGGCTGGTTCGCTGGCAGGGTAAGGCGCTGGGGACTCGACGCTGTTCATTTTGCGGTCAAGCAGTGAGGGTAGGGCCAATACGCTGGCAGCAGCGATCAGTATAAGAACCAGGAGGGTAATTAGGGTTTTGCGCATAGTCAGGAGCCATCCGGCGTTGTTGTTATGCGCAGCACTTTAGCAAGGGTAGCGAGTAAGTGTGATGGATGGCTACCGCGCCGCTATGGGAGGCTAAAAGCCTGGCACGGTCGACGCGATGATGCTCGTAGGATTAGCCGCAGAGGCAGTCGCGGCCTTGCTGCTTGGCCTGATACAGCGCGCTGTCGGCGCGGGATATAAGGCCTTGCAAGCTGTCCTTTGGCTGCATCTGCGCCAGACCAATGGACACGGTCACACCTGGCAGTACGCCAATCGGCGAGTGGAAGGAGCTGATCTGGTGCAGGGCTATACGCAGTCGTTCACCAATGCTGCGGGCCTCTTCAGCACTGACTTCCGGCAGCAGAATGAGGAATTCTTCACCGCCGAAGCGGGTCAGGCTGTCCATGGGGCGTAATTGGTTGCGCAGGGTATTGGTCAGTAGGCACAGTGCATAATCACCGGCCAGATGACCGTGCTGGTCGTTGTAGGCTTTGAAGTGATCAACATCGAGCATCAGGATGCACAGGGGCTTGCGGTTGAAGGCGCAGCGGGTGCTTTCGCGCTCGAAGATGTGTTCCAGCCAGCGGCGGTTATAGGCACCGGTCAGTGCGTCGATATTGGCGGTCTGTTCACTGTCGAGAATAAGCCGGTTGCCTTGGCGCACGCGCTCGCAGAGCAATTCCAGCAGGTTTTGCATGAGCGTGGGCGATTGCTTGAACAAGTTGAACAGCGATTCACGGTGCAGGCGCAGCACGCAGCAGGGCTCGGTTGCGACGACAAAGGCAGACGGGTGTTCGTTGTCGATAAAGCTGATTTCCCCCGCACAGTCGCCAACGACTAGGGTGCTGACAGCCTGGCTGTCGAGTGAACCCAGGTAGACCTTGAGTTGGCCTTTGAGCAGCAGGTAGAGGTATTGGTTGCGATGGGCGGGCGAGAGCAGCACATCACCCGCTTCCAGATCGCAGGCCCGGAAGTCTTTGAGTAGATGGTCGATGCTGCTGGCAGCAACGTTATTGAACAACCGCAGACGACGCAGCTGTTGCAGATCGGCCTGCCAATGGGCGTGTTTCATGGGGTTAACAGGCGCAATAGTGTGTTGGAGGGACGGGGCATCGCTAACGCTCCCTGCTTTTAGGACGATTACCAAATATGACCATATTCCGCCGCCTGTGGGCTGACAATCCTTGTCGTGCCCTGGCGCGACCAGTGGTACTGAAGTTGAATGGTCGGTCACAACTTCAGCGCAATCCTGGCGCTGACCTATTGCTTAGTCGGCCGGATGCAGCTCTATGGCCACGGCAAAACCGGCCAGACGCTGAGTGATGGCTGCTGCCAGATTGGTTTGCCCGGCGGGCAGGTGGATGTGGGCGACTTGACCGCGTTTGTCATCGCTGAGGACTTCAACGCGCACGCGCTGATCAAGCTCCAGCAATGCCGCCTGGTAGACGCGCGCAATGGCGTCGAAGCGCAGCGCCGGCTTGAAGGTTTTACCCACGGCGGTCAGTGGAATGCTCTCGATGATCCAGGCGTCCTTGGGGATCGCCGCGCGTTCGGGGATGTGCAGGGCGGCATGCGCCAACAGCTCGGCTTCGTTGGCGTGCGCGCCGGGCTTGAGCTGCACATACACCACGGGCAGCTCGCCGGCCTTCTCGTCAGGCTTGCCGACCGCCGCTGCCATGGCCACGGCAGGGTGCTTGTGTAGCGCTTCTTCGATCATCTGCGGGTCGATGTTGTGGCCGCCGCGGATGATCAGGTCCTTGCTGCGGCCGGTCAGCCAGATGTAGCCATCAGCATCTATTCGGCCCAGGTCGCCCGTATTGAACCAGTTACCGTCGACCCAGATGTTGGCATTCTTGCTGCTTTGCAGGTAGCCGTTGAACACCGTCGCGCCACGGATGCACAGGTTGCCAATTTCATTGGGCGCAGCGTCCCTTAAATAGTTGCCCTGTTCATCGAGCACCTTGATCGTCACGTCGCAATACGGCATCGGCAGGCCAATGGAGCCTGGGCGGCGCTCGCCGATGGGTGGGTTGGCACAGCTACCGCAAGTGCCCTCGGTCAGGCCGTAGCCTTCAATCAGGGTCAGCCCGGTTTTGCTCTCGAATTGGCGTATGAGTTCCACCGGCATCGGTGCGGCACCGCACAGGGCATATTTCAGCGAGCTGAGGTCATGGCCTTCGCTCGGCACCTGGAGAAGGCCGGCATAAATAGTCGGAACACCGCTGAAGAAACTAACCTCGTGGCGTTCGATGATTTTCCAGAAATTGCTGATTAACGCGGGGTTGCGATACCCCTGCGGCGTGGCCAGCAGCACCTCGGCGCCGCCGATAAAGGCGGTTAGGCCGGTGACAATCACCCCATTAACGTGGAACAGCGGCAGGCCACAGAGCGTGACATCTCCGGGCGCGAAGCGGGTTACCAGGTTCATGCTGTACGCCATGGCGACTTCGTTGCCGTGGCTATGCGGGGCCAGTTTCGGTGTGCCCGTGGTGCCGCCGGTATGGAAGTAGCTGGCAATGTCATCCGGCGCAATGACGCGGCCACTTTCCAGGTGGTCATCCGGGCAGCTGGCGATCAGCTCATCGAAATCCAGTACCCCGTCGGGCAAAGGCCCGCGCTGCTCCTTGACGGCGCTGCGTTGCGGCTCGGGCAGCAAGTTGGCCATGTCCACGCAGATAATCGCCTTGAGCGCTGGCAGCTGCTCGCGCAGACCTGCAACTTTGGCCCACAGGTCGGTACCCGGGAAGGGGGCGAGGGTGACCAGTAATTCTGAGTTGGAGGCCTGGATCAGCTCGGCGATATGCTCCGGGTCGAGCAGTGGGTTGATCGCGTTAACAATCCCGGCGGCCTCGCCACCCCAGATGGTGAAGTGGGTCTGCGGCAGGTTGGGCAGCAGAAACGACACGGCCTTACCTGGGCGCAGGCCCAGGCGATGAAAGGCGTTAGCGGTCTGGGTGATCTTGCCCAGCAATTGCCCGTAGGTGAGGCGGTAAGCCACCTCATCAGCCGTGCCCTGGAGGATAAAAGACAGGGCCGGTGCATCCATCTGCCGTGCTGCGCTGCGGCGGATCAGCTCGTAGGTGCTGGTCGGCAGGTCGCGCTCGGCCAGTGGGGTTTGCTCGATCTGGCGGATGTCGCGCAAGGTCTTGATCGCAGGGATGTCCGGCATAGGCGTTCTCACTCTTAGGCTCAATTGCCTAAGCGTTGCTCCAGCCAATCAGCAATATCGCGGATTTCCTCGTTCACCACTTCGTGGCCCATCGGGTAATCACGCCATTGCACGCTGACGCCGGAGGCGCTCAGGTAGTCATGGGCTGCGCGGCCCATGGCCGGCAGTACGATGTCGTCGAATGTGCCATGCAAACACAGGACCGGCAGTTGTCTTTTTGTATCTGCGAGGCTGATCTCGTCGCTAAAGGTTGGCGCGTAGGTCGATAGCGCAATAACTCCGCCTAAGGCGAACTGCCAGCGCAAGAAGGCGGTGTGCAGGACCACTGCGCCCCCCTGGGAGAAGCCGGCGAGGACGATGCGCGCCGGGTCAATGCCACTGTCGCGTTGCGCCTCAATCAACTCGATAACCTGTTGGGCTGACGCTTCCAGCTGCTCGCGATTGATCGCACGGGCTGGGCTCATGGCCAGGATGTCGTACCAACTGGGCATGGCGTAGCCACCATTAATCGTCACCGACTGCGTTGGCGCTTGCGGCAGAACGAAGCGGGTAGTGTGCAGGCGCTGTTGCAAGGCTTCGGCGACAGGCATGAAGTCGTAACGGTCGGCACCGAGGCCGTGCAACCAAATGACGCACGCGTCTGCGGCAAGTGTGGGCTGAAGAATCAAGGGTTCGGTCATCTGAAGCTCCGCTGTGGTGCGATCGCACTGATTTAGTGCGAAGTGAAAAATAGGAGGTGGTGATTATGGAAAGAAGATGTCGCCAGGGTGAAAGTTTTGCTCTTGTACTGCCTGTTTGGGGCTTGGTCGGCGAGGCTGGTACGGCCCTTGCTATAAACCCTAGAGGCTGATGCTGCTGCCTGGTCGTGGTAACAGTGCCGCCCAACGGGGTGCGGAAACCGAGTCGCCCTAAGGGGCTTCATAGGTTCACTAGGCGCTGCAGGCTGTGCGACATGTCACTTGCTACCTGTCTCTTGCTCATTCAAACAATGAGCCGGTAAGAGTTTATGGCCGCTGGAGCAATCGGCAACTAGACTCAAACCATGGTTTTGCCCCCGGTTGAGTGTGTTGCTGCCGACACAGTCAACGAGCCCCACAAGGGTACGGTGGAAGAACCGAGACTCCAAACACAACAAAAGCAACTGGAGGTTTTAATGAAGATGGTGAAATCCACATTGGCAGTACTGACCACCGCCGCGGTTCTCGGCGTTAGCAGTTTTGCTCAAGCTGGCGCTACTTTGGACGCAATCCAGAAGAAAGGTTTTGTTCAGTGCGGCATCAGTGATGGTCTGCCTGGCTTCTCCTACGCCGACGAGAAAGGCAATTACATGGGCCTCGACGTCGATGTATGCCGCGCAGTCGCTGCTGCAGTATTCGGTGATGCGACCAAGGTCAAGTACAGCCCACTGACCGCCAAAGAGCGCTTCACCGCGTTGCAGTCTGGCGAAGTCGATATTCTTTCACGTAACACCACCTGGACCAGCTCCCGCGATTCCGGCCTGGGTCTGAACTTTGCCGGCGTTAACTACTACGACGGTCAAGGCTTCCTGGTTAACAAAAAACTGGGTGTTTCCAGCGCCAAGGAACTTGACGGTGCAACTGTCTGCATCCAGGCCGGTACCACCACTGAGCTGAACCTCTCCGACTACTTCCGCGCCAATGGCCTGAAGTACACCCCCATCACTTACGACACCTCTGACGAGAGCGCCAAATCGGTTGAAGCAGGTCGTTGCGACGTACTGACCTCCGACCAGTCGCAGCTGTATGCGCAGCGCATCAAGTTGGCTGATCCAGACTCCTACGTGGTGCTGCCGGAAGTGATCTCGAAAGAGCCGCTGGGCCCGGTTGTACGCCAGGGTGATGAAGAGTGGTTCGACATCGTGCGCTGGTCGCTGTACGCGATGGTCAACGCTGAAGAGCTGGGCATCACCTCGGCTAACGTTGAAGAGCAAGCCAAATCCACCAAGAACCCTGACGTAGCACGTCTGCTCGGTGCTGAAGGTGAGTTTGGTAAAGACCTGAAATTGCCGAAGGACTGGGCCGTACAGATCGTCAAGCAAGTCGGTAACTACGGCGAAAGCTTCGAGCGTAACGTCGGTGTTGGCAGCCAGCTGAAAATCGAACGTGGCCTCAACGCCCTGTGGAACAAGGGTGGTCTGCAGTACGCACCGCCGGTGCGCTGACCGTCTGTTGCCGGCCACTCGCCCTGAGTGGCCGGCATTGTTCTGATTGATGTGAACCCTATGCCCGCCGATGCGGGCATAGGGTTCCAAGAGGGCTCCTATGCAAACCACTGCAAATGCCCCGCGCCCCGGTGGATCGGTCTGGACCGACCCCAAGGCACGCGCTTGGCTATTTCAAATTATTGCCGTTATCGCCGTTGTGGCGCTCGGCTGGTTCCTGTTTGACAACACCCAGACCAACCTAGAGAAACGCGGGATTACTTCTGGGTTTTCCTTTCTCAATAACAGCGCCGGTTTCGGTATTGCCCAGCACCTGATCGACTACGACGAAAGCAACTCCTATGGGCGTGTTTTCGTGGTGGGCCTGCTCAACACCTTATTGGTGTCGGTGATTGGGATCGTACTGGCAACATTTTTGGGGTTCTTACTGGGTGTGGCGCGTCTGTCGCCGAACTGGTTGATCAGCAAGCTGGCAACCGTATACATCGAGATATTCCGTAACATCCCGCCATTGCTGCAAATCTTCTTCTGGTACTTCGCCGTGATGCTCGCCCTACCAGGGCCGCGGCAAAGCATGGGTGTGGGTGAGACGTTTTTCCTCAACAGCCGTGGCTTGTATATGCCGGCGCCGAGTCCTGCGGACAACTTCGGTCTGTTTGCGGGGGCGGTGATTGTCGCGATTATCGGTGTGGTGCTGTTGTCGCGTTGGTCGAAGGCGCGTTTTGAGGCCACCGGCAAACTATTTCCGGTGTCGCTGGGGGCGATTCCACTGTTGATCGGCTTGCCAGGGCTGGCCATCCTGCTGGGCGGTAACCCGCTGCAGTGGAGTGTGCCGGAACTGAGCGGTTTCAACTTCCGTGGCGGCTGGGTGCTGATACCCGAGTTAATGGCGCTGACCCTGGCGTTGACCATCTACACCGCTGCCTTTATCGCCGAGAACGTACGCTCCGGGATCATGGCGGTCAGCCACGGGCAAACTGAGGCCGCCCGCTCCCTGGGCCTGCCTGCTGGTAAGACCTTGCGTCTGGTGATCATTCCGCAGGCGCTGCGCGTGATCATTCCGCCGCTCACCAGCCAGTACCTGAACCTGGCGAAGAACTCCTCGCTGGCCGCCGGTATCGGTTATCCGGACATGGTCTCGCTGTTTGCCGGAACGGTACTCAACCAGACCGGTCAGGCTATTGAGGTGATTGCCATCACCATGAGCGTGTACCTGGCAATCAGTATCAGCATTTCCATGCTGATGAACTGGTACAACAAGCGCATTGCGCTGATCGAGCGGTAAGGAGCAGCCATGCAAACCCATACCTTCAAACCTGATCTACCGCCACCCGCGCTCAGCGTTGGTGTGGTCGGTTGGCTGCGCGCCAACCTGTTTTCCAGCTGGTTCAATACGCTGCTGACGCTGTTCGCGGTTTATCTGGTCTGGTTGATTATTCCGCCGCTGATTCAGTGGGCCTTGATCGATGCTGACTGGACCGGTACTACCCGCGCCGATTGCACCAGCGGCGGTGCCTGCTGGGTGTTTGTGCAGCAGCGCTTCGGCCAGTTTATGTACGGCTTTTACCCGACCGAACTGCGCTGGCGCGTTGACCTGACCCTGTGGTTGGCGGTGATTGGTGCCGCACCGCTGTTCATTCCACAAATGCCACGCAAAGCCATCTACGGCCTGGTTTTCCTGGTGGTCTATCCGCTGCTGGCTTATTGGTTGCTGCACGGCGGCTTTTTCGGCCTGTCGACGGTGTCGACCAGCCGCTGGGGTGGCTTGATGTTGACCCTGGTGATTGCCGCTGTGGGTATTGCCGGTGCCTTGCCGCTGGGCATCGTGCTGGCGCTGGGGCGACGTTCGGATATGCCGGCCATCCGGGTTATCTGCGTAACCTTTATCGAGTTTTGGCGCGGCGTACCGTTGATTACCGTGCTGTTTATGTCTTCGGTGATGCTGCCGCTGTTCCTGCCTGAGGGCTTGAGCTTCGACAAGCTGATGAGGGCATTGATCGGGGTGATTCTGTTCCAGTCGGCCTACATCGCCGAAGTGGTGCGCGGTGGTCTGCAGGCGATTCCCAAGGGCCAATACGAGGCCGCTGCGGCCATGGGCCTGGGCTACTGGCGGATGATGGGCCTGGTGATTCTGCCGCAAGCCTTGAAGCTGGTGATCCCTGGCATCGTTAACACCTTTATTGCGCTGTTCAAGGACACCAGCCTGGTGATCATCATCGGTCTGTTCGATTTGCTCAACAGCATCAAGCAAGCCACCACCGATCCGGCTTGGCTGGGCATGGCCACTGAAGGCTATGTGTTTGCAGCGCTAATTTTCTGGATTTTCTGTTTTGGTATGTCCCGCTACTCCCAACACCTGGAGCGCAAGCTGGACACCGGCCATAAGCGTTAGGAGACCTTTCAATGCCTGAAGCAATTAAACAAACCAGCGCTGAGCCGATGATCCTCATGGAGGGTGTACACAAGTGGTACGGCCAGTTCCATGTGCTTAAGGACATCAACCTGAGCGTGCAGCAGGGCGAGCGCATCGTCCTGTGTGGCCCGTCCGGTTCTGGCAAATCGACCGCGATTCGCTGCCTCAATCGTTTGGAAGAGCATCAGCAGGGTCGCATCATCATCGATGGCACAGAGTTGACTCACGACCTCAAGCACATCGAAGCGGTGCGCCGTGAAGTGGGCATGGTGTTCCAGCACTTCAACCTGTTCCCGCACCTAACCGTGCTGCAGAACTGCACCCTGGCACCTATGTGGGTGCGCAAGATGCCCAAGCGCGAAGCTGAAGAAGTGGCCATGCACTACCTGGAGCGCGTGCGCATTCCGGAGCAGGCGCACAAGTACCCAGGGCAACTCTCCGGTGGTCAGCAGCAGCGCGTGGCGATTGCCCGTGCACTGTGCATGAAACCGAAGATCATGTTGTTCGACGAGCCGACCTCTGCCCTTGATCCAGAAATGGTTAAAGAAGTCCTCGACACCATGGTCGGCCTGGCAGAAGACGGCATGACCATGCTCTGTGTCACCCACGAAATGGGCTTTGCCCGCACCGTGGCGAACCGCGTGATATTCCTCGACAAAGGCGAGATCGTTGAACAAAACGAGCCCAACGCCTTCTTCACCAACCCGCAGAACGAACGCACTAAGCTGTTCCTCAGCCAGATCATTCACTGAGTTTCAGCCGCAACAAAAAAGGGGGCCCTAGGGCTCCCTTTTTATGGCCTGCCATCCATGGCAGCGACCCTTCGGGTGTGCGCTTAGTTGCTTTCCGGCCAGAGGCGCAGTGGCTTGCCTTGTGCGGGCCAGAGACGCAGCTGCTCAGTGGGCGAGAAGTCCCAGCGCTGCACTGTGCTCAGGCTCTCAAGAAAGCGCGCTTCTTGCTCCATCAGGGCTGGCGCGCACATTTTGCGAGTGCTGCCGGCGGCACTGAAACTGAGCTTATCGCCCTGTAGTGTGTAGCCCGCAAACCAGTGGTTGCAGCCGGCGTTACCGTAGGCGCGACCATCATCACCCAGGGTGATGGTTAAGTGGCTGTTGTCGATCAGCGGGCGTTCGCCGATCCATTCCACTTGGTAGGTCTGTTCGGTTTCCAGTTGCGGCGCGGATGTGGCGCAGCCTGCAAGGCTTGCAGCCAGTAGGCTAATGGCTAGTGTGCGGTTCATGAAGCCTCCTTGTTGATGCACTTCGGACATAGGTGCTTGGCGTTCTTCGACAGCCAACCGAGCTCTTTGATCCGTGCTTCGGCGGCGGGCGCCTGGGCTTTTTTGCCGAGCGTGGCATCGACCGCGAACTCGAAATCCAGTTGTGCATTGCAGCTGTCGCAATTGACCTGCCAATTGAAGATGGCCAGCTCGCCGAAAGCCGGGCCGGTGGCCACGGCCACCCACTGGCCGCGTGGGTTGATCAGGTGGCGAACCTTGTCAGCGTGCAGGCGCATGGACAGCTCGCGGCTGCCTTTGAGGGTGACCAGCAGGGTGTCGCCGCTCTGGATCGAGCCGCCATTGCCGGTGACCTGATAGCGGCCGGGTGCCAGTGCGCGGCATTCGATCAGGGTGTGCTCGGGGTTGAGCAAGTTGTAGCGAAAATCGTGTTCAGCCATGGATCCTCCAAATGTATGCGCGATGCTATCACGCGGCAGGAAGTAGCTGATTGATTGGCGCTCCGCTCAGCCAGGCGGCGATATTGTCGCGGGTGGTGCCGGCAATCGCCGCCAACGCTTCGTGGGTGAGAAAAGCCTGATGCGCGGTAATCAGCACATTGGGGAAACTCAGCAGGCGCGCCAATACATCATCCTGCAGCGGTTGCTGCGAGTGATCCTCAAAGAACAGCTCGGCCTCTTCTTCATAGACATCCAGGCCCAGATAGCCCAGTTGCCCGCTTTTCAGCGCGCCAATCAAGGCTGGTGTATCGATCAAGGCCCCGCGCCCGGTATTGATCAACATGGCGCCAGGCTTCATTTGTTGTAAGCGCGCGGCGTCGATCAGGTGGTGAGTGGCGGTGTTGAGCGGGCAGTGCAGGCTGATGATGTCGCTGTCTTCGAGCAGTTGCTCCAATTCGACTTGCCGCGCGCCAGCGGGTAGGTCGGCAATCGGGTACGGGTCATGGATCAATAGGGCGCAGCCGAAGCCGGCCATGATCCGCGCAAAGCTCAGGCCTATTTGCCCAGCGCCGATGATGCCAACGTGTTTGCCATGCAAGTCGAAGCCGGTTAGCCCGTGCAGGGAGAAGTCACCTTCGCGGGTACGGTTGAAGGCGCGGTGTGTGCGGCGGTTGAGGGTCATGATCAATGCCAGCGCATGCTCGGCAACGGCATGCGGTGAGTAGGCAGGCACCCGTACCACGGCGAGGCCGAGGGCGTGTGCGGCGTGTAGGTCAACATGGTTGTAGCCGGCCGAGCGCAGGGCAATTAGCCGGGTGCCGCCTGCCGCGAGTTGCTGCAATACCTCAGCACTGAGGTCGTCATTGATAAACGCGCACACCACCTCGTAACCGGCGGCCAGGCCGGCGCTGTCCTGGCGCAGATGGGCTTCCTGAAAGCTCAATTGCCAATCGTCAGGGAACCCCGCGGCGTCAAAGCTCTGTTGGTCATAGGGCTTGCTGCTGAACAGAATGATGCGCATGGGGTTCCTCGGCTGGTGGATTCGATCTGCCTGATTCAGGCGCTGAGCTGTGCATGCTGAGCCAGCCGGTCGATGGCGGCCTCCAGTTGATCGAGTGCTTGCTGGGCGGCGGGGTCGTTCTGTTTCAGTAGCGTTTCACTGCGTTGACAGGCGGCGCGCAGTTGCGGCACACCGCAATAGCGAGTGGCCCCGTGCAGGCGGTGTACGCGCTCGATCAAGCTGTTGCGTTCGCCGCTGTCGCGGGCTTGGCGAATGGCTTGGCGGTCACCCGGCAGCCCTGCCAGGAGCATGCTCAGCATGTCGGCGGCCAGATCTGCTTTACCAGCAGCTAGGCGCAGGCCTTCTTCGGCATCCAGTACGCTGAGGTTGTTATGTGTCGCACTGATTTCGCTGTGCTCGCTGCTCTGGCTGCGCAGGGCCAGGCCGGTCCATTTGAGCACCACCTGGGCTAATTGGCGTTCACTGATGGGTTTGGTCAGGTAGTCATCTAGCCCGCTTTGCAGCAGGGCACGCTTTTCGTTGGCCAGGGCGTGGGCGGTCAGCGCGACAATCACGACCGGGGGCTGGCCGCGCTCGTTTTCTTGCAGGCGAATCGCTTCGGTGGCCTGGCGACCGTCCATGCCGGGCATTTGTACGTCCATAAAAATCAGGTCGAAGGTCTGTTCAGCGGCTTTTTCCACGGCTTCATAGCCGCTGTTGGCGATGCTGACCTGGGCGCCCATATCGTCCAGCAGGGTTTGCACCAGCAGCAGGTTCGCTGGGTTGTCGTCGACGCAGAGAATCAGCGGTGGTCGGCTGGGCGCAGTATGTTTGTAGTCAGTACGGTTCTGCCTCGGGCTAATCAGCTCGGTCAGGCCGCGTTGCAGCTTGCGTGTGCAGGCGGGTTTGGCTTGCAGCTGGCTGTACGCATCCGGCAAAAAGCTGTGGTAGAGCGACTGCTCGGTGGTCGGGCAGAGCAGCAAGGTTTTGCAGGCCAGCCGCTCAAGCTCCCAGATACGCTGATCGAGGCGCTCTGGCGGCAGGGTCTGGGTACTGACGCCGAGCACCGCCAGTTCAATCGGTTGAGCGCTATGTCGGGCTTCGGCCACCGCGCTGAGCAAGCTGTCGAGGCTGTCAAAACAACTGACCTGCAGGCCACAGTCTTCCAGCTGATGCTGCAGGGCCTGGCGGGCCAGGTCGTGGCTTTCCAGAGCCGCCACACGACGCCCGAGCAGCGGTGGCCGCGGCTGGTCTTCGGCATCGTCACGGGCCTTGGGCAGGCTCAAGGTGATCCAGAACTCCGAGCCTTCCTCGGGGGTGCTGTCGACACCGATTTCACCGCCCATTTGTTCGATCAGGCGTTTCGAAATCACCAGGCCCAGGCCTGTGCCACCGGCCTGGCGGCTGAGCGAATTGTCGGCCTGGCTGAAGGCCTGGAACAATTCGCGTAAGTCGTCATCGGAGAGGCCGATGCCGGTGTCCTGCACGCTGATGCGCAACTGGGCGCGGTCGGCGTTTTCGTCTTCGAGCATGGCGCGGATGACAATGCTGCCGGCGCGGGTGAATTTGATCGCGTTACTCACCAGATTGGTCAGCACCTGCTTGAGCCGCAGCGGGTCGCCGATTAGCGACAGCGGCGTATCGCGATAGACCAGGCTGAGCAGCTCTAGCTGCTTGGCGTGGGCAGCTGGGGCGAGGATGGTCAGGCTTTCCTGAAGCAGATCACGCAGGTTGAACGGGATATTCTCCAGGACCAGCTTGCCGGCCTCGATTTTAGAGAAATCGAGGATCTCGTTGATGATCGCCAGCAGGCTGTCGGCGGATTTTTCGATGGTGCCTAGGTAGTCCTGCTGGCGCGGGGTCAGCTCGCTTTTTTGCAGCAGGTTGGTGAAGCCGAGGATGCCGTTGAGCGGTGTGCGGATTTCATGGCTCATGTTGGCCAGGAATTCGGATTTGATCCGGCTGGCCTCTAGGGCCTCTTTGCGCGCCAAGTCCAATTCGATGTTCTGTATTTCAATGGTTTCCAGGTTCTGCCGCACATCCTCGGTGGCCTGGTCGACACTGTGTTGCAGTTCTTCCTGAGCGTTCTGCAGGGACTCGGCCATGCGGTTGATGCCCGACGCCAGCTCGTCCAGTTCATGGCTGCCCAGCGGAGGCAGGCGGGTTTCCAGGTGGCCATCCTTAAGTTGGGCAACACCGTGTTTGATCCGCCGCAGTGGTTCGTTGATGGTGCGGCTCATGCGCACGGCAAGCAGGGCGGTGACCATCAGGCCGGCGGCAATCAACAGCAGGCTGGCGAGCAGGCTGCGGTAGCCGATGATCAGGGTGCTGTGATGCGAGAGTTCCAGCTCGACCCAGCCGAGCAACTGGGTGCCAAGGTTGCTGGCGGCCTTGCCAGTCAGGCTCAGGTGCTGCTCATACACCGGCAGAAGAAAGCGTGTCGCGTTCTGGTTGCTGTTTTGTGCAAGTTGTTGCTTACCCGTCGCTGGCGAGGGGTTGAGCATGCGCGGTCCCGCATGGGCGAGGGCGTTACGATCGGCGCTGAGGAAGCTTACGGCGCGCACGTCAGGCTGTTCGAGTGCCTGGCTGGCGATGCGCTGCAGCAGCTCGGCGTCGCCGCTTTGCAGGGCGGGGGCGGCGAGGGGCGCGAGTTGCTCGATGATCATCTGCCCGCGCTGCAGCAACTGCTCCTGCAAACCGGACAACTGCATCCAGGTGAAATAGCCGCCGAGCACCAGTGCCAACAGGCTGGTGGGCAGTAGGGTGAGCATGAGCACCCGGCCTTTGATGCCTAAATCCGTTATCACGCGCTGCCTCCTGTACTGACGTCGCGGCAGTTTAGCGGTTGCGCCCGCTCTCATGGCAAATGCTGTCGTGCAAAGCGGGTCGGTTATATAGCCGAGGATGGTTTGCCGGTATCATGAGGACCTTCTTCGCTTCTGGATCATCTTGTTCGCCATGAGCCTGCATTACCCAACCATCGCCGATTGCGTCGGCAACACCCCACTGGTTCGCCTGCAACGTTTGCCGGGTAACACCAGCAATACCTTGCTGCTGAAACTTGAAGGCAACAATCCGGCGGGCTCGGTAAAAGACCGCCCGGCCTTGTCGATGATTAGCCGCGCCGAGCAGCGTGGTGATATCACCCCCGGTGATGTGCTGATCGAAGCCACCAGTGGCAATACCGGCATTGCCCTGGCCATGGCCGCGGCGATCAAGGGTTACCGGATGGTGCTGATCATGCCGGACAACTCCACCGCCGAACGCAAGGCGGCGATGACGGCCTATGGCGCGCAGTTGATTCTGGTCAGTGGTATGGAAGAGGCCCGCGATCTGGCCTTGCAGATGCAGGCCGAGGGCAAGGGTAAGGTGCTCGATCAGTTCGCCAATGGCGATAACCCGATTGCCCACTACACCAGCACTGGCCCGGAAATCTGGCAGCAAACGGGCGGGCAGATCACCCATTTCATCAGCTCCATGGGCACCACCGGCACCATCATGGGGGTGTCGCGCTTCTTGAAAGAACAGAAGCCTGAGGTGCAGATCGTCGGCCTGCAGCCGATGGAAGGCGCGTCGATTCCGGGTATCCGCCGCTGGCCGCAGGAGTATCTGCCGAGTATTTATCAGGCTGAGCGGGTTGATCGCATTATCGACATGGGCCAGCAGGAGGCCGAAGACGTGATGCGCCGGCTGGCGCGCGAAGAAGGCATCTTCTGCGGAGTATCTTCCGGCGGTTCGGTGGCGGCCATGCTGCGCTTGTCGCAAGAAGTCGAGAATGCGGTGATGGTGGCAATTATCTGCGACCGTGGTGACCGTTACCTGTCCAGTGGCATTTACGCCGAACCGAGTAACTGATGGCTAAGAAAGACGGCGGTCTACGCTTTCAACCCAGCGGTGGTTCCCGTGCGCCGCAGGTGCCGGTGGGCAAGAAACAGAAGCTGGCCATCGAGCGCCTGGCTAACGATGGCCGTGGTATCGGCTTTGTCGAGGGCCGCACCTGGTTTGTCAGCGGCGCGTTGGCCGGTGAGCAGATTGAGGCGCGTGTGTTGGGTGCCCACGGTAAGGTGGTTGAGGCACGCACTGAGCGGATTCTCAGCGCCAGCGCCAAGCGGCGCAGCGAGGCCTGCGCCCATGCCAAGGTCTGTGGCGGCTGCAGCGTGCAGCATATGCCCCATGCCGATCAGCTTGCCCTGAAACAGCGCATGCTCGCCGAGCAGCTGAGTCGTCTGGCCAACCTTGAGCCGCGTGAATGGTCCGCCCCGCTGGTCGGTCCTGAGCTGGCGTATCGCCGCCGCGCGCGGATTGCCGTGCGTTGGGACAACAAGGCTAAGCGTTTGGACGTTGGTTTCCGCGCCGCAGCCAGTCAGGACATCATCGCGATTAGTGACTGCCCGGTACTGGTACAGCCTTTGCAACCGATCATGCGCGCGTTACCTCAGGTATTGCGTGAATTGGATAAACCCCAGGCGATTGGTCATGTTGAGTTGTTCAGTGGCAGCAGCAGTGCTGTGCTGGTGCGGCATACCGCAGCGCTGAGTGAAGCTGACCTCGACCGCTTACAGGCATTTTGCACCGCGCAGGCGGCTCAGCTGTGGTTACAGGGCAGTGCAGAGCCGCAGCCGTTGGATCCTCAGGAGCAACTGAGTTATCGCCTGGACGCTTACGACCTCAACCTGGCCTATCGGCCTGGGGACTTTGTGCAGGTCAATCAGCCGGTTAACGACGCCATGGTTGCGCAGGCGCTGGAATGGCTCGCGCCGCAGGCCGATGAGCGGGTGCTGGATCTTTTTTGCGGGCTGGGTAATTTCGCCTTGCCGCTGGCCCAGCGGGTGCGTGAACTTGTAGCGGTAGAGGGCGTGCAGACTATGGTCGAGCGCGCCGCGTTGAATGCCCAAAGGAATAACCTGGGCAACGCGCACTTTTTCCAGGCCGACCTGTCCAACCCGCTGGCCGAGGCTAGCTGGGCGCAGGGCGGGTTCGCCGCGGTGCTGCTGGACCCACCGCGCGATGGGGCGTTACAGGTGGTTAAGCAGATGACCGCGCTGGGCGCTAAACGGGTGTTGTATGTATCGTGTAACCCGGCGACCTTGGCCCGTGACAGCGCTGAATTACTGGCGCAGGGCTATCAGCTCGAACGGGTCGGTGTCCTCGATATGTTTCCGCAAACCGCGCATGTTGAAGCCATGGCGCTGTTTGTTAAGCCGTAGATAGGCGCAGCGAGAGAGGGTGGTAGGCCCAATGGCCTGCACCGCTTTCGATGCAGCAGGGGTGCACAGGGATTGCGCCTTAAGTGGTTAAACCGACCAGCCCATAGAAGGCTGGCGACTGTTCGGTGTGCACATCACGCACTGTAGGGAAGGTAAGCAAGATGGTTCAGGTCAGAGCGCATCAGCCGATCAACGATGACGGCAGTATCAATCTTGAGGTATGGCTCGAACATGTACTGAGTGTCGACCCCGCATTGGATCGCGACGCCCTGCGTGAGGCGTGTGAGTTCGCCCGCGCGGCTGAGCAGCAGGCCAATGCTGCGAAGAATTTATGGACTGAGGGCGCGTCGAGTTTCCGCGCCGGTCTGGAGATCGCCGAAATTCTCGCCGATCTCAAACTCGACCAGGACTCCCTGGTCGCTGCCGTGATCTACCGCTGCGTGCGTGAGGGCAAGGTGCCGTTAGCGCTGGTCCATCAGCGCTTCGGTCCGGTGGTGGCCAAGCTGGTCGAAGGCGTGCTGCGCATGGCTGCCATCAGCGCCTCGATGAACCCGCGTGACTCTCTAGTGCTGGGCTCCCAGGGCCAGGTGGAAAACCTGCGCAAGATGCTCGTGGCGATGGTCGATGATGTGCGCGTGGCGCTGATCAAGCTGGCCGAGCGCACCTGCGCGATCCGTGCGGTGAAAGAGGCCGACGACGAGAAGCGTCAACGTGTGGCCCGCGAGGTCTTCGACATTTACGCCCCGCTGGCCCACCGTTTAGGTATCGGGCATATCAAGTGGGAGCTCGAAGACCTGTCATTCCGCTATCTGGAACCCGAGCAGTACAAGCAGATCGCCAAGCTGCTGCACGAGCGCCGTCTGGACCGCGAGCACTACATCAATGAAGTGATGGGCCAGCTGCGTGGCGAGCTGGATACCACCGGAATCAAGGCCGACATCAGTGGCCGGGTGAAACATATTTATTCGATCTGGCGGAAAATGCAGCGCAAAGGGCTGCAGTTCAACCAGATTTATGACGTGCGCGCAGTGCGGGTGCTGGTGCCTGAAGTGCGTGATTGCTACACCGCGCTGGGTATCGTGCACACCTTGTGGCGGCATATTCCCAAGGAATTTGACGACTACATCGCCAACCCCAAAGAGAACGGCTACCGCTCGCTGCACACGGCCGTGCTTGGCCCAGAGGGCAAGGTGCTGGAGGTGCAGATCCGCACCCAGGCCATGCACGAGGAAGCCGAGCTGGGGGTGTGCGCGCACTGGCGCTACAAGGGCACTGACGTTAAGGCCGGCTCCAACCATTACGAGGAGAAGATTTCCTGGCTGCGTCAGGTGCTCGAATGGCATGAGGAACTCGGCGATATCGGCGGTCTGGCTGAACAGCTGCGGGTGGATATCGAGCCGGACCGGGTTTACGTGTTCACCCCGGACGGTCACGCCATCGACCTGCCCAAGGGCGCGACGCCGTTGGATTTTGCCTATCGGGTGCACACCGAAATCGGCCATAACTGCCGCGGTGCGAAGATTAACGGGCGCATTGTGCCGCTCAACTACAGCCTGCAAACCGGCGAGCAGGTGGAGATCATCACCAGTAAGCACGGCACGCCGAGCCGCGACTGGTTGAACTCCAACCTCGGTTACATCACCACCTCGCGGGCGCGGGCGAAGATTGTTCACTGGTTCAAACTGCAAGACCGTGATCAGAACGTGGCGGCGGGTAAAACCCAGCTCGAGCGCGAACTGCTGCGCCTGGCGCTGCCGCACGTAGACTTTGAAAAATTGGCGGACAAGGCCAATATGAAGACCAGTGAGGATCTTTTCGCGTCGCTCGGTGCGGGCGATTTGCGCCTGGCGCAATTGGTCAACCTGGCGCAGCAACTGGTTGAACCCGATCGGGTCAACGAGCAGTTAGAGCTGATCCCGCGTAAGGCGTTGGGTTTCAAACCCGGCAAGCGTGGTGATATCCAGATTCAGGGCGTGGGTAATCTGCTTACGCAGATGGCGGGTTGCTGCCAGCCGCTGCCCGGCGATCCAATTGTCGGCTATATCACCCTCGGTCGTGGGGTGAGTATCCACCGCCAGGATTGTGCCTCGGTGCTGCAACTGGCCGGGCGTGAGCCGGAGCGGATCATCCAGGTTGGTTGGGGGCCGGTGCCGGTACAAACCTACCCGGTGGACATCATCATTCGCGCCTATGACCGCGCCGGTCTACTGCGTGACGTGACTCAGATGCTGCTCAACGAAAAGCTCAATGTGCTGGCGCTTAATACCCGCTCGAACAAAGAGGACAACACCGCTTCGATGTCCATCACGGTTGAAATTCCGGGGTTGGATGCATTGGGGCGGCTACTGGGACGTATCTCGCGCCTGCCAAACATTATTGAAGTGCGTCGTCACCGGGCTTAACCCGGTAGGGCGGGTTAGGCGCAGACATTGCGGCGCCTAATTGATGCAAAGGCTTTAGTCGCGACCTTGTGGGGGCACGGCTAAAGTCCTTGCTGTTTAAGCCGGCCAGTTAGTCGACTTTCAACACCAGCTTGCCGAAGTTCTCGCCGCTAAACAGCTTGAGCAGGGTTTCCGGGAAGGTTTGCAGACCGCTGACAATGTCTTCCTTGGACTTCAATTGGCCGCTGGCCAGCCAGCCGCCCATCTCCGCCGCCGCTTCGGCAAAGCGTGGGGCATAGGTCATCACCACCATGCCTTCCATGCGCGCGCTGTTGACCAGCAGGTTGAGGTAATTGGCCGGGCCTTTGACCGCCTGCTTGTTGTTGTACTGGCTGATCGCGCCACAAATGATTACTCGCGCCTTGAAGGCCAGGCGGGTAAGCACTGCATCGAGAATGTCGCCGCCGACGTTGTCGAAATACACGTCCACGCCTTTCGGGCATTCGCGCTTGAGGCCGGCGATCACCTCTTCATTTTTGTAATCGATGGCGCCATCGAAGCCCAACTCATCGATCAGAAATTTGCACTTGTCGGCGCCACCAGCAATGCCGACGACGCGGCAACCTTTGAGCTTGGCGATTTGCCCGGCCACGCTGCCCACGGCGCCGGCAGCACCGGAGATCACCACGGTTTCACCCGCCTTCGGCGCGCCCACATCAAGCAGGGCGAAGTAGGCGGTCATGCCGGTCATGCCAAGCGCCGACAGGTACAGCGGCAAAGGCGCGCGCTTGGGGTCCACCTTGTAAAAGCCCTTGGGCTCACCGAGGAAGTAATCCTGCACACCAAGTGCACCGTTGACATGGTCACCTACGGCAAAGTCCGGGTGATGCGAGGCGATGACTTCCCCCACACCGAGGGCGCGCATGACTTCGCCAATGCCGACGGGTGGGATGTAGGACTTGGCATCATTCATCCAGCCGCGCATGGCCGGGTCCAGCGACAGGTAGGCGTTTTTCACCAGAACTTGTCCGGGGCCGGGTTCGCCGACGCTGGTTTCTACATAACTGAAGGTGTCGCGGCTGGGCAGGCCAACCGGGCGTTGGGCAAGCAGGAACTGACGATTGAGTGGGGCAGTCATTGCGGGTACTCATTGAGCGGAAAGACTGTTGATAGCCCGTACGCCCGCGTTGAGCAAGATGTGCCCAGGCAACGAATGGTTGTTTATCCATTCGCGTGATAGGCAGCCTGGGGCGTTAATCACTCATTTGGATGGAGCCTTCAGCGCTCGCTTGATAGTGCTGCCGTGGGCGTGGGCAGCTGATTAGACTCGGCGCAGTTTCTATTCCTTGCGAGGACACGCAGATGAGCTTGAGCTTTTCCGGCCGGGTTGCCCTGGTCACTGGTGGTGCTGCTGGTATTGGCCGTGCTACCGCACTGGCATTCGCCAATGCAGGTTTGCAAGTGGTGGTGTCCGATGTCGATGTGGCAGGCGGAGAGGGTACGGTTGCGTTGATCCGTGAGGCCGGCGGCGATGCGCTGTTTGTTCGCTGCGACGTGACCCGTGACGCCGAGGTCAAGGTGCTTATGGAGTTTACGCTGGAGGCTTATGGGCGCCTGGATTATGCCTTCAACAATGCCGGCATCGAGATCGAGAAGGGCAAGCTGGCTGACGGTAGCGAAAGCGACTACGACGCGATCATGGGCGTTAACGTCAAAGGTGTGTGGCTGTGCATGAAGCACCAGATTCCCTTGCTGTTGGCCCAGGGTGGTGGCGCCATCGTCAACACGGCGTCGATAGCTGGTCTGGGGGCGGCGCCGAAGATGAGTATCTACTCGGCGTCCAAGCATGCAGTGATTGGCCTGACCAAGTCCGCTGCGGTGGAATATGCGAAGAAGAAAATCCGCGTCAACGCCGTTTGCCCAGCAGTAATAGACACTGACATGTTCCGCCGCGCCTATGAAACCGACCCGAAGAAGGCTGAATTCGTAGCGGCCATGCACCCGGTCGGGCGCATCGGTAAGGTCGAAGAGGTTGCCACCGCCGTGCTTTACCTGTGCTGCGATAACGCAGCCTTTACCACCGGCCATGCGCTGGCCGTGGATGGTGGTGCAACGGCGATCTGATTTGCAGGTGTGGCGATAAAAAGGTGCCTTTATGGCGCCTTTTTGCATATAGGGTTCCCTGGTCGGCTGATTGGCCGCTAAAGTCACTGCGAGCATCGTCATGCGCTCGCCAGAATCGTTGCGCTGTCCCGATCCCGGAGTAGAACAATAATGACTGCTGATCCGTTACTGACCCTGTTTCTTCCCGTTGCCCTGGGCATCATCATGCTCGGCCTGGGCTTGTCGTTGACTCTGGCGGATTTCGCCCGCGTGGTGAAACTGCCCAAGCCGGTGCTGATCGGCCTGAGCTGCCAGCTAGTGCTGCTGCCACTGGTGTGCTTCTTCTTGGCTAAAGCGTTTGGCCTGGAACCCGCCCTGGCCGTTGGCTTGATGCTGCTGGCCGCCTCGCCAGGCGGTACCACGGCGAATCTCTACAGCCATTTGGCCCACGGTGATGTGGCGCTGAATATCACCCTCACGGCAGTCAATTCGGTGGTCGCGGTGCTGACCATGCCACTGATCGTTAACTTATCGCTGGCCTACTTTATGGACGGCGATCAGGCGCTGCCGTTGCAGTTCACCAAAGTGGTCCAGGTGTTTGCCATCGTGCTCGGCCCTGTGGCCATCGGCATGTGGATTCGCAGCCGTTTCGAAGGTTTTGCCGCCCGCATGGAAAAGCCGGTGAAAATCATCTCCGCGCTGTTTTTGCTGATCATCATTTTGCTGGCTGTGGTTAAGGACTGGCAGACGTTCGTTGACTACGCGCCCCTGGTGGGCGGCGCCGCGCTGGCCTTCAATTTGATCAGCCTGGCGGTGGGCTATTGGGTGCCACGGTTGATGAAGCTGAGCCTGCGCCAGTCGATTGCCATCGGTATGGAAATTGGCATCCACAACGGCACCCTGGCGATTGCCCTGGCGCTCAGCCCGATGCTGCTGAACAACCCGACCATGTCGATCCCGGCGGCGATCTACAGCATCATCATGTTCTTTACCGCCGCCGCGTTTGGCTGGTGGGTGAACTTCGCCCATGGCAAGGAACTGCTGCGCGGCGAGTGACCGGCCGTTTATCGCGGGCAACAAAAAGCCGGTCACGCGACCGGCTTTTTGTTGAAGCGAGATTAGTGCAGCGGCAGTTCAACGCCTTCAAACAGTTCTTCCAGCTCGGCCTTGCCGTGGCATTGCACGGCTTTGGCCATGACATCGCGGGTCAGGTGTGGGGCGAACTTCTCGATAAAGTCGCACATAAAACCACGCAGGAAGGTGCCACGGCGGAAGCCGATTTTGGTCACGCTGGATTCAAACAGCTCGCCGGCATCTAGCACCACCAAGTCCGGATCAAGGGTGGCATCGACGGCCATCTTGGCCACGATGCCGACTCCGAGGCCCAGGCGTACATAGGTCTTGATCACGTCGGCATCGGCGGCAGTGAACACCACTTTTGGCGTCAGGCCGCGATGGCTGAAGGCTTCATCGAGTTTGGAGCGGCCGGTAAAACCGAATACGTAGGTGACGATGGAATACTCAGCCAGGGCTTCCAGGGTCAGCTTCGGCAGTTTGGTCAGTGGGTGACCCTGCGGCACCACCACGCAGCGGTTCCAGCGGTAGCAGGGCATCATGATCAGGTCGTTGAACAGCTCCAGGCCTTCGGTGGCAATGGCGAAATCAACCGTGCCATCGGCGGCCATTTCGGCTATCTGCATCGGCGTGCCCTGGTGCATGTGCAGGGATACATCCGGGTACTGCTTGATAAACGCGCTGATCACCGGCGGCAGGGCGTAGCGCGCCTGGGTGTGGGTGGTGGCAATCGACAAGGTGCCTTTTTTCTCGTTGGAGAATTCCTGGGCAATCTGCTTGATGCTTTCAACTTTGCGCAGGATCTCACCGGCGGTGTTGATGATGCGCTCGCCGGCTGGGGTGATGCGGGTCAGGTGTTTACCGCTGCGGGCGAATACTTCCACGCCCAGCTCGTCTTCTAGTAAGCGGATTTGCTTACTGATGCCCGGCTGCGAGGTGTAGAGACTTTGCGCCGTGGCAGAAACGTTGAGGTCGTGATGCGCGACTTCCCAGATGTAGCGCAATTGCTGAAGCTTCATAAAATTCCCTCAAAGCAGAAAGACAGCCGCTCAGGTCGTCGGCGTTTATATAACCATAATGATTAGTTAAGCATTAAAACTAGACCAAAAAATAAAATCTGCTGCACTTCTTTAAAGATCACCTCGGTTGCGGTGCTGCAGCATCGGCACCAGGTACACCGGTACTTCGGCCAACTGCACCAGGCGGGACGCGGTACGGCCCAGTGGAATGTCCATATCTGTGCCGTGGCTGTGGCTACCTAAGACCAGCAGGTCGACGCCAAGTTGCTGCGCGGCATCGAGTATCACCAGCGGTGGATCACCCTGTACCACCCGTACCGCCTTGATCAGGTCAAGGTCATGCAAGGTCTCGCCCACTTCATCACGAAAGCCTTCCAGCACGCGCTGCTCGATGCTGGCCATCACGGTGCTCAGGCCGTTTTCACGCAGTTCTTTGAGGCGCTCTTCATCCAGATACGTCTGTAACACCGACTCGGCAAACAGGCCCATGGGCTCCACAGCGTGCACCACATAGAGGTTGGCATTGAAGGAGCGGGTCAGCTCCAGCGCGTGTTGCAATATATAAGGCGCGTAGAGGCCCAGATCGGTGGCATAGAGAATCGAACGGATCATGCGGCCTCCTTGACTGCCTGACTGGCGGGCCCGATTTGAGCTTAGCAGTGCAATTGGCAGGTCAATGAAGCTCAGGGTTTTGAGGACGAATGGTTATATGCGCAAGCGGGGCAGCGGGGCGCAGTGCCCCGCTTAGAAGGCTGGGTTAAGGCTGAGGTTCGTTGCTGATGCCATGCGGCACATGCCCGGTGGCGACCACTTCGCGGGCTTTTTCGCAGTGCCCGGCCTGGTCGTCGAAGAACACATCGGCGCCGAAGGTTTCCAGAATGGCGGCTTTCTCCAGACCGCCGAGGAAGTAGGATTCATCCAGGCGAATATTCCACTCGCGCAAGGTTCGGATCACCCGTTCATGGGCCGGGGCCGAGCGCGCGGTGACCAAGGCGGTCCGAATCGGGCATTGCTCTTCAGGAAACTCCTGTTGCAAGCGATGCAGGGCCGCAAGGAAGGGTTTGAACGGGCCGCCGCCGAGCAGCTCACGGGCCGACTGGCGTTCGTGGCTCTGAAAGGCCTCCAGGCCACCCTGCTGATAGACCCGCTCGGACTCATCAGAAAACAACACCGCGTCGCCATCGAAGGCAATGCGCAGTTCATTGCTGGCTGCCCGCCGCGCACCGCCGGAGAGAATGGTCGCCGCACCAAAGCCGGCGCGCAGTGCGCTGCGCACATCCTCAGCATGGGTGGAGAGGAACAGCTGGCAGCCGAATGCTGCGAGATACGGGTCCGGGCTGCGCCCGCCGACAAAGGCGGCGCGGGAAATGCCCAGGCCATAGTGTTGGATCGAGTTGAATGCCCGCAGCCCAGTGTCGGCACTGTTGCGCGACACCAGAATCACCTCGACCCGCTGTTGCTTGAGGGTGGTATTGAGCGCCAACAGCTTTTCGACCAGAGGGAAGGCGTCACCAGGGGCGAGGATCTCGTCCTCATGCTCAATCTGGTATTGGCGATAAGCTGCAACGCCCTGGCTTTCATAGATGTGATGGCTTTCGCGCAGGTCGAAAAGCGCCCGCGAGGAAATCGCCAGTACCAGTTTGTCGCCTAATCCCTTGCTCATGGCTGCTCCCGTTTTACGGTTGGCGTTGTTCGAGATAACGCAAGCTTTGGTAGAGCATCTCGGTGCGTGGCATGGCGCAATCGACCTTGGCAGCGGCGGCCAGGGGGACGGCATAAATAGCGTGCACCTCCAGCGGGCGTTGCAGGGCAAAGTCGTGGTACATGCTCGGTAAATAGTCCGGTGTGCGCTCGGTGGCCGCCAGCAATTTACCGGCAAACTCCGCAGGCAGTGGATAGCCACAGGCGCTGGCAGCTTCTACCACCTCTTGCATGAGGGCGGCGATCAGGGCCCGGCTCTCGGCGTTGCTCATCAGAGCGCTGGTACCGCTATTCAGCAGTACGGCCAGGCCGTTGAAGGGCGCGTTCCACACCAGCTTCTGCCAGCGCGCCTGCTTCAGCTCGGCCATCGCCTTGGAGGCCAGCCCTGCGGTTTGAAACAAGCCGGTGCCTTGCTCAAGGATCAGCTGGCGACTCTCTGTATCCAGCGCCGGGCCTGAGTGATAACCAAGGTTGACGCCGCCCAGGGCCTGATGCTCAACCACACCTGGCGCGCTGCGATGCGCGTATATGTAGCAAAGGCCGCCGAGCAGGTGCAGTGAGTCGGGTAACAGCGGGCGTAGTTCGTCTTCGACATCCAGGCCGTTTTGCATCAGCACCACCTTGGCGCCGGGCGCCGCCGCCTGGCTGATAAGCGGGGCCAGTTCGGCGTTGCTGGTGGTTTTGGCGGCGACTAGCAGCCAGTCGCACGGCGGCATGTCGGTGACCGACGGGTACGCCTGCACGTTATCCAGATGCAGCGAGCCGTGCACAGCACTGTTGACTCGCAGGCCTTCACTGGCCACAGCCGTGAATTCACTGCGCAGCAGAAAATGCACATCAAAGCCGGCGCGGGCCAGCATCAGGCCATAAAAGCCGCCAATCGCGCCGCAGCCGATAATGCCGATACGGGGTGCTGCAGTCATCAGGGAAGCTCCTCAGCGGGGCGCGACAGGGCAGTGTCCAGCGCCAGGGTTAATTCGCTGCTCAGCAAGCGAGCCTGCACAGCGCCATAAAATTGGCCATCACGCACGGCAAACAGGGCCGGCAGATGGAAGACCTCGTAACGCGTAACCAAACCGCCATTGTTGCCCGCATCGACCCACGCCAGGCGCTGCACGGGCAGGTCCAGCTTGGCCAATTCACGGCGCGCCCAACGGCAACTGGCACAACCTATGCTGGTGAATATCAGCAATGACGTGCCGGGCAGGTCGAGCAGGTGACGATCCGCATCTAAATCGGTGAGTTCCAGTTCAGTCACTATACTGCTCATGTCTGATATCAAATTGATGGCATCTGAGGTCGTAAGCGATGCGTCACTTTCTGCGTCATCCCAGTGATATGCCGGTGGAGTTGGTGTTGCGCAAACAGGCGTGTGTGCCCAAACAGCGGCTCAACAATATCAGCCTCGGCGGCGTGGCTTGCAACTCCAGCCGTGCTTTTCGCCGCGGCACGGCTGTTGAAATGCGCATCCCGCTGTTCGGCGAGCAGGCGCGCTACCCGGGGCTGGTGGCATGGTGCCGTAAACAGGGTGAGCATTATCTGGTGGGTATCGCCTTTATTGATGAGGACACCTTGTTTCGCGCCCGCATGGTCGAACAGGTGTGCCACATCGAGCACTACCGCAAGCAATGTGAGCAGCAGCAGGGCTGTAGCTTATCGATTGAGGCCGTGGCGCAAGAGTGGATCAGCCAGCACGCTGCCGAGTTTTCCCGCGATAGTTTGAATTAGTCAATCCAACCATCGGCACGGCTCAAGCCGCCAAGCCCATTGTCGAGCCGTGCCTTTACGCGCTAAGGTTCGGCTTCCCCGCAGTGCTCCTATTGCTGTGCTCCGCCACACGGGGATCGCTGGCGGCCGGCACCCGTGACCTGATGACTCTTACTGATGAATAGCACGATGGCTGATTTACCGATTGATGACCTCAACGTTGCCTCCAACGATACCCTGATAACCCCCGCACAGCTCAAGCGTGAAATTCCGCTGACTGACGCTGCCCTGCGCACGGTTGCCAGCGGGCGTGAGGTAATCCGCAATATTCTCGATGGCAAGGATCACCGCCTGTTTGTGGTGGTCGGGCCGTGCTCGATTCACGACATCAAGGCCGCCCACGAGTATGCCGAGCGCCTCAAGGCGCTGGCTGCTGAGCTGTCGGACAGCCTGTATCTGGTTATGCGCGTGTATTTCGAAAAGCCGCGTACCACCGTCGGCTGGAAAGGCCTGATCAACGATCCATTTATGGACGACTCGTTCAAGATTCAGGACGGTCTGCATATCGGTCGCCAGTTGCTGCGTGACCTGGCGGAAATGGGCCTGCCAACCGCGACCGAAGCCCTCGACCCGATCTCCCCGCAGTACCTGCAGGATTTGATCAGCTGGTCGGCCATTGGCGCGCGCACCACTGAATCGCAAACCCACCGTGAAATGGCTTCCGGCTTGTCCTCCTCGGTTGGCTTCAAAAATGGTACTGATGGCGGCCTGACGGTAGCGATCAACGCCCTGCAGTCGGTTTCCAGCCCGCACCGTTTCCTTGGTATCAACCAGGAAGGTGGCGTCTCCATCGTCACCACCAAAGGCAATGCCTACGGTCACGTGGTGCTGCGCGGTGGCAACGGCAAGCCGAACTACGACTCGGTGAGTGTGGCCGTGTGTGAGCAGGAACTGACCAAAGCCGGCATCCGTCCGAACATTATGGTCGACTGCAGCCACGCCAACTCCAACAAGGATCCGGCCCTGCAACCACTGGTCATGGACAACGTTGCCAACCAGATTCTGGAAGGCAACCAATCCATCGTCGGCCTGATGGTCGAAAGCCACCTAGGCTGGGGCGCTCAGTCGATTCCTAAGGACCTGAGCCAGCTCAAGTACGGCGTCTCCATCACCGATGCCTGCATCGACTGGGACACCACCGAGAAAACCCTGCGCGGCATGCACGCCAAGCTCAAAGACGTGTTGCCTAAGCGTCAGCGCGGCTAAGTACAACCGCTTCAATAAAAACGGGCTTATGCGTGATGCATAAGCCCGTTTTTTGTGGCGATAGCCGCACCGAAACGCCTTTTACACCCCTTGGGCAAGCAAATCCTGGCGATCGATGCCTTTCCTACGCTCCTTACCATTTTTCGCAGTAGGGGCGCACTTCGGAGATAAAGGTCCAGGCATCCTTGGGCTGATGCGCCAAGTGAAAGACTTCAGCGGCGATGCTCTTGGGTTGGATGAAGAAATTATCCGGCGCTTTGCTGTGCATCTCGCGCGCCCAAGGCACATCGATGACCGCATCGATAACCAGATAAGCCACATGCACGCCTTTTGGCCCCAGATCCCTGGCCAGCGACTCAGCGAGAATGCGTTGCGCGGCCTTGGTTGGCGCGAACCCGGCAAAGTTGGGCGAGCCACGCAGCGCCGAGGTATTACCCGTGACGACGATGGCGCCTTCGCCAGCCTTGATCATCGCCGGGGCGACCATTTGCGCCAGGTTCAGCAGCGCCATGGTGTTGATTTCAAAGTTGCGGCGCAGCGTTTCTGGATTGGTCTCGAGGAAGGGGGCAAAGGAGCCGCCGACCGCGTTGTGCACCACCACTTGCGGTGCGCCAATCTGCTCAAGCACCTGCTTGAGTGCCCCGGCGTCGGTAACATCACAGGGCATGGCAAAGGTGCCGGGCACTTCGGCCTCAAGTTCGGCCAGCCGTGCCGAGTCGCGAGCGATCATCGCCACGCGATAACCGCCTTCGGCGAAACGACGAACCAGGGATGAGCCGACGCCGGGGCCGACACCGGTAATCAACGCCAGGGGTTGCTGAGTAGCTGCAGTCATAATGGTTACACTCCCGCCAAATGTTCGCGAACAAAATCAAGTCGATCATTACCAAAGAACAAGTTCACCCCGAGCAGAAAACTCGGTGCGCCAAACACGCCGCGCTCGGCCGCCTCCTGGTTGTTTTTTTCCAGTCGCTCAAGGGTTTCTTGTGCATCGATCAGGTCAGCTAGGCTCGCTGTTTCGATGCCTGCCGCTTCAAGCACACCAAGCACTTCAGCGCTTGTGGTCAGGGTCTGTCCGTCCCGCCAGCAGGCATTAAACAGTGCGCTGGTGATCTGCCGTGCGGCCTCACTGGACGGCGCCGCAAGCACTGCTCGCGCACAGGCGGCGTTGTTCATGGCACGCATGTCAGGGCGCTTGAGCGCGACGCCATAGCGGCGCGCCCAGCGCGCAAGGTCGGTGCCGGCGTAGCGACCTTTCGCTGCACAGGTGACGGTGGTTGGCGTATTGCCAACCATTTTCATCACGCTCAACACATGTATGGGGCGCAGGCTGACATCCGCCTGCAGGCTGTCCAGTTGGCTGTACGCCAGGTAGCTATAGGGGCTTACGAAATCAAAGAAAAAATCAACGGTTTGCTTCATGTGTGAACTCCTGTGGATGAGCATCAGAACGCGAGTCTTTCTTCCCGGGCTTGCGACGTAATGTGGATTCCGGGTGTGCCTTGCGGTGAGCGTGGCTCAGGTTTTTTTGCCAGCGATTTACCCCTCAAGTTGCAGGCTTTTACGGATGCCAGCGTCGAGAATTCCTGCCGGGGCGAAGGCGCGTAGCAGGCTCAGACGGCCAGCCGCTACACCTGCGGTATAACGCAGCTTAGGGCGCGCGGCGCTGGCCGCTTTTACGACGACCTTGGCCACAACGTCTGGATCATCGGCGTTTGCCATCGATTGGCTGAACACCTTGGCGAGGCTCGTGCGGACGTTGTGGTACTCATCGAGCTTGGCATCGGGCTCGATGTTGTTCGCTTCGAACTGGGTCTTGGTAAAAGCCGGTTCGATGACCGCGACACGAATGCCGCGTGTGCGTAACTCGTGATCAAGCGCTTCCGAGTAGCCTTCTACGGCATGTTTGCTTGCGGCATAGAGTGCGATGTAGGGCATGGGCACGACGCCCAGAATCGAGCCGATGTTGATAATTCGGCCGCGGCCTTGGCGGCGCATGTGCGGGACTACGGCGCGGGTCATGCGCACAATGCCAAAGAAGTTTGTGTCGAAAAGCGCCTGGGCCTGTTCGAGCGAGCTTTCTTCTGCACCGGCAGGGGCAATGCCGAAACCGGCATTGTTCACCAACAGATCGATACGCCCTTCAAGCTGGATCAGTTCGTTGACCGCAGCTGATACAGACACATCATCCGTGACATCGAGCGCCAGCATTGTGATGTTGCTTTGCGCGGCCTGGATGCCGCGCCTGCTGGTGCCATAAACCTTGTAACCGGCCTTCGTGAGTTGTTTGGCGGTGGCTGCGCCAATGCCGGATGAAGCGCCGGTGACCAGCGCGACTGGAGTGTTGGATGTCATAGCGGCACCTTAATTTTCAGGATATGTGGCAGCCACTCATAGAGCAGCAACGATCAGTTTTAACGCGAGTCTTAGTTGCGCGCGCGCAGGCGTCGGGTGCGATAGGTGCCCCAGCTACTCATGGCCAGCGATTTGACGAACGCCAGCAGGCCGCTTTCATTGGCGCGCGGCTCGCGGCCCTTGGCGATTCGCTTGAGTTGCAGGGAGTACCAGAGAATCTCCATCAGCCCCATGCGGTCGATCGGCTTGATGCCTGTCTTGATGGTGTGCACCTGCTGGGCGCTGTCCTTTCCCTGCAGCAGTGCGGTCGGTGCGTCGGGGTCGATTGCCAGCAGCCTCGCCAGGCCAATGACATCTACCGCGCCAGAAGCCAGCGCGGCATTCATGCCGGCGGCACTGCGAAAACCACCGGTGAGCATCAGCGGGACGTGCACCGTGGCGCGGACTTTTTCGGCGAATTCGAGGAAGTAGGCTTCACGGGCTGCAGTGGATGGTTTTTTCTGTTCTTGGAGCCCGCCGCTCATGGCAGGAGCTTCATAGGTGCCGCCGGATATTTCGATCAGATCGATGCCGGCATCGACCAGCGCTTTAATCGTTGCCAGCGACTCTTCTTCGGTAAAACCAGCCGTGCTGGAAATCTGCGGAGTTGAGTTTGATCGCTACTGGGAAGTCATCGCCCACCTGACGGCGAATCTCGGCGTAAACGGCCAGCAAGAAGCGGCGGCGGTTCTCCGGCGAGCCCCCCCATTGATCCGTGCGCTGGTTGTGGTGCGGGGAGAGGAACTGGTTGATCAGGTAGCCATGCGCGCCATGGATTTCGATACCGCTGAAACCCGCTTTCTTGCAGATGGCGGCACTACGACCGAAGCGCGAGATGATCTCCTGGATTTCGGCATGGGTGGCTTCTTCGGGCGTTTCAAAGAACGCCGCCATGTCCTCGCGAAACGGCACCGCCGATGGTGCGATATTGCGTGCGTTCAGGCCTTTGGGCGATTGCTTGCCGGGGTGGTTGAGCTGTACCCAGATGGCGGCACCACTGATCGGTGGCGGCGCGCGCCCACTGTTGCAGGATGGGCAAATCCGCTTCGTCCTCGTTCACCACGTTGCCCGGTTCACCCAGTGCCCGCCGATCGATCATCACGTTGCCAGTCAGGATCAGTCCAATACCGGAAGCGGCCCAGCGCTGGTAAAGCGTGACCAGCCCTTGGGTGGGGCGGTTGTTGTAGGTGCCCAGCGCCTCACTCATCGACGCCTTGGCCAAGCGATTACGCAACAGGCTGCCGTTGGGCAGACGCAGCTGTTGCGCCAGGTAATTTGGGTTGGACGAAGCTGATTGGGACATGTGGGAGCTACCTGAAAATAAAATGAGCAAAGTTCGCTAGTAAGTCGCTTTGTCTATGCCGCGCCAGACCTGCGCTCTGCAATCACCTAAGCCGCGATTGAGAGGCGTTTTTTGACGCGAGCGGGTTTATGATTACGGTCATAATCAAAATAGTCAAACATTTTGATGATGAGTAACATCAATGTATTCTTGCCGGGTGGTTGTCGGCATAAAGGGGAGCAGGGCATGAAGGTTACAAAGGCGCAGGTCGAGGCAAATCGAGCGCACATCGTCGAAACGGCCTGCACGTTATTTCGTGAGCGCGGCTACGACGGTGTCGGTGTGGCGGAGCTGATGGCGACTGCCGGCCTCACGCATGGCGGGTTCTACCGGCACTTCGGCTCCAAGGCAGAGTTGATGGCAGAGGCTGCTGCGTGTGGGGTGGCCAAGACGAAGTCACAGATGGACGGCGTGGATATGACGGATTTTTTTCGTCACTACCTCTCACGCGAGCACCGCGACGACCGCGGTGGCGGTTGCACACTTGCGGCGCTGAGCGGTGACGCGGCGCGGCAGTCTGATGCGATCAAGGCGACCTTTGCGGCGGGGCTCGAAAATCTGCTGTCAGATCTGCAAGGCGCAGAGGACGGGCGCAGTGCTGAGGCACTGCGGCACGCGCGGGCCCGAGCGATTAACAACGTTGCCCATGCTCTGGGCGCACTGGTTTTGTCCCGGGCCTGCCCTGACGACTCCCCACTGGCAGATGAAATTCTTGAGAGCTGTCGCTCAGCGAATGTTGACTCGCGTTAAGCCACGACAGCGCCTGATTGATGGCAACAGATCACACTTATGGATTGTTTTAGGGTGTCGGTAATGACGCTACGCTACGTTATAGGCATTTAGCCTGCCGCTCTAACGCGCGGCCTAGCTTTGGCGGTTATTCGGGATAGAAATCGACTCAACGCTGTCCTTCGCGCATGACAGCCAACGCCCATCCGCACTACGTAAAAGCCGGGGGAGATTCAGTGTTGCGTCAACCGCTGGGGTCTACAACTCAACGGGTATACTCGAAAAACATGGACTGAATGTATGGCGTTGAATCTATGACCACAGATCGCTCCGCAGCCGATACAACCAAAGCTGTGCGACTTGAACAGCTCAGAGTCGAACTTAACCAACGCTGGATTGAGCAAGAACTCGAGCGCGTTAATGAGGTTTTCCTCGCTGCCCTCAAAGACGCTGTGGAGTACTGTGAGCAACTGCGTAGTGAACTTGCGAGCCAGCAACTGCTGGAGCAAGAAACCCAAGCCAAACTGACTGTTGCGGACAAGTTACGCCTCAAGCTGGGTGTTCCTTTTTCGTCCTCAAGTATGTCGGCAGCAGCGCAAAAACTGTCGATGATTAGAGAGCGTATCGAGCAGCTGCAAAATGAAATTCTGCTGAACAGCCCAGGCGCTAAAGCCACCTCACCGGATACCCGTTCAAAGCTGCTCACTGCAATAGCGCAAAACGATAGAGCAGTACACCTCGCCCAAGCCAGCAATAACAGCGCGCGCTCCGCCTGGGTAGAGGCACAACTACAAAACCAACTGATTGATCAACGTGGCCAGTTAGACGCGTGGCGCAAAGAGGCTACGCAGACCAAAGCCCACCGCAAGGCATTGCGCTCTAACGTCAAACTGACAGTCACAATCGAAGGTCAGCGCGGCATGTTGACGGGCGTGACCAGAGACATCTCCGACACGGGCGTTTTTGTCGAGCTAAAAGATGCCGACAAGACCTTCATCGAAGGTGAGTTGCTGACCGTGCAGGTCAGTGGCCTGCCAGCTGAGTCGACGGCAGTACGCGGGGTCGCGGTGCGCGTTAGCAGCAATGGCTTGGGCGTGCGCCTGAACTCGGCTAAAAACGCCTTGCGTACGCAGATTGAAAACCAGGATGACTCGCAGTAATTAAGACTCGGCCTGTGGGTCGCCCTCACAGCGGTTTTTAGGTGCGCGAGTGGCGGCAACCTTTCGGGCGGTTGCCGCCGAGGTGATTACTGGCGCCGCATCAACAGTAGTGTGACGACGATCGCCAACGCGGCTATCAAGGCGGCGATGACGCCGATTGATTCAAGGCCGTAGCGTTCAATGCCGATACCGCCAAGAATCGCGCCCAAGCCGATGCCCGCGTTGGCGGCGGAAATGTTCATGGTTGCGGCCAAGGCTTGAGCCTGCGCACCGGCCTGCATAACCCGCACTTGGCAGACCACGAACAGCGCCGTATAGCCGATCCCCCATGCCACCAGGGCAACCATCAGCCCAATGTGATGAGGGGCCAGTGGAACTGCGGCGAGCATACCGGCGCCCGCCAGCACTAAAAATAGCACCATGGCGGCCAGTGGCCTGCGGTCGACCATGCTGCCAGCCAGGTGATTACCGAGCATGCCGACTGCGCCGAAGCCCATCAGCCACCAGCCCACCTGGCCAGCCGGAATGTTGCCCAGGCGCTCAAGGATGTCGGCTAAATAGGTGTAAGCGGTGAACAACGCGGTGAAGGTCAGGATCGACAACAGCAAATGAGCCAGGAAGCGAGGTTGGCCTAATATCGCCGTCTGCTTGTTGTCAGGGTGCGAGCTGGCAGACACCGGTAACTTAGGCATCACCACATGCATCAGCACACCAATCAGCAGCGAGATCGCGGCGAGTATCCAGAAGCTGCCTCGCCAGCCGACCGAATCAGCAGCCAGGGTCCCGAGCGGTACGCCGAATACCAGAGCGGCGGTAATCCCTAGGTAGACGCGCCCAACAGCCTTGCCTGATTGCCCAGGGCCTGCGAGTTGCCCGGCCGTCTCGCTGGCTGTGCCCCAAAACACGGGCAGCGCCAGAGCCGGGATGAAGCGCGCCAGGGCCAACACCCAGATGTTAGTGGCGATCGCCGCCAGCACGTTGGACGCGGCGAATACCATGAGGATCAATGTGAAGAGTTTCTTGCGCTCCACATGCGCCAGTTTGGCGGTGAGTAGCGGCCCGAACACCATCACGGTAAAGGCGAACAGGGTCACGACCTGGCCAGCCAAGGCGATAGAGATGTTCAGCTCTCGCGACAACGCAGGCAGTAGACCGACAATCAGAAATTCGGTGGTGACGATAATGAAGGCTGCGACTGCCATGATCAGGATCTGCAGCCCTGAGCGCGACGTTTCGGCAGGGGACAGCGTCGCGTCTGCGACAGATGAGGAATGCATGACACTTAACTCCAACTAGGTTTTCACATAGCCTATTGGAGAAATAGCGCTTGATCTTGGTTGGTTTTTACCAAGTGATTGGAATTTAATTCATTAATTGGGGCCGCCATGTTTTCTTCTGAGCGCTTAAAAGGTATCGATGTGTTCGTCATCGTGGCCGATCTGGGCAGCTTTACCGCCGCAGCTGAGCGCTTGCACCTGACCAGCTCCGCGGTGAGCAAGAGCATTGGGCGCCTTGAGGCGCGTCTGGGCATTCGTTTGTTTCAGCGCACCACGCGTCGCGTGTCGCTCACCGAAGCAGGGGAGACCTTTTACCGCACCTGCACGACGGTACTTGCCGATCTGGAGGAGGTCGAGGTCGCGCTGACCGCCACTCAGACCGAGCCGCACGGCAAGGTGCGGATTGATTTGCCGGCGTCCTATGGGCGGCTGCATGTACTGCCGCTCATTCTTGATTTCGTCAAAGAGCACCCACGGTTATCACCGCATGTGTCGTTTTCCGATCGTTACGTCGATCCGGTACATGAGGGCATCGATATCGTTGTCAGGATTGGCGGTTCTGATGCATGGCCTGCCTCTCTTGGGCACCAGTTTTTCGGCACGCCGAAGCTGATTTTTTGCGCCTCGCCGGATTACCTGCGCCGTTACGGGATGCCCCAAGCAGAATCGGACTTGGACGGGCACCTGTGCGTGGGTTACGGCCAGAACGATGGGATGGCGATCCCGTGGTATTTCAAAGGGCGTCAACCGGGTGATATGGAGCGCAGAATCATGCACCCGCATATCGCCGTCGGTGACGGGGAAGGGGAGGTGATGGCCGTGCTGGCCGGGTTGGGCATCGCCCAGCTGCCTACATGGCTGGTTCAGGCGCATTTGAACGATGGCAGCCTGGTAGAAGTGTTGCCACACCTCTCCACCGAAGGGCAGCCGATGAATCTGGTATGGCTCAAGAGCCGTGAAGCGATGCCCAAGGTCAGTGCCTTGCTCGCCTACCTCGGAGCAAATCTCACCCCTGCGGGGAGGCGCTGGCCCGCCGCGTGAGTAGAAGAATGACGTTATTCATTGGCGTGAATCTACCCATGCGCAGCCGTTAGTCGTTGGAAAACTCCACCCGCACATCCCGCGAACCTAGCGCCTGAGACAGACCAGCCGGGTCGTCCACACGACCAAGCCGCGTATAGGCGTAAGACGAGTTAAAGCGCAGGTAGAAAACCACCAGCGTGTCGGCGCCATACAACATCAGGTCGCCATTGTGCAGCGTTCCCGGAATACTGGCATCAGTGGGCTGCGCTTGAGGAAGGCTGGCGAATTTCTCATTGTGGTTGAGATCGCTCATCTCCAACGTCAACGGCAGCAACGCGGCAAATGCACGGGCGCTCGCAGAGTCGGTCAAGGTGATGGCGAACCGATGCTCGCCGACGGCCATAAACATGCGGGGTTTCTCCAGTATCAACGCCGCCGATGCGGCATCTTGCGCAGCTGTTTCATGTGAGCCAGATGCAGGGTGTGAGTGGGCTTCGCAACCGCCGAGTAGCAGCATGGCATACAGCAGTCCCCACCAGTGTAGGCGCTTCAGGGCCGAGACTCGGCGCTGGCCGATTGCCGCGGCGAATAGGCGCATAACTCGAAGCAGGGCGCTGCAGCGGATCAGGGTCATGTTGCGTCTCTGTTCTCGCGCGCGGTTCAGGCTGCTCGCGGCATGGGCGCGCGTGAGGTTAAAAAAGTAAGCAGCGCTGCCAGCACAAGCACGCCGGCGCTCGTTACGAATGTACTTTGGTAGCCGCGACTGTCGAACAGTAAACCGCCAACTGTGGAGCCCAGCGCAATGGCCAACTGAATCACGGCCACCATCAGGCCGCCGCCGGCCTCAGCGTTTTTAGGCAGGGCTTGGGCAATCCAGCTCCACCAACCGACAGGCGCTGCTGTAGCCACCAGCCCCCACAGCCCGAGCAGCCCCGCAACGGTAACGACCGAGCTGCCGAAGGGGATCAGCGCCAAGGCGATCGCGGCCATTAGTAAGGGAATAGTGACGAGTGTTCGAAACAGCCCATGCCGCAATAACGCACCGATAATCAGGGTGCCGATGAAGCCGGCGGCGCCAATCACCAGCAAGATCAGCGACAACGTGGTTACGTCCACCTGTGTCACGGTTTCGAGGTACGGCCGCAGGTACGTGAACAGCGTGAACTGCCCCATGAAGAAGGCGGCGCATCCGGCCATGCCCAGCGCCACGGCGCGCAGCTTTAACAGCGTGAAGATATTTGCAGCGCCCGGCGTGCGCTCACCCGCCGGCATGCTCGGCAGGCTGATCCATAGCCATATAAAGGCAATCGCCGCAACCGGTACCAGGCAAAAAAAGGCGCCGCGCCAGCCCATGAGCGCCCCCAGATAGCTGCCCAGTGGCGCGGCAATCACCGTCGCCAACGCGTTACCGCCGTTGAAGATGGCCAAGGCCTTGGGCACGTGGTTGGCTGGCACCAGGCGCATGGCCGTTGCAACGGACATGGACCAAAAACCACCGATGACCACGCCGATGAGTGCGCGGCCAACCATGTAGGTCAGGTAGTTTGGCGCTATCGCGACCACAGCACCGGATAGCGCCATCAAACCGGTCAGCGCCAGCAACAGCGTCTTGCGGTTGAGGGCGCCAGCCAGCTTGGCAATCGACAAGCTGGTCAGCACCGCGAAGGCTCCGGAAATAGCGATGCCTTGGCCTACGAGTCCTTCGCTGACGTGCAGATCAACGGCTATCGGTGTCAGCAGGCTGACGGGCATGAACTCCGAGGCGATCAGCGCGAAAACGCAAAGTGTCATGGCAAAGACGCCGCTCCAGTGAGCGGGTTGTTCATGTGCTTCAGCGAGTGGGAAAACAGCGGCCATTGGGCCTCACCTTGATTCAAAATTATGAAGCGAATGGTGAGGCAAGGCCTTTGTGCTGACTAGCTAATCAATGCTTAATGGGGCTATAAGCTCAGCTACTTAATAAGTTGCAAGGCGTCGGCATATGGTCAGAAGAAACCTCAACGATCTGCAGTCTTTCGTGACCGTGGCGCGTGAAGGCAGTTTTACCCGCGCCGCCTCGATCCTGGGCATCAGCCAATCGGCGTTAAGCCAGGCCATCAGCGGCCTGGAAGCACGCTTGCAGATCAGGTTGCTGACACGCACCACGCGCAGCGTCTCGCCGACGGTCGCGGGCGAGCGGCTGCTGCAGGCCATCGGCCATCGCTTTGATGAAATCGAAGCGGAACTGGATGAGCTGACGGAGTTGCGCGACAAACCTGCGGGGACTGTACGCATCACCTGTGGCGATCACGTGCTGCGCAAAACATTGATGCCCAAGCTCACGCCGTTGCTGCGCGAATACCCGGACATCGAAATCGAGTTCGACATCAATTACGGCTTTCGGGATATCGTCGCGGACCGCTTTGATGCAGGTGTGCGGTTGGGCGATACCATCGACAAAGACATGATCGCCGTGCCCATAGGCCCGCCCTTGCGGATGGCGGCCGTCGCCACGCCTGCTTACTTTGCCTCGCGCGCCATCCCTAAAAAACCGCACGACTTGATGGACCATCGCTGTATCAACCAGCGCATGCAGACATCAGGCGGGCTCTACGTGTGGGACTTTGAACGCCGCGGCAAGCAGGTGAACGTGCGCGTAACCGGGCAGCTCACCTTCAATACCTCGGTGCACATAGTGGAGGCGGCATTGGCAGGGCTGGGCATTGCCTATTTACCCGAGGAGGAGTTTGAACCCCATCTGCAGGAAGGCAGGTTGATGCGCGTACTGGAAGACTGGTGCCCTCCATTCGCCGGCTACTACCTGTATTACCCCAGCAGGCGGCAACCTTCACCCGCATTTTCGCTGGTATCCAGTGCACTGCGTGAAGGTTAGGGGCCGCGCTTAGCGGCCCCGAGTAAAGGCAGGCGTCAGCCGTGGGGCCTGCTGCCACTTACATGGGGGCTGGGTTGTGGGCAATGCGCTTACGCGTCCTGCTTGCCCCAGTTGAGAATGGCCAGGGTCAGCAAGCCGGCGACGATGCCCCAGAAGGCCGAACCCACTGAAAACAACGTCATGCCCGAGGCCGTCACGAGAAAGGTGATCAGCGCCGCTTCGCGTTCTTTCGGCTCGCTCATGGCTTGGGTCAAACCGCCGATGATCGAGGCGAACAGGGCCAGGGCGGCGATGGACAGGATCAGGGCTTTCGGCAGCGCGCTAAACAGTGCGGCGAGGGTGGCGCCGAAGATCCCGGCGATGCCGTAGAACACCCCGCACCAGATGGCGGCGGTGTAGCGTTTTTTCGGGTCTTCGTGGGCTTCCGGGCCGGCGCAGATCGCCGCGCTAATGGCCGCCATATGGATGCCGTGGCTGCCGAACGGAGCCAGCAGCATTGACGTCAGCCCGGTGGTGGTCAGCAATGGGCTGGCAGGAACGTCATAACCGTTGGCGCGCAGCACGGCCATGCCCGGCAGGTTCTGTGAGGCCATGGCGACAATAAACAGCGGGATGCCGATGCTGATCGCCGCAGCTAGGGAAAAGCTCGGTGTGGTCCATTCCGGTACCGCCAGTTGCAGTTCAAACTGCTCGAAATTCAGCAGGCCGAAGACTCCGGCCAGCACGCTGCCAACAATCAGCGCGGCGAGTACTGCATAACGCGGCAGCAGGCGTTTGCCCAGCAGGTAGGCGAGCAGCATGGCCAGCACCAGCACCGGTTGCTGTTCGGCGGCCACGCAGATTTCCAGGCCGATCTTGAACAGCACGCCGGCCAGCAGGGCGGCGGCCAGGGAGCCGGGAATGCGCCGCATGATACGGTCGAAGGTGCCTGTCAGGCCGATCAGCACGATCAACCCGGAGGCGAGGATGTAGGCACCAATGGCTTCGCCATAGGGCACACCCGGCAGGCTGGTGATCAGCAAGGCGGCGCCCGGCGTGGACCAGGCAATCATGATCGGCGCGCGGTAGCGCAGCGACAGGCCAATGCAGCAGATCGCCATGCCAATCGACAGCGACCAGATCCATGAGGAAATCTGGCCGTCTGTCAGCCCGGCAGCTTGGCCGGCCTGGAACATTAGCACCAACGAGCTGGTGTAACCGGTCAGCATGGCAATAAAACCGGCGACGACTGCCGAGGTGGACGTGTCGGCCAGCGGCCTTAGGCGGGGTTGCGGCAGGTCGTGCATCAGAGCAGTCCGGTGTCAGCGAAGATGGGATACAGCGAGGCCACGAGCAATAGGGCCATGCCGATGTTGAATACACGCAAGGCGCGGGCGTTGTTCAGCCAGTTGCGCAGCATACTGCCGGCGATGGTCCACAGGCCGACGCTGGGGCAATTGACCAAGGCAAAGAGTGCGGCAATCAGCAGTACACTGACCACGAAATTGTCTTGCGGGGTGTAGGTGGTGATGGCGCCGATCGCCATGATCCAGGCTTTCGGGTTGACCCACTGAAAGGCCGCCGCCTGTAAAAAGCTAAAGGGTTTGCCCGCTGCGTTGGCCTGATGGTCGGGGGCGCCCGAGTTGGCGATTTTCCAGGCCAGGTACAGCAGGTAGGCGGCGCCCAGGTAGCGCAGCACGCTGTACAGCAGCGGCACTTGTTCGAACAACTGGCCAAGGCCGAGACCGACAGCGGCCACCAGCAACATAAAGCCCAGGCTGATGCCGAACATATGCGGCAGGCTGCGGCGCAGGCCGAAGTTCACCCCGCTGGCGAGCAGCATCATGTTGTTTGGTCCAGGCGTCACTGATGTGACAAAGGCAAACGCAACAAAGGCGAGTAGCAGTTCGAGGGTCATGGCGCAGCACTCATAGGCAGTGCTCGACAGCCTAGGGGCGCAGGGGCAGAGCGTCGCGGTACAGCGACGCAGGCAATCAGCGGTACAGTTTTACTGTGCTTGTCTATGGCGACGGTACAGTTAGTGAGTTGCTCAGCGCCGCTAACTATCAGTCATCGCCCGCCACTTATTAGCGACTGTTGCCCAACGTTTGGTTGACCAGCAACCAACCACTGACGGCCGTCTCACCTGCTTCATTCAGCACGCGCTGCAGCAGCTTGGTTTGTTCGCGGCGCAGGGCTTTTTCCAGCTTGGTGCCTTCGGCGGTGAAGCCGAGCAGGCGTTTGCGTTTGTCATCTGCGGCCGCAAGGCTCTGCACCAAGCCCATTTCCAGTAACTGCCGCAGCGGGGTATTCAAGGCCTGCTTGCTGACGCCCAGATAAGCCAGCAGTTCTTTCATGCTCAGGCCTGGGTACTTGGCGATAAAAAACAGGATGCGGTGATGCACCCGCGACAAACCGCGGCGCGCCAGCATTTCATCTGCTTTGGCGGTAAAAGCCTGATAGCCGGAGAAAAAGGCTTCCATGGCAATTTGCTGAGTGGCTGTGCTTTTGAAGTCAATCATTAAGGTCAAGCCTATTGACGTATATACGGTGGTCGGCGTAGTTTCTGGCAACCAGTTTGACCTATTTCTATTTGCCTTTGCTACCGGTGTATCCATGGCCTTCTCCGAACGTGTTGCCCGCCTAAAAAGCTCTCTTATTCGTGAAATTCTGGCGGCGGCGCAGCGCCCGGAAGTGATGTCGTTTGCCGGCGGCTTACCCGCCGAGCCGATGCTACCGAAGGTCGAGTGGGACGCGATGCCGGCAAGCATGGGCCAGTACGGTACCAGTGAAGGCGAGCCGGCCCTGCGCGAGGCGATTGCCGCCGAGGCGCGTGCCTTGGGCGTGCCATGCGATGCCAGCCAGGTGTTGATTGTCAGCGGCTCGCAGCAAACCCTGGATTTGGCCAGCAAGCTGTTTATCGATCCGGGTACCGAAGTGCTGCTTGAAGCGCCGACCTACCTCGCCGCGCTGCAAGCCTTCCAGCTGTTCGGTGCTGACTGCATCGCCGTGCCGCAGGAGTCCGATGGCCCGCAGCTTGAGGCGTTGCGTCAACGTTTGCAGGATCACAAACCGGCGTTCGCCTATCTGATCCCAACCTTCCAAAACCCTTCGGCCGTGCGCTACAGCGAAGCCAAGCGCGATGCTGTTGCCGCTTTGCTCGACGAGTTTGCTGTGACCCTGATTGAAGATGAGCCATACCGCGAACTGGTGTTCGATGACGGCAGCGCCACGCCGATTGTCAGCCGCCTCAAGAAGGCCAGCTGGATCTACACCGGCACCGTGTCGAAAACCCTGCTGCCAGGGCTGCGCGTCGGCTACCTGATTGCCACGCCGGATCTGTACCCCTATTTGCTGCGCCTCAAGCAGTCGGCGGATCTGCACACCAACCGCATCGGCCAGTGGCAGGCGCTGCAATGGCTGGGCAGCGAGAAATACCGTGGCCATCTGGCCGAGCTGCGCGACTTTTATCGCCTCCGTCGTGATGCCATGCAGGCTGTCCTGCAAGAGCATTTCAGTGACTTGGCCGACTGGCAGATCCCCCAGGGCGGGCTGTTTTTCTGGCTAACCCTCAAGCAGCCGCTGGACACGCGCACGCTGCTGGCCCCGGCCTTGGCGCAGAACGTGGCGTTTATGCCAGGCGAACCGTTTTTTATCGACCCCGACGCTCACCCTGGCCATCTGCGACTGAACTTCAGTCACGTGGCACCGGAGCGCCTGAATGAAGGGCTCAAACGCTTGGCCGCCGTGATCCGTGAGGCGCAAGCACGCTAGTTGCACAGGTTTAGTCAGAGGAGGGTGATATGTACAAGGTTTACGGCGATTACCGTTCGGGCAACTGTTACAAGGTCAAACTGATGCTGCACCTGCTGGATCAGCCCTATGAGTGGATACCGATTGATATCCTCAAGGGCGAAACCCAGAGCGAAGCGTTTTTGGCCAAGAACCCCAACGGCAAGATCCCGGTGCTGGAGTTGGATGACGGCACCTGTTTGTGGGAATCCAACGCCATTCTCAACTTCCTTGCCGATGGCAGCGCGTTTTTGCCAACCGAGCCGCGTCTGCGCACTCAGGTGCTGCAGTGGCAGTTTTTCGAGCAGTACAGCCATGAGCCCAACGTCGCGGTGGCGCGCTTTATTAAGCTGTATCAGGGGCTACCGGATACACGCCGCGCAGAGTACGAGGCGTGTCAGGCGCTGGGTTACAAAGCGCTAAAGGTGATGGAGAAGCAGCTGCAGCGCACCTCCTATCTGGTTGGCGAGGATTTCTCGATTGCCGACATCGCCCTGTATGCCTACACCCATGTGGCGGACGAAGGCGGCTTTGACCTGACGCCATTCCCCGCCATTCGTACATGGTTGGCGCGGGTGGCCAGCCATCCGCGTTACGTCGGCATGCTCGACTGACCCTCTGGCGGTGTTAGTTGGCGTATACGGGCTGTGCCCGTGCGCCAACTAGCATCGTCAGTTCGGTGTAAAAAACACTTATCATTCAACGATCTATCTACATGACTGGGTCGCGGATGCCATCTGCTGTTCAGCGCTACACGCGGCGCATCGCCGCTGCCCTGGCGCGCTACTTCCCCCACACCACGGCGTACCTGCGTGCCGACCGCGAAGCTACGGCTTTATTAAAAAAGCCAACCGCCCGTGCAAAGAAGCCCGCCGCGGGTAAAGCTAAATCAAGCACTGCAAAGCCACCGGCGAAACCGCGCCGCACTGCCAGCAAAGCCAGCACCACAGGTATTTATGGGCCAGCCATGTTGCCGGTCGATGCCGCGCAGAGCCTGGCGATGCGTGAGCAGGTGGCGCGCGCGGTGCAGGCCGGGTTGCTCAGTGCGCCTTCGGATGAGCAGTGGGCGATGATCCTCAGCCATCATCCGCTGACGCGTATTTTCGCCGGTGCCGGGTCGGGCAAGTCCACCACACTGGTGCTGCGGGTGGTGTTTATGCTCTGCCATCTGGGCATCAAGCCGGAGCAACTGACGGTGATTTCCTTCACCAATGCGTCTTGCGCCGAGTTGCGCGAGCAGTTGCTCAAGGTGCTGGGGTTTTTCAACTACCCCTTCGATGAGGCCCAGGCGCGGCAGTCTGTGCGCACCTTCCACTCGTCCATGGGCGCCATGGCTAAAGGCCTACTCGGTAACCCGCGCTGGTTTGAGCAGTTATACGATAAGCAGGCGGCCGGCCGCGAGCTGGATAACCCGCTGATGGCGAGCCGTTTACGCCCCGCGCAGCAGCGTTTGCTGAAACAGGCCTACCAGCAGTGTTATGCCGAGCAGCAGGTGTTTCGCCAGCGGGTGCACAGCCTGTTGCAGTTACCCCAGCCGCCGGCAGACAGCAAACGCCCGCCCAAGGCGCCGCTGGATGCCTTCACGTTACAGGGCGAGTTCAGCGCCGCGCCGCTGTATGAGGCCTTCTACGTCCAGGCCGGATTTGCTGAGAGCATTGCTATTGAAGTCGCCGCTTTGCAGCCACAGGAGCTAAATGGTTCGGCTCAGGTGCGCGAGTTCTGTGAGGCCTTGGCGCTGTTCTGGCCGTACTTTGATCGAGGCCTGCAAGAGCAGGGGTTGATGACCTTCAATACGGCGTTCAAGCAATTGACTGCACGGCTGAACGCGGGCGGACAGGGCATCTCCGCCGAGTTGCTGGCCCCTTTTAGTCACTTGCTAATCGACGAATTTCAGGACATATCGCCGCAGATCGTGCAGTGGCTGCAAGCCGTGCAGCGTGCTCAAAGCGGGCAGAGCAGCGCCGTCAGCTTGATGGCGATTGGTGATGACTGGCAGTCGATCTACGGTTGGCGCGGCAGTTCGCCGGAGCTGTTTATCGACTTCGACCGGCACTTTCCCGGTAAGGGCCGCGCCAAACACAGCGCCGTGCTGACGCTGGCCAATAACTACCGCTCGGTTGAACCGATTATCCGCGACGCCGAAGCGCTGCTCGGCAGCGTGCGCCACAAACAGGCGAAAACCAGCCAGGCGATCAAGCCTGTGCAGCCGGGCGATCACGGTGTGCGGCTGATCCAGCGGTTTGACAGCAAAGCGCGTTTGCCGGAGCTGCTCAAACAGATTCAGCAGCAATGCGCGTATGCCGCTGAGCGCAATAGTTGTGAGCGCACTGCGGTGCTACTGCTCAGCCGACGCAACGAGCCGTTAAAAGCCATCACCGCGCAGCTGGACAAAAAGTTACCGGTTAAGGCTTACACCATTCACCGCGCCAAGGGCCTGCAGGCCGAAGTGGCGATCATCCTCGATGATTGCATGCCGCCCACGCCGCATCCGCTGCGCAACGCGCTGTATGCCTATTGCGGGTTCTTCAGCAACAGCTACGACCAGGCGATGCAGGACGAAAGCCTACGCCTGGCCTATGTGGCGGTCACGCGCGGCGTCAGCCGGGTGTTCTGGTATTGCCAGAAAACCCAGGGCGCAACGCAAGTCTTGGCGCGGCGAGGTTGATTGCGACCCTTAACAGTCGCGGCGGCTGGCCGTTAAGGATCGCGAGGCGTAAGCGTGGCTGTTTACCAGAGGGCTGGTGAACGTTGCGTTATCGGGTGGTTATCCATGTTCCTGGCCTTCGCCGCGCCGGTCAGTTTTCAGCGGTTCACGCACAGATTTTCAGGTGATGAGTAAATCGTTGCGCATGGCTAAGAAGGCTGATCGTTGTTCAGCGGTAAACGGCAGCGTTGGACTTTCCACCACGTCGGCAGCAGCTTGCGCACAGCGGGTTGGTTGAAGCGGTCATCAATCAGGTAGACCACGCCCTGGTCTTTGACGGTGCGGATGACTCGCCCGGCAGCCTGTACGACTTTTTGCAGGCCAGGGTAGAGGTAGGTGTAGTCGTAGCCATTGTTGCTGCCGAACATGATTTCCATGCGTTGTTTGATTTCTTCATTGACCGGATTGATCTGCGGCAGGCCGAGGGTGGCAATAAACGCCCCGATCAATCGATCCCCCGGCAGGTCGATCCCTTCGCCAAATGCGCCGCCCAATACGGCAAAGCCGATGCCGCGACCCTTGCTGCAAAACCGCTCGAGAAAGGCTTGGCGTTCGGCTTCATCCATCTGCCGTGATTGCACCCACACCGGGATCTGCGGATGGGCTGCGCGAAACGCATCCAGTACTGATTGCAGGTAGGCATAGCTGCTGAAGAACGCCAGGTAATTGCCCGGTTGCTCAGCAAACTGGCGCGCCATTAATGCCGCAATCGGGGCCAATGAGAAGTCGCGATGGGCATAGCGGGTGGAGAGGTTGCTGACCGCTTGCACGTGCAGCTGCTCGGCACTGAAGGGCGATTCCACATCGATCCACGGGGTTTCTTCTGGTAGGCCCAGCAGGTCGGCGTAGTAGTGCGCCGGGCTCAGGGTGGCGGAAAACAGCGTGCAGCTGTGGGCATCCGCGAAGCGAGGCGCCAGGAATGGCGCGGGGACGATGTTGCGAATGCACAGGGTCGATACGGACTGACCGTTGTTGTCGTCACGGCTGATATCGAACAGCGAGTGCGGCCCAAAAGCCTCGGCCAGGCGGCAGAACAGCATGGCGTCCAGGTAGAAGTGCAGCAACTCAGTGGCATTGCCCGCCGGTTGCTCACTCAGGTGATCGGTGAGGGTGCTGACCGCTTTTTGCAGCGCCATGATGAACAGGTCAGGGGTGGTCGGGTAAACCTGATAGGCCACCTCTTGATCACGCTCCAACTGCCGCCAGTGCCGACTGATGCGCTCCAGCGGTGCCTTCATCACGCTCGGCGCAATGCGCCTTACGGCCTCAAAACGCAGTTGATTGAGCTCGGCGGTGTACATGCTGCGCGCGCGTTCAATCAGGTTGTGGGCTTCATCCACCAGCAGGGTGATGCGCCATTCGTTGAGCAGGGTCAGGCCGTACAGCAGGCCGCCCATGTCGAAGTAGTAGTTGTAATCACAGACCACCACATCGGACCAACGGCAGAGTTCCTGGCTCAGGTAATAGGGGCAGATCTGATGGGCCAGGGCGGTTTTGCGCACGCTTTCATGGCTCAGCCATTGGCCTTCGAGTGCCGCCTTACGCGCCTCTGGCAAACGGTCGTAGAAGCCTTTGGCCAAGGGGCATGAGTCGCCATGGCAGGCTTTGTCCGGGTGCTCGCACGCTTTGTCTCGGGCTACATGTTCCAGCACCCGCAGCGGCATGGCCTCTTCCTGGCTACGCAGGGTGGCCAGGGCATCCAAAGCCAGGCGCCGGCCGGGTGTTTTCGCGGTGAGAAAGAACAGCCGGTCCAGCTCCTGTTCGGGAAACGCCTTGAGCTGCGGAAACAGGGTGCCGAGGGTTTTACCGATGCCGGTGGTGGCCTGAGCCATCAGGCAGTGGCCATCGCGCGCGGCGCGGTAGACGGTGTTGGCCAACTGGCGCTGGCCACTGCGAAACTCGGCATGAGGAAAGCGCAGGCGTTTTAGCGCCTCATCACGCAGGCGGCGGTGTTCGCGCTCGTATTCGGCCCAGTGGATATAGCGGCTGCATTGCAGCTCAAAAAACTCGCGCAACTCATCAGCACTGAGCGTCAGGTGAAAGGCTGTTTCATGCTGGGTGATGACGTTGAAGTAGACCACCGCCAAGTTGATCTCCGCCATGTCGCGCTCGCGGCACAGCAGCCAGCCGTAGACCTTGGCCTGCGCCCAATGCAGCAAACGGTGGTTCTCGGGGATACGGCTGATATCGCCGCGGTGGGTCTTGATTTCCTCAAGCCGGTTTTCATCCGGGTCGTAGCCGTCTGCCCGGCCGCGCACGTGCAAACCTTGGTAGTCGCCACTGAGCGGCAGCTCGGCGTAATAGGTTGGGCCGCGCCTAGCCACCACGATGGCGTGGCCGGTCATGCCTTCCTGGGCTGTTGGTGAGGGGGTAAAGCGCAAATCCAGGTCACCGACCTTGGCGGTGAATTCGCACAGCGCGCGCACGGCAACTTGGTAGTTCACGCGTCGGCCCACTGCACGTAGCACACATCCACCGGCATGCCGTGCTCGGCGCAAAAGGCCAGCCAGCGGCGTTGGTTGTCCTGCAAGCGGTCGCCTGGGCCTTTGACCTCAATCATCCGGTAGCGCTGTTCGGCTGGCCACAGTTGAATCAGGTCAGGCATGCCGGCCCGGTTGGCTTTGATGTCGAGCAGCAAGCGCTTGAACCATGCCAGCAAGTGCGCGGCGGGCAGGCAGTCGAGGGCTTGCTCCAACAAGGCTGGATCGAGCGCTGCCCAGAATACGAATGGCGACTGGATGCCGAATTTGTCTGCGTAGTTCTGCCGGATCACCTGCTTGTAGTGCGGCGTATCAAGGTGCGCCAAACACTCAGCAAAGACCTCGGCGCGGCGCGGGTGAAAGTCAGTGCTGAGCAGGTCAACCGGGCCGGTATGAAACGGATGGAAGAACGCCCCTGGCACTGGGGCGAAGATGGCCTTCCAGCACAGCAACCCGAACAAGCTACAGATCAGGCTGTTCTCGACATAGTGCACCGGGCCGTCAGGCTCGCTTAGGTGCGCTTTGACGGCGAACTCGACGCTCTGCGCTGCCGGTTTTGGCAAGCAGAGATCGATCCGCTGCGGCGCGACAGTTTTGGCTTTATCCGGCTGTGGTTGTCCTAACTGGCGCGCCAGACGCACCAAGGCGCGGGCGACAGCTTGCGCTTCGGCATCGTTCTCCGGCGCGTGGGCCGCCTGCTTGGCCAGTGCGTAGGCCTGCGTTTGATGGCCCAGGCGCTCAAGCACACGAATCTGCCGCAGCCGGGCGCCGACATAACGGCAGTCGGCATAAAAGGCCAAGGCACCGTCCAGATTGGCCTCGCGCTCCAACTGCTGGCCCATGCGAAACAGCAGTTTGTGCCGTCGCGCGGCCAGGAAGGGCGTGTCGCAGAGCAGGGCGCTGATCTGTTGCAGGACGTTATCGATCGGCTCGCCGGCCTCGAACTGTTCGCGGCTGCGTTGCAGCTGTAAGTAGCAGTCGACATCTGCGCGGTGGCGAAAGGCCCGCGACTCAGCACTCAGGGCCACAGGCTCGTAGCGGAAGATGCCGAGCTCGGCGAGCACGAACGCTGACCAGTCTTGACGCAGGTTGCCGAAAAACATCAAACGCAGGCGTTCACACAAGGCATCGACAGTCAGGCTAAGCACCTGATCCTCGCTGGCGGGGCACCACGCTGCGAAGGCGCGAGGCTCACTGTAGGTCTCGCGCAGTTGCTCCAGCAGCTCGCCTTTGCTCAGCGCTTTTTGTTGCGCGCGCTCACCCAGATGTTCGAGTACTTCATCCTTGCGCAGCAGGCTGAACAGCTCATCCAGCGACAGCGCGGCGTCCTGTCGAACCCAGCCGGCGTCGAGCAGTGGCTTTGCCGCCAAGCGGCTGCAGCCGATCTCAGCGTAGTCCAGCTTGCTCACACGAAAGTGCGAGCCCTTGCGCATGATCATGCGTACCAGCAGCGCCTGGGCGGCTCTTGGCGCGGCTAAAAATTGCTGCAAGAAGGCGCACTCGGGCTCGCTCAGCAAGTCGGCATAGCGCTCTTGCAGCCAAGCCAACGCTTGACGGAAGTTCGCCAGGTAATAGAAACGCGGGTCGTCTTGCAGCTGCATGGGGGTGCCGGTGGCTATTTGCATCATCAGGTATCAGCGTCTCGCCAGGCTGGTCATTCAGCGTGGACGGTTAGGGCGCAAGGTGCGGACGCAGAGTATGCCGCCTTTCAGCGCCGCACGCCTTGCAGGTGGCAAGAGCACGATGGGCATCGGTATTTTTGAGGGCGATGTACTGCTGGTCAACCGCGCCATGCCGTGGCGACACCTTTATCAGATGACTGATTCAGGATGGCCGGCAGCTCGTGCTGCAGGCGGGGAATCCCGCATTGCACCGCGCTACCTTCTGCAAGGTGACGAGTTGCTGATTTGCGCTGTGCTCAGGGCCATCTGAGTGGGATTAGCGGGTGGGAAGGGCAGATACGACTCGGGGCCCTAAGGGCCCCGATGCGTTTAACTTATGACAGCTTCATGGCGCTGTTGGCCGGCGCTGCTGCATCGTCCTCTTTATATGACGATTTGACTGCCAGCACGGCGATCAGTGAGATCGCCACTGTGCCCAGCAGGTAGATCGCCACGGGCTGCCAGCTGCCGTTGTAACGGCTGAGCAGCCAGGTCGCGATCAGCGGCGCGGTACCACCGGCCAATGCCGCACCCAGTTGATACCCCAGGGTAATGCCGGTGTAGCGCACGCGAGTCGAGAAGATCTCTGAGCTCATGGTGCCCAACACGGCAGTGACCGGTGCCCAGAGGATGCCGACGGCGACTACGGTAGCCAGAGTCAGAGCCCAGGTGGCTCTGGTATCGAGCAGCATGAAGTACGGCACGACCCACATCGCCATGAGCAGGATGCCGCTGATGTACACGGTTTTGCGACCGATCTTGTCGGACAGCCAGCCCATGATCGGGATCATGATCGAGGCAACAGCGGCGCCGATCATCACGGCAGTCAATACACTGCCCTTGGCGTAATCCAGGGTGGTGACGGCATAACTGACTACGAAGGTCGAGAAAATATAGAACGGTGCGGTTTCAGCCACCTTAAGGCCCATGGCAATCAGTACCTCGCGCCAATGATCACGCAAGGTTTCGACCAGCGGCATCTTGGCGACGTTTCCTGTCTCCTTGGCCTTTTTGAAGTCCGGCGTTTCATCCAGGCCATGGCGAATCCACAGGCCAAGGAACACCAGGCCGGCACTGAGCAGGAACGGCACACGCCAGCCCCAGGACAGGAAGTCCTCCTCGGGCAGCATTGTCATCAGGCCCACGGCCATAGTCGCCAGCAGCATGCCCAAGGTGACCCCCACCTGCGGCACGCTACCGAACAGGCCCTTACGCTTTTGCGGCGCGTATTCGTAGGCCAGCAGCAATGCACCTCCCCACTCGCCCCCAATACCTAGCCCCTGAATCACGCGCAAGCTGATCAGCAAGATCGGCGCCCACACCCCGATGTGATCATAGGTTGGCAAGCAACCGATCAGCACTGTGGCGCCGCCCATCAATGACAAGGTGATGACGAGGGTTTTCTTGCGGCCGATGCGGTCGCCGATATGAGCAAACAACACGCCGCCGATTGGCCGAACGAAGAAGGTCAGGGAAAACGACAAATAGGACAGCAGCAGGCCAACAACTGGGTCGAAATTGGGAAAAAACAGCTTGTTGAAGACCAAGGCAGCGGCGGTGCCATAGAGAAAGTAGTCGAACCATTCGATCGAGCTGCCAGTCAGGCTGGCGACCAAGGCGCGGCGACGTCCATCGGACGCGTTTGGAGTTGTGTTGGATTGCGTCATGTGAGTTCCCGTTTTTAGTTTTATGTCGGCGAGCACCGTTAAAACAGCGCAAAAGAGCACCAGGTAGCCCCTGGCATTGCCGCTGATGCGCTTTTTAAGCGAATTTCAAGGGTTCATTGGCCTACGCGCAGGCCAATGAACGATGGCCTGAGGACGATTTAAAAGGCCGCATATGGGGCTAAATCCGCCGCCGAGAGCTGAATCGCATCATTGCAAGCAGCTGGCACCAAGCGCGGCAGCGCTATTGGTCGATTTGGCATGTGAACTCCTGCCTTATCAGCCCGTGTTTAATCACTCTTATGCTGGGTTTGCCTGGAATGCGTCGTAGGCCAGTGAGGCGGCCGCTAGATCTTCCAACGCGGTACCCACAGCCTTAAAGACGGTGATTTCGTAGCGAGAGGTGCGCCCAGGATGTTGGCCTCGGCAGAGCTGCTCCAACGTCGCAGCAACCCGCTGCTCATTGAATGCACCACTTTCAATCGGCTCGAGAATGTCCCCGGCTTTGAGCAAGGCCTCGGTGGTATCAAGGAAAACCGTGCCTTTGCGCATGCATTCATCATCGCTCTCACGCATGGCCGGCGTGAAACCGCCGATCAAATCCAGGTGCACTCCCGGCTTCAGCCATTTGCCTTGGATCAGCGGCGCTGTCGACAACGTCGCGCAGGTGATGATGTCAGCTTCCTGCGCGGCGTCTTCTAGGCTGTTCACCGCGTGTGCATCTATGCCTTGCTCGCGCAGATTGCCGACCAGCGTATCGGCGGACTCGCTGAGTCGATTCCAGACCAAAACACGTTCGATCGGCCGTACGCTGCGATACGCGTCGGGCAGCAGGCTGCCGACCCTGCCAGCGCCGACGACCAACAGCGTGCTTGAATCCGGGCGGCTCAACCATTTCGCCGCGAGTGCCGACGCTGCAGCAGTGCGTCGGGAGGTGATCACATCACCATCCAAAATCGCCAAGGGCGCGCCAGTTGCAGCGTCGTAAAGAATAAATACCGAATGCAGCCCAGGCAGGCCACGGGCGCTGTTGTTCGGGAAGATGGAGACCGTTTTAACCCCGAGGCGCTTTCCCGGCTGCCAGGCAGGCATGAGCAGAAGTATTCCACTGTCACTGGCGGTATTGCCGGATATGGCATGGTTATGCCGTAACGGAACCTCGCAGCCTTCCTTGAAAAAGTTTTCAAGTGTTTGAATCAGAATGTCGAAAGGCAGCTGAGCAGCTGTTTGGGTGTTGGTCAGGACGCGCATGCTATGCTCCACACAGGATCAGGACATTTTACTTATCCTGCTTATTTTTTTCGTATGGGAAATTTTATATCGCAAAAGCAACATGCCCGTCCACTGCTTTGGCTCGACGGTTGCTGCGCGCTAATTACCTGCCATGACCTTAGAAAATCGCGAACCCGCTCCGGCGCTGCCTGCCCCAGAGCTCTCCAGCAGCGTGCTGGCAGCCAAACTTCGATTACTCCGGCGCAATGCTGAGCTGACTCTTCAGCAATTAAGCCGGCGCTGCGGGATCTCTGCGTCAGCGCTGTCGAAGATCGAAAATGGTCAGCTGTCGCCGACTTACGAAAAGATTGCCGCACTGGCGCTGGGGCTGAATGTCGAGGTCGGGGAGCTTTTCAGTCCGACCGTCAAGGCCGCGCCTCTGGGCCGCCGAAGCGTCACCCGTCGACATCAAGGCGTAGCTCACCGTACCGATCAATACACCTATGAAATGTTGCACACGGACCTTGCGGATAAGCGCTTCATTCCATTGGTCACTACAGTGCGGGCGCATGACCGCGCAGAATTCACAAAACTGCTGAGCCATGACGGCGAAGAACTACTTTTTGTGCTGACCGGTGAAGTGATTCTGCACACAGAGGGTTACGAGCCTCTGCATATGAGCCCCGGGGACTCTTGTTATTTCGACAGTAGGATGGGGCACGCCTGCGTTTCTGGCACAGAAGAGGACGCAACCGTCTTGTGGGTCAGCTCCCATGCGAACATGCGTTAATGAGCCAGGGGCCTTGTGCTCGACTCCCTGCGCTGTCGACGGCAGCGTCTTCAAGACCGACGGTCGCTCAAGCTGACCTACGTGCACCGGCTTTATCTGCCTAATCAAACTATCAATTACTGATCAAGTGACACGGCCTGTGTCTATCTCATTGCCGCCGCGCTGATGAACTAACAGGACCCCAACCTGGAGAAATTCACAATCGCCAGGGTGGGGCCGTGTCCAATCAGTCGGCAGTGGCGACTGTATCGCTCGGGCTCCAACCACCGCCCAGGGCTTTGTACAGTTGGATTTCCCGGTTTAGCTGAAGCAAGTGGTCGCTGAGCAGTTGGCGCTGGGAGGCGAAGAGTTCGCGCTGCGCATCGAGCACGGTGAAGTAGGTGTCCACTCCCTCGTCGTAACGCTGGCGGGCCAGTTGGTAGTAGGCCTGGTTGTTGTCGACCAGATCACTCTGTGCCTGTACCTGCTCGCCGAAGGTGCCGCGCGCCGCCAAACCGTCTGCGACCTCACGGAAGGCGACCTGGATGCTCTTCTCATACCGGGTAACGTTGATGTCCTTGAGAACCTCGGCGTAGTCGAGATTTGCTTTGAGCCGCCCGGCGGTGAAGAGCGGGATGTTGATCCGTGGCGCAAAGCTCCACAGGCCGGAGCCACCTTCTAACAGACCGTCCAACTCACTGCTGGCCGTCCCCGCGGCACCCGTCAGACTGATGCTGGGGAAGAACGCCGCCCGCGCCGCGCCAATATTGGCGTTGGCAGCCAGCAGGCGGTGTTCAGCTGCGCGGATATCCGGCCGGCGCAACAGCAGGTCTGCCGGCAGGCCGGCGGGGAATTCGGCAAGCAGCGCCATGCCAGGCTTGTCGCTCTCGGGCAAGTCCGTCGGGATGTCGCTGCCGAGCAGCAGGCGCAGGGCGTTGCCATCTTCGGCGATAAGCCGGGTGAACAGCGCCTTCTGTGTACGCGCTTGATCGACCAGGGTGCGCGCCTGGCGTACGTCGAGCTCCGAGGCGGTGCCCGCTTCGGCACTGGATGTGATCAGCGCCAGGCTCTCTCGGTAGCTTTCCAGGGTGGCCTCGGTCAGCTCCAGCTGGGTCTGGTTGCTGCGCCAGCTGAAGTACGCGGTGGCCACATCGCCGACCAGGGCGATGTGCACACTGCGCTGCACCTCTGCGGTGGCCAGGTATTCCTCCAGTGCGGCACGGCTGAGGCTACGGATGCGGCCGAAGACGTCCAGCTCATAGGCGACGCCAAGCGACGCCTGGTACTGACTCTGGATTCCCGCCGTGTCGGTCGGCGACAGGTCCGCCGGCAGACGCTGGCGCTGACCGCCGGCACCGGCGTCGATAGTTGGCAACAGCTCGGAACGCTGGATGCGGTGCAGCGCTCGATAGGCCTCGACGTTAAGCGCCGCCTGGCGCAGGTCGCGGTTATTGTGCAACGCCACGCCGATCAACTGGCGCAACGCCGGATCGCGGAAGAACGCCTGCCAGCTCAGTTCGGCGGCACTGCTACCGTTCCCCTGGGCCGTGCCATAGGCTGCACCTTGCGGCCAGGCGGCCGCAATCGGCGCCTCGGGGCGCTCATAGTCAGGAATCAGGCTGCAGCCGCCCAGCACCAGGGCAACTGCGAGAGTCAGCGGCTTGAGTCTCATACGGATTCTCCTTCGGTAACCGCTGGCGCCTTCTTGAAGCCCTCGAACAGTTTGACCACCACCACGTAGAACAGCGGTACGAAGAACACCGCGAGCACCGTGGCAGTGATCATCCCGCCGACCACGCCGGTGGCGACCGAGTGCTGGCTGCCGGCACCGGCACCTGTGGCGAGTGCCATCGGCAGCACGCCGAAGGTGAAGGCCAGGGACGTCATGATGATCGGCCGCAAACGCAGCTTGGCGGCTTCGACGGCGGCTTGGGCCAGCGGCATACCTTGCTTCTCGTAAAGCTCCTTGGCGAACTCGATGATCAGGATCGCGTTCTTCGCCGCCAGACCGACGGTGGTCATCAGGCCGATCTGGAAGTACACGTCAGCGTTCAGGTCGCGCCCCAATGTGGCGATCACCGCACCGAGGATGCCCAGTGGCACCACCAACATCACCGACACCGGCACCGACCAGCTCTCATAGAGGGCGGCCAGGCAGAGGAACACGATCAGCACGGTCAAGGCGTAAAGCATGGGAGCCTGGTCGCCGGTCTGGATTTCCTCGTAAGACAGGCCGGTATAACTCAAGCCGATGCCCGGTGGCAGCTGCTGCATGATCTCGGCAATGGCGATCATCGCGTCGCCGGTGCTGTAGCCGGGCATCGGCTCGCCGAGGATCTCCACCGAGGAAATACCGCCGTAGCGTTCCAGCTTGGGCGAGCCGAACACCCACTCGCCGCTGGCGAAGGCCGAGAACGGCACCATCTCACCGAGGGCATTGCGCACGTACCACTTGTCGAAGTCTTCCGGCGAGATGCGCGAAGTGTCCTCACCCTGGATGTAGACGCGCTTGACCCGTCCGGCGTCGATGAAGTCGTTGACGTACATCGAGCCCCAAGCCGCGGTCATGGTTTCGTTGATCGCCGCGATGCTGACCTGCAGCGCCCGCGCTTTCTCATCGTTAATGTTGACCTGGAACTGTGGCTCGTCGTCCTTGCCGTTGGGCCGCACCGCGCGCAGCTTCGGATGCTCGTTGGCCAGCTGCAGGAACTGATTACGCGCCTCCATCAGCGCCTCGTGGCCGAGGCTTGCACTGTCCTGTAGGTAAAGGTCGAAGCCCATGGCGTTGCCCATTTCCAGGATCGCCGGTGGCACGAAGGCCATCACCGTGGCGTCCTTGATTTGCGCAAAGCGCTTGTTGGCGCGCTCAGCCATGCTGAACACGTCCTGGCCCTCAGCGCCACGCTCGCTCCAGTCCTTGAGCATGACCAGGCCCAGGCCCGAGTTCTGACCGCGCCCCGCGAAGTTGAAGCCGTTGACGGTCAATGCCGAGTTCACCAGTTCGGCCTCTTCTTCCAGCAGGTAGTCCTTAACCTCCGTCAGTACTGCTTCGGTGCGTTCGGCAGACGCGTTCACCGGCATGCGCACCTCGACCATCATCAAGCCCTGGTCTTCATTGGGCAGGAAGGCCTTGGGGATTTGGCTGAACAGGTAGCCCGTGCCGGCGGTGATCAGCGCGAAGGCCAGCAGGTAGCGTCCGCGGTGCTTGAGCATGCCGCTGACGCCGCGCTCGAAGCGCGCTGTACCGCGGTCGAAGGTACGGTTGAACCAGCCGAAGAAGCCTTTTTTCTCGTGATGGGCATCGCCCTTGGGCGACCTGAGGATGGTGGCACACAGCGCCGGGGTGAAAATCAGCGCAACCAGCACGGATAGGCCCATGCAGACGACGATGGTGACGGCGAACTGCTTATAGATGATGCCCGCTGAACCGCCGAAGAACGCCATGGGCACGAACACCGCCGACAGCACCATGCCAATGCCGATCAGCGCGCCGGATATCTGCCCCATGGATTTGCGTGTGGCTTCCAGTGGCGACAGACCTTCTTCGTGCATCAGGCGCTCGACGTTTTCCACCACCACAATGGCGTCGTCCACCAGCAGGCCGATGGCCAACACCATGGCGTACATGGTCAACACGTTGATGCTGATGCCGAAGTAGGGCAGCAAGGCGAAGGCGCCAAGCAGCACAACAGGCACCGCCAGGGTCGGAATCAGCGTGGCGCGGAAATTCTGCAGGAACAGGAACATCACCAGGAACACCAGGACAACAGCCTCCACGATAGTGGCGACCACTGAACTGATCGAGGCTTCTACCACCGGCGTGGTGTCGTAGGGGTAGAGCACCTCGACGCCTTCCGGCAGATAGGCTTTCTGCTGCTCCATCACGGCTTTCACCGCGTCCACGGTTTCCAACAGGTTACCGCCGCTGGCCAAGCGCAAGGCCAGACCGGCTGAGGGGATGCCGTTGTAATTGCTGGAAATGGAGAAGTTGTCGGCACCCAGCTCGACGCGGGCCACGTCCTTCACGCGAACCTGCGCGCCATCGGCCTTGACCTTAATGAGCACTTCCTCGAACTCCGCCGCCGTGGTCATGCGGGTCTTGCCCAGTACGGTGGCGTTGAGTTGCACGCCGCGACGGGTCGGCAGGCCGCCGAGCTGGCCAGACGACACCTGTACGTTCTGCTCACGAATAGCCGCAGCCACATCGCCTGGGGTCAGCTGATAGCTATTGAGTTTGGCCGGGTCGAGCCAGATGCGCATGGCATTCGGTGAGCCGAACACTTGGAAGTCGCCCACGCCATTGATGCGCGAAATCGGATCCTGCAGCTGCGCAGAAATCAGGTTGCCAAGGTCGAAGTTGTCCAGCTTGCCGGTGTTGTCCAGCAGGCCGATGATCAGAAAGAAGTTCTTCTGGTACTTCACCACCCGTAGGCCTTGGCGCTGCACTTCCTCCGGCAGCCTGGGCGTCGCCAGCTGCAGTTTGTTCTGCACCTGGACCTGGGCGATATCCGGATTCGTGCCCTGCTCGAAGGTCACAATGATGCTCATGCTACCGTCGGAACTGCTTTCGGCGGACATGTAGAGGAAACCGTCGAGGCCGCTGAGCTGCTGCTCAATGACCTGCACCACGGTGTCTTGCACCGTCTGCGCCGAGGCGCCGGGGTAGTTGGCCGAGATGGCGACTGCTGGGGCGGCGATATTCGGGTACTGGCTAATGGGCATGTTTACCAGCGACAACGCACCCGCGAGCATGGCGACGATGGCCAGCACCCAGGCGAAGATCGGCCGGTCAATAAAAAAACGGGACATGAACCTCTAGCTCCTCAGTTGGCCGCGGCAGTGGATTTCGAGCCGAACTCGGCAACCAGTTCGACGTTCGTTGCCTCTACCGGCTTGACCGTGATGCCGTTGCGAGCGCGCTGGGTGCCTTCGGTGATCACGCGTTCGCCGTCGGCTACGCCCTTGCCAATCAACCAGGCGTTGCCAACCGTGCGCAGGGTTTCGACTTCACGGCGCTCGACGCTGTTGTCCGGCTTGACCACCCAGACACTGGGTACGCCACGGGTATCGCGGCTCACCGCCTGCTGCGGCACCAGAATCGCATCCTGCTGGGTACCTTCCTGGAGCAGCGCATGCACAAACATGCCAGGCAGCAGCTTGCGATCCGGGTTGGGGAACTCGGCGCGCAGGGTCACCGAACCCGTGGTGGGGGCAACGCTGACTTCGGAGAACTTCAGGGTCCCCGGCAATGGGTAAGCGCTGCCGTCGTCCAGCGTCAGGCTGACCTGTGCCTGGTCTTCGCCGGAACGCTGCAAACGCCCGGACTCCAGCGCGCGGCGCAACTCCAGCAGCTTGGTGACCGGCTGGTTGACGTCGACGTAGATCGGATCGAGTTGGGTGACGGTGGACAGTTCCTGGGCCTGGCTGTTGGTTACCAGTGCGCCCTCGGTGACCGCAGAACGACCGATGCGCCCGGAAATCGGCGCCAGCACCTTGGTGTACTGCACGTCGATGCGCGCCACCTGAGCCACGGCCTGAGCCTGCTTCCAGGCTGCCAGGGCGTCGTCGTACTGCTGGCGGCTGACCGCGTTGGTCTTGAGCAGGCGCTCGTAACGCCTGGCCAGGTTCTGGGCAGTCACCAGGTTGGCCTCTGCTCTAGACAATACGGCCTCATAGGTGCGCGGGTCGATCTGGTAGAGCTGCTGGCCTTTCTTGACCTCGGAGCCTTCGGTGAACAGGCGCTGCTGCACGATACCGGCGACTTGCGGGCGAACTTCGGCGATACGGTAGGCCGAGGTCCGGCCCGGTAAATCAGTCGTCAGGGTCAGCGGCTTTGCCTGCAGGGTATACACGCCAACCTCAGGCGCTGGCGGGGCACTGGCCACCGGTTCACCTTCCGAGCAGCCGGCCAACAGCAGCAGGGCCGTCAGGGGAAGTATCTGCCGCGCACGCAGTGCTTTTGAGTGTTTCACCTGTTTATCTCCTTGGAACGCACAAAGGTCATGTATCGCAATATGGTTTAGTGTATCACTATGCGGTTAATCCCAATCAAGGTAAAACTGGCTGGTGTCGAGCAAGTACGCCCTTACTGTCCGGTATAGGTGTGGCAGTCGGGATGCCGGTCAGCGTTGTAGCTGGCATCTACGGCAGGTCCGCTGGACAATGGCGGCGGCACGCATGGCGCGTAGGCACAGAATAAGAGAGGACCCAATGACGCAAACTGACCAAGCCAGCGAAGGCGGCAAGCACGTCGGCATTCAAGTGATTGCCCGAGCGGCTGCCGTGATGCGAGCCCTGGGCAACCACCCGCAAGGGTTGAGCCTCGCCGCCATCGCTCAGGTCGTCGACCTGCCGCGCTCGACGGTGCAGCGCATCATCAATGCCCTGGAAGAGGAGCTACTCGTCGAAGCGTTGGGGCCTGGCGGCGGCTTTCGCCTCGGTCCTGCGCTCGGACAACTGATCAATCAGGCGCAGACGGACATCATTTCGCTGGTCAGGCCCCACCTGATCGCGCTCTCGGAACAGCTCCAGGAGTCGACTTGCCTGTCTTCGTTGGCCGGCGATAAAACCTATGTGCTGGATCGCATCGTTGCCGAGCGCGAATTGCGCGTGGTCTTCCCCATCGGCATCAACGCGCCAGCGACCGCCACCGCCAGTGGCAAGCTATTGCTGGCCGAGTTAAGCGAAGAGGCGGTGCGCGCCTTACTGCCCGATCCCTTGCCCGTGTTCACCCCCTTGACCCTGACGCGCGAGGCGCTGTTTGAGCAACTGGTGGAGATCAAGGCATGCGGGCTCGCGGTTGACCGGGGCGAGTACATCGAGGGGCTGTGTTCCTTTGCCGTGTTGCTGGATACCTATCTGGGGCGCTACACCATTGCCATAGTCGCCCCCTCGACGCGCATGGTGTCGCGCAGCGAACAATTCCAACAGGCGCTGCTGGCGTGCAAACACAATATCGAGCGGGCGATCGGGTGCACGCCGGCAAAGTCGTAAGGGCGAACCGAATACGGCCATAAAGACTGCGGCTGAAACAGCAAAAATCGAAAGAGAGTGCGCGAGGGTGTGGGGGACGTGTTTCTCGTGATGTTCTTTACAAGACCACGCTTGCGCAGATCACGCTGCCATCGATGGCGAGCGGATACCCAACGGCTGGCAGATTAAAACCAACTGACGGCAGACGTCGCGATAGCGTTGCTGCTGTTTTGTCGAAAGCTGGTGATGGTCTTGGGGGCGGGCATCAAACGCCCGGTTAGCCGCATGAGTTCGGCGTTGCGTTGAGCTTGTCGCTCCTTGCGCTGAGATTCTTGGAACCCATAGCAGGGTTTATTTGGGCGGTTACACGCTCTGGTTTCACTTCAGCGACTGTTGATGGTGAGCGCCTAGGGTTACCCCTGCGCTCACCATCACTCAACCATTCACGTATTGAACCGCTATCTGCCCCGCAAAAAGCGTGTTGGCTGGCTTAGCCGGCCATGCGTTTGAGCGTGTCATCCTTCTTGATGAAGTGGTGAAACAGCGCCGCACCTATATGACCCACCACCAGTGCCAGCAACAGCCAAGCCAGTGGCGAGTGCAGGTTGCCGAGGCTGATCAGCCAGTCGGTTTTCAGGCCGGTTTTGGCGAGCAGTTGTACGCCAAAGACCTTTAGGCCGTAACCGTTGCCGAGCATCACACACAGGCCGGTGAGGGGCATCAGCAGCATGCTGGCATAGAGCAGGCCATGCCCGGCTTTGACCAGCGGCGCAGTTGGGCCGACAGGCTGCGGACGTTGTTGCCGCTGGCTCAGCGCCCAGAGCAAGCGCACTCCGATCAGTATCAGCAGCAGGCTGCCGATGGAAACATGCCAGGGCACCAGGGTCTGGCCGATCCAATGTTCACCATCATTAATGCGGTCGCCCAATTTGAGCAGTTGCCAGCCGATCAACAGGGCCATGGCCCAATGCAAAAGCCGAGAAATACCGCCATAACGCTGGGCTGAATCATTCATGTTGCTCTCCTTGTACTACGGGTAAGGTCACGGCGCCTGCCGGTCCCAGGTAAATTCGGGTAACGGCGCGTCCGCCATGCGTTGTAAATGCTCACCTACGATTGTTTGCAGGCGCAAAAGTTGCTCGCTGTCAGCGGCCTGCACGCGCACATGCAAGCTGCCTTGCTGGGCTTCAAGCACGCAGGGGCCCAGGCCAAGCTGAATTTCACCGCGCTGCTCGTCAAAGCTGACCGGGAACTTGTGGCTCCAGTGCTTACACAGGCGGGTGATCAGTCGTTGCGGATTGTTTGTGGTGATCTGTGCAGTAGAACTCAACATGCTAAAGCTCCTCTAGGTTCGCCCTCGTCGGCGGCTGCGCGACGAAGGCGAGCGAATGTCAGGCAATGCTTTCGACGATACCGCCTTCGACCCGCAAGGCTGAACCCGTCGTCGCGCTGGCCTGGGGCGAGGCGGCATAGACGCAGAGGTTGGCGACTTCCTCGGGGCTGGCAAAGCGGCGGATCAGGCTCGATGGGCGATTTTCGACGAGGAACAGCGCTTCCATTTCTGTCGCAGACACGCCGCGCTCGCGCGCCATGTTTTCGATAAAGGCGATAGCGCCCTCGGTACGGGTTGGCCCCGGCAGGATGGTGTTGACGGTCACGCCGCTGCCGGCCAATACCTTGGCCAGGCCGCGCGAAAGGCCTTGCAGGGCGGCCTTGCTGACGCCGTAGTGGAGCATTTCGCTGGGAATGTTTAGCGCGGATTCGCTGGAGATGAACTGAATCCGCCCCCAGCCGCGCGCTTGCATGCCCAGGGCGTAATGGCGGGCCAAACGCACGCCGCTCAGCACGTTGATCTGGAAGATATCCTCCCAGTCCTCGTCGCTGATGTCGAAGAACGCTTTGGCGCCGTAAACCCCCAAATTATTGACCAGGATGTCGGCCTGCGGCTCGGCACGGATCAGCGCCTGGCAGCCCTCTGCGGTGCCCAGGTCGGCGACCACGCCGCGCGCTTGAGCGCCGGCCTGGGTAGGGCGTAGCTGGTTCAGCGCGGCATCGACGTGGTCCTGTTGGCGGCCACAGATGACGACGCTCGCGCCAGCTTCGGCCAGCCCCTTGGCAATGGCCAGGCCGATCCCCCCTGTGGAGCCGGTGACAATCGCGGTTTTGCCGGAAAGGTTGATGATCATGGGTAACTCCTGTTGAAACTAGCCAAAACGGAAGGCCGACAGTGCGGTTTCCATCACGTGGTCGGTGAAGATGCAGTGGCCGGCGTCGTCACCGGCCGCGCCTGCCGCCAGCATCAGCGGCAAAAGGTGCTCCTCGGCACGCGGCGGATGGCACAACCGCGCCGAGGGCGCTTGTGCCCAGTCGACCAGTGCTTGCTCGCGTTGCAACGGCGGGGACTCAACCGCTTGGACCAGCCAGCGGTCGAAGGTCTCGGAAATCGGCCCGAAACGTGGGTCGCCATAACCGCGCATGTTGTGGAAGCTCATGCCGCTGCCGACGATCAGCACGCCTTCGTCGCGCAACGAGGCCAGCGCGCGTCCGGCGTGCAGATGCACTTGCGGGTCTAAATCATGGCGCAGGGACAGTTGCACCACGGGAATGTCGGCACCCGGGAACATCAATTTGAGCGGGATGAACATGCCGTGATCGAAGCCCCGCGTGGGGTGCTGTTGCGCGGGCAGGTGCGCCTGGCCGAGCAGCTCACTGATACGCGCCGCTAAGTTGGGCGCACCGGGGGCCGGGTAGGTCAGCTCGTAGGTATGCTCAGGGAAGCCGTTGTAGTCGTAAATCAGTGCCGGTTGTGCGCCGCTGGTCACGCTGAATGTCGGCTCCAGCCAGTGAGCCGAGACCATCACGATGGCCGTAGGGCGCGCGGGCAGGGTGGCGGCCAGGTTTTTCAGAAAGTCGGCCATGCAGTTCCATGCGGTGGGCGGGCTCCAGTCCATAAAGAAGCAAGGCCCCGCACCATGGGGCACGAACAGCGTCGGCATCCGGGTGTTGTTGTGAGTGGTCATGGTCACTTACCGCACGGTTAATTCAGGTGCAGAGAGTATCGCTTGAATCATTTACATTGATAATCCATCAAATAATGCGTTCACTTCCTGCTAATAGGAGGAAATAGACATGCTCGACCGTGTCACTGGCATGCGCATCTTCGTTCGGACAATTAGCGCCGGCAGCTTTTCGGCTGCGGGCCGGCAGATGGGGATATCGCCGGCGATGGCCACCAAACATGTGGATGCCCTAGAAGATCACTTGGGGGTCAAACTGCTGCACCGGACCACGCGTCGCCTGAGCCTGACCGAGGCCGGCGGTGATTACCTGGAGGCTTGCCTGCGCATTTTGCCCGAGATCGACGAAGCCGAAGCCAGCGTCGCCTCGCAACGGGTCGAGGCCCGCGGCTTGCTGCGCATGAGCCTGCCGCTGTCGTTCGGGAGTCGTTTCATCGCGCCGTTGCTGCCGGCCTTTAACCGGCGGCATCCGGCGCTGAATATCGAGCTGGGGCTGACCGACAGCCGGGTAGACCTGGTTGATGGCGGCTGGGACCTGGCCGTGCGTATCGGCCGATTGGCCGACAGCCCATTGCGGGCACGCAAGTTGGGTGATTGCGCGATGTTGGTTTGTGCCGCGCCGCGTTATCTCGACGACCACGGCGTGCCCCGCCGCGTGGCCGAGCTGGCCCAGCATAATTGCCTGGGTTACACCCTGTCGTCCTGGGCCGGTGGCAAAGAATGGGCGTTTGGTCACGATGGCAGTGTGCGCGTGGCGATCAGGGGTGATCTTGCTGCCAATAATGGCGACGTGCTGCTGGCCGCTGCGGTGGCGGGCCAAGGGGTGATTTATCAGCCGGACTTTATCGTGGCCGACGCGCTACAGCACGGCCAACTGATTGCCCTGCCGCTCGACCATCCGCCTTATGCCCCTGGGGGGATTTATGCCGTTTATCCGCAGGACCGTCGCCCGCCGGCCAAGGTGCGCCTGATGATCGATTATCTTGCCGAGGCATTCGCTCAGGCCCCCGGATTGCCGCGTGCATGAGCCGCTGATTGATAAACGCCCCGACCGCATCGATTGGCTGGCTCTGTAACTGTGCTGGGCTTTGGGGCGGCTACGCAGGTTCAGCGCGGAAAATAAATCCATGCGTTTTGCCCGTCGCCCGCGCCAAGATTGAATACACTGTGCGCCCGATTACCCCGGGCCATAACAATGGCTGCACCGTACAAGGACCTCGCCTCCATGGCTTCCCCAGATAAACAGCAAAAACGTGCCCGGCGGGCTAAAGCCAAGGCTAAACAGAACCGTTCGGGCCAGTCCAAAGCCCATGTGGTGCATCCGCTGCTGGCCAATCCGTTGATCAACGAGCCGTTCGATGATGTCGAAATTGACCTCAGCACCTTCGACTTCAAAGACATCGAAGAGAACGGCTTCGACCCGGCGCACTTCGACGATCTGTTCCAAACGATGAAAGCCGCCGAAGGCATCAGCCTGCTGGCGATGTGCTTGGTGTTCCTGCAATACCCGGTGTTGGAGCTGGTGGTCGCTGAGGAAACGGAAGACGCCGCCACCGACTTTATGATGGGCCTGCTGATCACCTATCGCGGGATCTTCCATGATGAAGACGAAGACACGGCAGTTGAGTGGATCGGCGGCGACACCTTCCAGCATGCCTATAACGAAGCGTCGATGATCCTGCAGCAGAAGAATGCGCGCGGCACTCCAGGCGCTCGCGCTTAAAAAATAAGACCGACAGCGGCGTTGAACCGTCGGTTAAACACAGCTGCACGAGTCGCCGCTGCCGTGCTCTTGCGCAGGCGGTCAAATGTCGCGAAACAGGTCGTGGGCGTTGAGCAGGCTGTAGGCAATTTCCGGGCGTTTTTCCAGGCCGCGGCGGATGGCGGTGGGGATGGCCTGGCGGGTTTTGCGGCACAGGCCTGGAAGCTCGGCGATATGGATGCCGATACCGCGCATGCTGCGTACTTCGTTAAAGCCCGGTGCAACTGTCAGGTGGATGCCGAGTTGTTCGTGCAGCCGCCGTTGCATCTTTTCCAGGTCGCTCAGGCTTTCAAGGTTTTCCAGCCGCTCAAACAGGCGCTTTTCTTCTGCGCGGGTCAGCAGCAGGATGCGCAAGTCGTTGCCTAATGTATCCAACAGCTGCTCGCGGCCGCAGTCGCAGACGCCGGGAGGGCAGGGTTGGCGCAGCGGAGGGGTGCTGGTCATGGCCCGATCATAGCCAGCTGGGTGGGCGTTTGCCCATATGAGGCATAGACAAATCATGCATTGGGTGGATAATCCGCTTCACCACCTGTGCTGAAGACCACCTCGCACCATGTCCAAAACCCTGCGTACTGCCCTGATCTGGATGCTAATGCTCGCCCTCCCGGCGCAGAGCATGGCCGCCATAAGCATGCAGTTATGTGCGGTTTCGCAGCAGAGCGGCGCAGCCGGCCAGGTTGATCCGCAAATGGCTGCGCATCATCCGGGCGCGATGCAGATGACTCAGGCTACTGAGGCCTCTGCCACCCGCGCGCATCACACCAACGACCAGACCAGTAATACTGCCCCCACCAGCGATAACAGTCTGTGCAGCCTCTGCGCTTTTTGTGTCGGTGCGGTGGCGTTGAGCGCCGTTGTCGTCACCAGTCCGCCGCAACATGCCGCTGAGCCGTCCTTGGCTCGTCTGCAGCAGTTTGTCGGTTTTATCGCCGAAACCCCCGATAGGCCCCCACGCCTGTTTCTCGCCTAAGCCAAACCGCGCGTTGATCTGCCCGCTGTAGCGATTGCTATGGCCCGTACGACGCGTATTGAGCTATTCGCCGGTGTTCGCCTGTTCTGCGCAGGCGCGCCGTTGCACGCGAGAGTATTTGATGATGCGTTTTCCCTTAATTCGCCGGCAGGCGTTGATCTGCTTGGCGTTGCTGATGCTGCCACTGCGCAGCTGGGCTGAGCTGCCCGACCCGCTCAATGGCGAGGCCGTCACACCGGCCTTGCACTATCAATCACCGCTCAAGGCCTACCAGGGTTTTAGTGAGCAACCGCTGAGTGACTGGCCCGAGGCCAATGAGCGGGTTGCTCGCATCGGCGGCTGGCGTACCTATGCGCAGGAGCCTTGGGAGCAGCCCGCCGACAACGCGGCCATGCCATCTGCTGAGCCAGCGGCGACTAACCCGCATAGCCAGCATGGAGGAATGTCCCATGAGTGATTTTTCACAGGTTGTGCGGGCTGGGCTGTGCGCCGTTGTTGTGCTGCTCGGTGGTTGCGCAAGCTTTACCCCGGATGGTGGCTTCACGGCAGTCGAGCAGGCAGGCCAGCAACTGGACAAGCAGGTGACGTGGGTGAAAACCCCCGAGCAACGCAGCCAGGTCGCCGAACGGGTGAGTGAGTTACTCGCGCAGCCGCTTAGCGTCGAGGCGGCGGTGCAGGTTGCCTTGTTGAATAATCGTGGCCTGCAGGCGAGTTTCGATGCGCTGGGTATTAGCGAAGCGGAGCGGGTGCAGGTGGGGCGTATCCCTAACCCTGGCTTCTCCTTCGGGCGCTTGGAAAAAGGCAGCGAGGTGGAGTACGAGCGCGGGTTGCATATCAACCTGGCACGCTTGATTGCCATGCCGCTGACCTCGGGTATGGAAGCCAAGCGCTTCGAACAGATGCAACGCCAGACCAGCCTGGCACTGTTCGAGTTGGCCACGCAAACGCGCAAAGCCTGGTACCGCGCGGTGGCTGCGCAGGAAAGCCTGGGTTTTATGCAGCAGGTGGTGGACTCCGCGGAGGCGGGTGCCGAGCTGGTGCGGCGCTTGGTGGCAGTGGGCAATTACAGCCTGCTGCAGCAGGCGCAGGAGCAAAGCTTCTATGCCGATGCCGGGCTTAACCTGATCCGCGCCGAGCAGGCGCGGGTGCAGACGCGCGAGCAGTTAACCCGCTTGCTCGGGTTGTGGGGCGAGCAGCTCGACTTTCGCTTACCTGAACGCCTGCCGGAATTGCCGGCAACGGCCGAGCCATTGCCCGATGTTGAGCGCCTGGCCATGAGTCAGCGCTTGGATATTCAGGCCGTGCGCCTGGATGCTGAGCGTCTGGCCAGCAACTTGGGGCTGAGCAAAACCACGCGCTTTATCAATGTGCTGGAGCTGGGTGTGGTGAATAACCGCTCCAATCAGGAGCCGACTCAGCGTGGCTACGAGATCAGCGTCGAGTTGCCGCTATTCGACTGGAGTGGGGCCAAGGTGGCCAAGGCCGAGGCGCAGTACCGGCAAATGCTCAACCGTGCTGCCGAGACGGCAATCAATGCGCGCTCGCAAGTGCGCGAGGCTTATCTGGGTTACCAGGCCAGCCATGACATTGCCCGGCATTACCGCGACGAGGTGCTCCCGCTGCGTGCGCGCATCGCCGAGGAAAACGTCCTGCAATACAACGGCATGTTTATCAGCACCTTTGAGCTACTGGCTGATGCGCGCAAGCAGATCCTCGCGGTCGATGGTTACCTGCAGGCGCAGCGCGACTTCTGGATCGTCAACGCAGATTTGCAGATGGCCATGCAGGGTGCGCCGAGCTTGCCCTCCACTGTGGCGACCACAGCCGTTGCCGACGAGCCCGCTGGGCACTGATTAAGGACTTATTCCCATGGTTTCACGACGTGATTTTTTCCTCGGTGCCAGCGCCATTACCGCCGCTGTCGCCACCACGGCGGTTAGCCGGGTGTCACTGGCGAGCATTCCCGAGGCGGTCTCGCAAAGCAGCGCCGACACCATGCCGCCGCTGCAACCGCAAAACGGTCGTCCTTACAACCCGGTGGTCACCCTCAATGGCTGGACGCTGCCTTGGCGCATGAACAACGGCGTTAAGGAGTTCCACCTGGTCGCCGAGCCTGTGGTGCGCGAGTTGGCACCCGGCTACAAAGCCCATTTATGGGGCTACAACGGCCAATCGCCGGGACCGACTATTGAAGTGGTGGAGGGCGATCGGGTGCGCATCTTCGTCACCAACAAATTGCCCGAGCACACCAGCATCCACTGGCATGGCCAGCGTCTGCCCAATGGCATGGACGGCGTATCGGGTTTGACCCAGCCAGCGATTCCGGTGGGGAAAACCTTCGTTTACGAGTTCGAAGCACGCCGCCCCGGCACCTTTATGTACCACCCGCATGCCGACGAAATGACCCAAATGGCCATGGGCATGATGGGCTTTTGGGTCACCCACCCCAAGGGCCATCACCCGCTGATCAGCGAAGTGGATCGGGATTTCTGCTTTTTGCTCAATGCCTATGACATCGAGCCGGGCGCTTACACGCCAAAAATCATGACCATGCTCGACTTCAACCTGTGGACCTTTAACAGCCGCATTTTTCCCGGCATTGATCCGCTGGTGGTGCGGCAGAACGACAAGGTGCGCCTGCGTGTCGGCAATCTGACCATGACCAATCACCCCATCCATTTGCATGGCCACGAGTTCGAGGTGACCGGCACCGATGGTGGGCCGACACCTGTGGGCGCGCGTTGGCCGGAGGTCACCACCGACATCGCTGTGGGGCAAATGCGTCAGGTCGAGTTTCTCGCCGACGAGGAGGGCGACTGGGCGTTTCATTGTCACAAGAGCCACCACACCATGAACGCCATGGGCCATGACGTGCCGACGCTGATTGGTGTGGACCACCGTGAAATGACACGCAAGATCGCCAAAATCATCCCTGACTACATGGTGATGGGTGAGCGCGGCATGGCTGATATGGCGGAAATGCAGATGCCGCTGCCGGCCAACACCGCGCCGATGATGACCGGTGACGGCCCCTTCGGTTCGGTGGAAATGGGCGGCATGTTCACCATGCTTAAGGTGCGCAAAGACCAACCGGCCGGTGATTACCGCGACCCTGGCTGGTTCAAACACCCCGCCGGCAGCGTGGCGTATGAGTGGACCGGTGAGGTGGCCAAACCGGCGCGCTCAACCGCCGCAGGTGGGCAGTCGATGCCGCTTAAACAGCCGCTCGCTGAGCCGGTTGAAGTACAGGTGCGTAAGCCCGGCAGCCATGCCGAACATTGAGACGCAAAAGTTTGTGGGCGGGGCCGGGCGGTGTACTGCTTTAGCCGCGCCCAGTCGAATTCGTACTTAAGAGGAAGTGGATTAATGCAGCAGATAAAACCTTTGTCCTTGGCGCTGGCTCTGATTGGCTTACTGGCCAGTGGCGCGGTGCTGGCTCACAGCGACCAGCATGCTATGCAGCACAGCATGATGGTGGTTAAGGAGCAAAAGCCCTGGGGCATTGCCGGTGATCGTGAGCAGGTCACGCGCACCATCAAGATTGGCATGAGCGATCAGATGCGCTTTAGCCCTGATCAGTTGCAGATCAAACAAGGCGAAACCATCCGCTTTGTGCACCGCAACGAGGGCCAGTTAATGCACGAGTTTGTGCTCGGCACTCAGGCCGATCTGGATGCGCACGCCGCGATGATGGCCAAATTTCCCGGTATGCAGCACGACGAGCCTTACATGGCCCACGTTGGGCCGGGCCAGGGCGGGGAAATCATCTGGACCTTTAATCGTGCCGGTGAGTTTGATTTCGCCTGCCTGATCGCCGGCCATTACCAGGCTGGCATGGTCGGCAAGATTCGCGTGTTGGCCGAATAAACCTTTAACCAAGCAAGAGGATTAACGATGAAAAAACGACTCAGTGTTATCGCCCTAACCAGCCTGTTGGCCGGCCCTGTCATGGCCAGCGAGCAAGCTGACGCGCCCGCCACTAGCAGTGCGGCGGCCACCAGCCAAGGTGAAGTACGCAAAATTGATACGGCCAACCAGAAGGTGACGCTGCGCCACGGCCCACTGGCCAACCTGGGCATGCCGCCGATGACCATGGTGTTTAAGGTGCAGGACGCCGCTCAGCTTGAGGGGCTCAAGGTCGGCGACAAGGTGAGTTTTGTTGCGCAGCAGCAGGGCAGCCAGTTCGTTGCAAGCGAGTTACAGGCTGTGCAGCCTTAATGGATTAATCGGGGCCGTTGCGGCCCCGATTACCTGATCAGACAGCGGCGAAGCGCTCGTTAAGGTAGGCGATGATTGCCTTGGACTCGTACAGCCAGGTGCTCTGGCCGTTCTCTTCGATACGCAGGCACGGCACTTTGATCTTGCCGCCTTGCTGTTCCAGGTCGCTGCGCGCTTGGGCGTCGTTCTTCGCGTCACGCAGAGCAACCGGCACATTGAGTGTGTGCAGGGTGCGGCGGGTTTTTACGCAGAACGGGCAGGCATGGAATTGATACAACGCCAGATTGGCGGCGCTTTGTTCAACTGCCGCTTGAGCCTCTGGCGTGCGTTTGAGCTTGGCTGGACGGCTGATCCAGTCGAAGAAGATGATCAACTGGCCGAGGCCGATGCGCAGTGCCTTGATAATCATGCTGGGGCAAACCTTGGGTCGATAAACACGGGCGCGCAGCTTACCCGAGTTTGCGCCACTGGCGTAGGCGCTGGCCTGGGTCTAAGCCGAACGGCATAATTTGCGGCCTGATGCGCGCCCAACCAGAGTGCGCACATGCCACCTCGCGAGTGACTGATGAAGCCCGAAGATCTGCTGTTGCTGGTAACCCGTGAAATGCCCTTCGGCAAATACAAAGGCCGCTTACTCGCCGACCTGCCTGGTAATTACCTTAACTGGTTCGCCCGCGAAGGGTTCCCTCAGGGTGAAATCGGCCGCTTGTTGGCGCTGATGCAGGAGATTGATCACAACGGCTTGTCAGGCTTGTTGCCGCTGACCGAAAACTGACCCAGTAGAGGCTGTTCTGCCGACTGAAAACTGACCCAGGTGTTCAACTGCTTCTGCTCAATTTTTGAGCAGGAGAACACAGGGTGATCAGTATGGAAATGATGGGCAAAATCCGCCGGATGTATTTCCGCGACAAGCTGTCGCTGCATGAGATAGCCAAGCGCACCGGGTTGGCGCGCAACACGATTCG
>NZ_JAPPVG010000014.1:0-84045 GCF_028680365.1 Pseudomonas sp. MIL19 | reverse complement strand
TCACCTCCAAGTCACCAGCGTGGCCACCACAGCCAGCTGGTTGCGCTTACGCGCAACGCGCCATGCCTGGCGCACCACAAAAAAGGGCGACCGAAGTCGCCCTTTTTCTGGATTAGCTGAACTTAGTTCTGCTTTTCCATTTGTGCGCGGAGCAGATCACCAAGGGTGGTCGGGCCCGCAGCAATGTCAGAGGTAGCTGGCTTGTCGCGCAGGCTCTGGATTGCTTCTTTTTCGTCTTCAACGTCTTTCGACTTGACCGACAAGCTGATTACGCGGCTCTTACGGTCAACGCTGATGATCTTAGCTTCTACTTCTTCGCCTTCTTTCAGAACGTTGCGCGCGTCTTCAACACGGTCACGGCTGATTTCGGAGGCTTTCAGTGTGGCTTCGATGCCTTCAGCCAGGGTGATGATTGCGCCCTTAGCGTCAACTTCTTTAACGATACCGCGCACGATGGTGCCTTTATCGTTAACAGCAACGTAGTCGGAGAACGGATCTTCTTCCAGCTGCTTGATGCCGAGGGAAATGCGCTCACGCTCCGGATCAACGGAGAGGATAACGGTTTCCAGCTCGTCGCCCTTCTTGAAGCGGCGTACAGCTTCTTCGCCTACTTCGTTCCAGGAGATGTCGGACAGGTGAACGAGGCCGTCGATGCCGCCATCCAGACCAATGAAGATACCGAAATCGGTGATCGACTTGATGGTGCCGGAGATTTTGTCGCCCTTGTTGAACTGACCGGAGAAATCTTCCCACGGGTTAGTTTTGCACTGCTTGATGCCGAGGGAGATACGACGACGCTCTTCGTCGATATCCAGAACCATAACTTCCACTTCGTCGCCGACGTTAACGACTTTCGAAGGATGGATGTTTTTGTTGGTCCAATCCATTTCGGATACGTGCACCAGGCCTTCCACGCCTTCTTCCAGCTCTGCGAAGCAGCCGTAGTCGGTCAGGTTGGTTACGCGCGCAGTGACACGGGTGTCCTGCGGGTAACGCGCCTTGATGGCAACCCATGGATCTTCGCCCAGCTGCTTAAGGCCGAGGGAAACACGGTTGCGCTCGCGATCGTACTTGAGGATTTTAACGTCGATTTCATCGCCAACGTTGACGATTTCCGACGGATGCTTGATGCGCTTCCAAGCCATGTCGGTGATGTGCAGCAGGCCGTCGACGCCACCCAGATCCACGAACGCGCCGTAGTCGGTGAGGTTCTTGACTATACCTTTGACTTGCTGACCTTCCTGCAGGGATTCCAGCAGTGCTTCGCGCTCTGCGGAGTTCTCAGCTTCGAGGACGCTGCGACGGGAAACGACAACGTTGTTGCGCTTCTGGTCCAGCTTGATGACTTTGAATTCGAGTTCTTTGCCTTCCAGGTGAGTGGTATCACGCACCGGACGGACATCGACCAAGGAACCTGGCAGGAACGCACGGATGCCGTTAACGTCGACAGTGAAGCCGCCCTTAACCTTACCGTTAATAACGCCCGTAACCACTTCCTCAGCGGCGAAAGCTGCTTCCAGAACGATCCAGCACTCGGCACGCTTGGCTTTCTCACGGGACAGCTTGGTTTCACCAAAGCCATCTTCAACCGCGTCCAGCGCTACGTGAACTTCGTCACCGACCTTGATAGTCAACTCGCCAGCGTCGTTGTGGAACTGCTCCAGCGGGATGAGGCCTTCCGACTTCAAACCAGCGTGAACGGTTACCCAACCAGCTTGGTAATCGATGTCGACGATGATAGCGGTGATGATCGAGCCAGCCTGAAGGTTCAGGGTTTTTAGGCTTTCTTCAAACAGTTCAGCAAAGCTTTCGCTCATTTTAATTCCTGTTGATTCAGGGCAGGGAATCCGCCCAAACCACACTCCAGACAATGTGGGTACGTTTATATAAAAAGAAGCGAGCGGGTCGAGGACTGGGTTCCCGTAAGCTTCCTTGGCGAGCCGGTCAGCTTAAGCAGCTGTGGCTCTGGTCATCCAGCGAGATCGCGAGTGGCGACTTCGCTGAGGATTCGTTCAAGCACTTGTTCAATCGAGAGTTCAGTGGAATCCAGCTGAATGGCATCGGCCGCCGGCTTGAGTGGGGCCACTGCACGCTGAGTATCGCGCTCATCGCGCGCCTGAATCTCATCAAGAAGACTCGCGAGATTAACATCATCGCCTTTGGCCTTCAACTGCAAGTAGCGCCGCCGGGCACGCTCCTCGGCGCTGGCGGTGAGAAAAACCTTTAGCGGCGCATCGGGAAACACCACTGTACCCATGTCGCGACCATCGGCGATCAGCCCGGGCATCTCCTGAAACGCTTGCTGGCGTTGCAGCAGCGCATCACGCACAGCCGGCAACGAGGCGACCAGCGACGCGCCGGCACCGACTTGCTCATTACGAATCAGGTCGGTGACCTCATCGCCTTCAAGAATAATGCGCTGACCATGGCCATCACCGGCAGCAATAAATTGCACATCCAGATGAGCGGCAAGCAGCTTCATGGCTTCTTCATTGGTCAGGTCGACGCCGTGATTGCCCGCTGCGAATGCCAGCAAACGGTAGAGCGCGCCCGAATCCAGTAGATTCCAGCCCAACTTCTTAGCCAACAAGCCAGCAACCGTACCTTTGCCAGAACCGCTCGGTCCATCGATGGTGATAACCGGTGCGACGATCATGCCTTACCCTCCTCGACGACACGGATACCCACCTGGGCCGACAGCGCCAGGAAGTTAGGGAACGAGGTGGCCACGTTAGCGCAGTCGTGAATGCGGATTGGTGCCGTCGCGCGCAGTGACGCCACGCTAAACGACATGGCGATACGGTGATCACCGTGCGCCCAGACCTCACCACCACCGATGCTGCCGCCGTCGATAATGATGCCATCCGAGGTAGGCTCAACCTTGACGCCAAGCGCCGCCAAACCATCAGCCATAACCTGAATACGGTCAGACTCTTTGACGCGTAGTTCTTCAGCGCCACGCAGCACAGTCCGCCCTTCGGCCACCGCGGCAGCAACAAACAGCACCGGGAATTCATCGATGGCCAGCGGCACCAAGTCTTCCGGAATATCAATACCCTTGAGCTTGGCGCTGCGTACACGAATGTCTGCCACCGGCTCGCCGCCGACTTCACGCTGGTTTTCCAGGGTAATGTCGCCGCCCATCAATTTGAGGATATCGATGACCCCGGTACGGGTCGGGTTGATCCCAACATGCTCAAGCACCAGCTCGGAGTCTTCGGCGATGCTGCCGGCCACTAGGAAGAACGCGGCCGAAGAGATATCTGCCGGCACTTCAATATGGGTCGCGGTGAGCTTGTGGCCGGACTCCACAGTTGCAGTATTACCTTCAACCATTACCGGATAGCCGAAGCCGCGCAGCATGCGCTCGGTATGGTCACGGGTCGGCGCCGGCTCGATCACCGTGGTCGAACCCGCCGCATACAAACCCGCCAACAACATGCAGGATTTGACTTGCGCACTGGCCATCGGCATTTCATAGGTCATGCCGCCCAGGCGCGCCCCCGCACGAATCGTCAGCGGCGGACGCCCCTCAGGCCCGGTTTCAATAATCGCACCCATGGCACGTAATGGCTTGGCCACGCGATTCATCGGGCGCTTGGACAGCGAGGCATCACCGGTCAGGGTGGTATCGAAGGGCTGCGCCGCCAGCAGGCCCGCCAGCAAGCGCATCGAGGTGCCCGAGTTACCCAGGTATATCGGCCCAGGCGGCGCCTTCAAGCCATGCAAACCAACACCGTGCACGGTGACGCGGCCATGGTGCGGCCCTTCGATGACCACGCCCATATCACGGAACGCCTGAATGGTTGCCAGCGCATCCTCACCCTCAAGGAAGCCCTCAACCTCAGTCACCCCTTCAGCCAGTGAACCGAGCATGATCGAGCGGTGCGAGATGGATTTATCACCCGGCACACGAATTCGCCCAGAGAGTTTGCCGCCAGGGTTAGCCAGAAAAATCAGATCGTTCGAGTGCATAGCGTCCACATAGGCCCTACGGGCGAGAATTTTGCCGAAATGCTCACGGGCCACGCGGGCGCGCGTAAATACGCCCAGCAATTGGTGCCCGTCCCCAGCGTCAACCGCGTCGCGCAAGGCGTCGAGGTCGTCGCGAAATACGTCCAGCGTGCGCAGCACCGCCTCGCGATTGGCGAGAAAGATGTCATGCCACATGACTGGATCACTGCCGGCAATGCGCGTGAAGTCGCGAAAACCACCGGCAGCGTAACGAAAAATCTCCAGGTTCTCACTGCGCTTGGCCAGCGAGTCCACCAGCGTAAAGGCCAGCAGGTGCGGCAGGTGACTGGTCGCAGCGAGCACCTGATCATGATGCTCGACTTCCATATGCTCGACATCCGCGCCGAGCTCGCGCCACAAGCCATCGACCAACGCCAACGCGGCCGCATCACTCTGCTCGCTGGGCGTCAGGATCACCTTATGCCGACGAAACAACTCAACATTGGCGGCCTCCACACCACTTTGCTCGGAGCCGGCTATCGGATGGCCCGGCACAAAGCGCACAGGCCGACCCGCAAAAGCCAGGCGTGCAGCGCGCACTACATTGCCCTTGGCACTGCCAACATCGGTCAGCACCGTAGCGCCCAGGTCAAGCTTCGCCAGCTCACTCAGGAGCTTCTCCATGGCCAAAATCGGTACGGCCAGCTGAATCACCGCCGCACCCTGACAAGCCGCCGCCAGGTCGGTTTCACAACGATCAACAACACCCAAGTCGACTGCCATACGCTGCGACTCGGGATCCAAATCGACCCCCACCACCTCACTGAACAGGCCGCGCTCGCGCAGGCCCTTGGCAAAGGAGCCACCAATCAACCCCAGGCCGATAACTACTAGGCGCCCAAGCTTAGGCGCAGCAGATGGCAGTGCCGTGTCAGCCGCGTTTAAATCGCTCACGCGCGCAACACCTCAGCCAGCGCCTCAAGGAAGCGGGCGTTCTCCGCGGGCAAACCAATCGATACCCGCAAGAAGTTCGGCATGCCATAACCGGCCACTGGTCGCACGATGACGCCCGCGCGTAGCAGCGCCTGATTGATCGCCGCCGTGTCACGAGCAAAATCCACGGCAATAAAATTACCTTTTGACGGTATCCAGCTCAGCCCCAACTCGCGCAAGCCAGCTTCCAGCTGCGCCATGCCGGCATCATTGAGCTGACGGCTTTGCGTCAAATAATCGCCATCATCCAGCGCCGCACAGGCGGCGGCCAAAGCCAGGCTGTTGACGTTGAATGGCTGACGCACACGATTGAGCACATCGGCTATCTGCGCCGAGCTGAGCGCGTAGCCAACACGCAGCGCCGCAAGGCCATAGGCCTTAGAGAAGGTGCGCGAGACCAGCAGGTTCTCATAACGTGCCAGGTACTTGAGGCCGTCTGGCAGCTCATCACCCTCGGCATACTCGATATAAGCCTCATCCAGCACCACCAGCACATTACTGGGCACGCGAGCGAGAAAACGCTCCAGCGCATCGGGGCCGAACCAGGTGCCGGTTGGGTTGTTTGGGTTGGCGATAAACACCACACGGGTGTTTTCATCAATCGCGGCGAGCATGGCCTCAAGGTCGTGGCCGTAGTCTTGCGCCGGCACCACTTTGCCATGCGCGCCAACAGCCTGGGTGGCAATCGGGTAGACGGCAAAGGCGTATTGACTGAACACCGCATTCAGACCCGGCGCCAGGTAGGCACGTGCGACCAGGTCGAGAATGTCGTTGGAGCCGTTACCCAGAGTGACCTGATTAACCTGCACAGCGCAGCGCGCAGCCAGACGGCTTTTCAGCTCGAAGCCGTTGCCATCGGGGTAACGGGTCAGCTCAGCCAACTCAGCGCGGATCGCCTCCAGCACTTTAGGGCTAGGGCCGAGTGGGTTTTCGTTACTTGCCAACTTGACGATGCTGGCCGGGTCCAGATCCAACTCACGGGCCAGCTCATCCACCGGCTTGCCTGGCACATAGGGCGACAACTGCTGAACGCCTGGCTGGGCCAAGGCGAGGAAATCGGTCATAACAAAGCCTCACGCTTAAAGCCGCAAGCCCCAAGTACAGCCCGGCGTCGATGCGCGTGTAGCTTGAAACCCGAGACCTGCCGCAGCAGTTTTAAAGTACCGCTTTGGGGTAGGAACCAAGGACCTTGAGCGCCACGGCTTCCTGATTGATCTTTTCCAACACGTCCTTGATCAACGGGTCGCGGTGATGGCCGACGAAGTCGATAAAGAACACGTAGGTCCACTTGCCGCTGCGCGACGGGCGGGTTTCGATGCGCGTCAGGTCGATGCCGTTGTTGTGGAACGGCACCAGCAACTCATGCAGCGCGCCCGGCTTGTTGCTCATGGAAATAATCACCGAGGTCTTGTCGTCACCGGTCGGCGGCACTTCCTGGCTACCAATGATCAAGAAGCGCGTGGAGTTGTCCGGGCGGTCCTCAATCTTCTCGGCAATTTTGCTTAGACCGTACAGGCTTGCCGCCATATCGCCGGCAATCGCCGCGCTGTTCCACTCGCTTTTCACTCGCTTAGCAGCATCGGCATTGCTCGATACGGCCACGCGCTCAACGTTGGGATAATGCGCGTCCAGCCACTTGCGGCACTGCGCCAGCGACTGAGCATGGGAATAGATACGGGTGATTTTGTCGGTTTTGGTGGTTTCACCGACCAGCAGATGGTGGTGAATACGCAGCTCGACTTCGCCACAGATGACCATGTCGTGCTCAAGGAAGCTGTCGAGCGTGTGGTTGATCGCGCCTTCGGTGGAGTTCTCCACCGGTACCACGCCGAAATTCACCGCACCGGCAGCGACTTCACGGAAGACTTCGTCAATCGCCGCCATCGGCACGCTGATCACTGCGTGACCAAAGTGCTTCATCGCCGCCGCTTGCGAGAAAGTACCCTCTGGGCCGAGGTAAGCGACTTTGAGCGGGTTCTCCAGCGCCAGGCAGGAAGACATGATTTCGCGGAACAACCGCGCCATTTCTTCGTTACCCAACGGGCCTTTATTGCGCTCCATGATGCGTTTGAGCACCTGAGCTTCACGCTCCGGGCGGTAGAACACCGGCTTCTCGCCCTCTGGCAGGGCCTTCATTTTGACCCGCGCGACTTCTTCGGCGCAGCTGGCGCGATCACTGATCAGCGCGAGAATTTTTTCATCGAGGTTATCGATGCGCAGGCGCAGGGCCTGCAACTCCTGCTCAGACACCTGATCGGTCATCAGCCGTGCTCCTTTTCGAACTCAGCCATGTAAGCGACCAGCGCCTCTACAGCATCCAGGCCCACCGCGTTATAGATGGAGGCGCGCATGCCGCCGACCGAACGGTGGCCCTTGAGGTTGAGCAAGCCACGGGCATCGGCACCGGCGAGGAAGGCCTTATCGAGCTTCTCGTCAGCCAGGCGGAACGGCACGTTCATCCACGAGCGGGCATTTACGGCAATCGGGTTGCTGTAGAAATCACTGGTATCGATGGCCTTGTACAGCAGGTCTTTCTTGGCGCGGTTGATGCGCTCCATAGCGGCTACGCCGCCCTGCTCTTTCAGCCACTCGAACACCAGGCCGGACAGGTACCAGGAGAAGGTCGCCGGGGTGTTGTACATCGAGCCGTTATCGGCGGCGACTTTGTAGTTGAGCATGGTCGGGCAGACGCTGCGGGCACGGCCAAGCAGATCTTCACGCACGATGGTTACCACCAGGCCGCTGGGGCCGATGTTTTTCTGCGCGCCGGCGTAGATCAGGCCGAATTTCGACACATCGATCGGCCGCGAGAGGATGTCAGAGGACATATCCGCGACCAGCGGCACGTCACCGACCTCAGGAACCCAGTCGAACTGCAGGCCACCGATGGTTTCGTTGCTGGCGTAGTGCAAGTAGGCGGCGTCTTTCGACAGCTGCCAGTCGTTCTGCCCAGGAATGGCGAAGTAGTCATAAGCCTTGGCGCTGGCCGCGACATTGATGTTGCCGTAGCGGCTGGCTTCTTCGATGCTTTTCTTCGACCAGATACCGGTGTCGATGTAGTCGGCGACGCCGTCTTCGGGCAGCAGGTTAAGCGGAATTTCAGCAAACTGCTGGCTGGCACCACCCTGCAGGAACAGCACCTTGTAGTCGGACGGAATGGCCATCAGATCGCGCAGGTCCTGCTCGGCCTTTTCCGCGATGGCGGTGAATTCCTCACTGCGGTGACTCATCTCCATCACCGACAGGCCTTTGCCTTGCCAGTCGAGGAGTTCCGCTTGGGCGCGCTGCAGAACAGCTTCAGGAAGCGCGGCTGGGCCGGCGCAGAAGTTAAAGGCTCGCTTGCTCACATCCACTCTCGCTCAAAAATGGTGAGCGGCTGGCTATCAACCAGCCGCCAAATCCTACGCCGTCACGGGCGGGGAAACCCGCCCTGACCGATTACTCTTCGCTGATTGGGCTTTCGTCAGCAGCGGCCTCAGGTGCAGCATTTGCATCCTCGACCACGCCTTCAACAGCCTCTTCACCGTCCAGCAGCTCTTCGTCGTCTTCCGCCGAAGGCTCCTGCACACGCTCAAGGCCCACCAGGGTTTCATCCTTGGCCAGCTTGATCAGGGTCACGCCCTGGGTGTTACGGCCAAGGCTGGAGACCTCACTGACGCGAGTACGCACCAGCGTGCCTTGGTCAGAAATCAGCATGATTTCTTCACCTTCAAGCACCTGCACCGCACCCACCAGCTTGCCGTTACGCTCGTTGCTGACCATGGCGATCACGCCCTGACCACCACGCCCACGACGCGGGAACTCTTCCATTGCCGTGCGCTTGCCGTAACCGCGCTCGGAGGCCGTCAAAATCTGCGCACCTGCTTCCGGAATCAGCATGGAGATAATCTCCTGCCCTTCCGGCAGGCGCATACCGCGCACACCGCGCGCGGTACGGCCCATGGTGCGCACTTTGCTTTCTTTGAAGCGAATCACCTTGCCGCCGTCGGAGAACATCATCACCTCGCGCGCACCGTCAGTCACGGCAGCGGAGATCAGGGTGTCATCTTCATCCAATTTGAGGGCGATCAAGCCCGAACTACGCGGACGGCTGAACTGCACCAGCGGGGTTTTCTTCACGGTGCCTTTGGCCGTGGCCATAAAGATGTAGGCACCGGTCGGCTCATCCGGGGTTTCATCGTCGGCGTCATCGCCTTCGGCCAGCTCTTCGACTTCTTCGGCCTCAACCAGCACACCTTCGATGTCGTCTGCTTCATCGCCTTCTGGCGCTTGCTGACGCAGCGCTTCCAGATCGACCTGCAGCATGGCGGTGATGCGCTCGCCTTCGTCCAGCGGCAATAGGTTGACCAGCGGACGACCACGGGCGGCGCGCGAGGCTTCCGGAATTTCGTAGGTCTTCAGCCAGTACACCTTACCCTTGCTGGAGAACAGCAACAGCGTGGCGTGGCTATTGGCGACCAGCAGATGCTCGATGTAGTCCTCATCCTTGATCCCGGTTGCCGATTTACCTTTACCGCCGCGACGCTGGGCCTGGTAGGCGGTCAACGGTTGCGACTTGGCATAACCGGTGTGAGAGATGGTGACCACACGCTCTTCTTCGGTGATCAGGTCAGCCAGGCTCAGATCCAGACGATTGTCGAGAATCTCGGTACGACGGGCGTCGCCGAACTCGGCCTTGATTGCTTCCAGTTCTTCGCGGATCACTTCCATCAGGCGCACGGAGCTGGTGAGGATGCGGATCAGCTCGCCGATCTGGGTGAGAATTTCCTGGTACTCGGCCAGCAGTTTTTCATGCTCAAGACCGGTCAGGCGGTGTAAACGCAGCTCAAGGATGGCCTGGGCCTGTTCCGGCGAAAGGAAGTACTTGCCGTCACGCAGGCCGTATTGCGGATCAAGATCGTCCGGGCGGCAGGCGTCGGCACCGGCGCGCTCGACCATGGTTTCCACCGCACTGGATTCCCAGGGCGTGGCAATCAGCGCGATTTTGGCTTCGGCCGGGGTCGGCGAGGCTTTGATCAGGGCGATAACCGGGTCGATGTTGGACAGCGCCACCGCCTGGCCTTCAAGGATATGGCCACGCTCACGGGCCTTGCGCAGCTCGAATACGGTGCGGCGGGTGACCACTTCACGGCGGTGCAGAATAAAGGCTTCGAGCATGTCCTTGAGATTAAGGACCTTCGGCTGGCCGTCGATCAACGCCACCACGTTGATGCCGAACACGCACTGCATCTGGGTTTGGGCGTAGAGGTTGTTCAGCACCACTTCCGGTACTTCGCCACGACGCAGCTCGATGACGATGCGCATACCGTCTTTGTCAGACTCATCGCGCAGCTCAGTGATGCCTTCGAGCTTCTTCTCTTTAACCAGCTCGGCGATCTTCTCGATCAAGCGCGCCTTGTTCAGCTGATACGGCAGCTCGCTGACGATGATCTGCTGGCGGCCACCGACTTTATCGATGTCTTCGATAATCGCCCGAGCACGCATGTAGATGCGGCCACGGCCAGTGCGATACGCCTCGATAATGCCGGCGCGACCGTTGATGATCGCCGCCGTTGGGAAGTCCGGGCCAGGGATGTACTGCATCAGTTCATCGACCGTCAGCTCGCCGTTGTCGATCAAGGCCAGACAGCCGTTGATCACTTCCGTGAGGTTGTGCGGAGGAATATTGGTGGCCATGCCCACGGCAATGCCGCTGGAGCCGTTGACCAACAGGTTCGGCACCTTGGTCGGCATCACCGCCGGGATCATTTCGGTGCCGTCGTAGTTCGGCACCCAATCCACGGTTTCTTTGTGCAAGTCAGCCAGCAGCTCATGGGCCAGCTTGGTCATGCGTACTTCGGTGTAACGCATGGCGGCGGCGTTATCGCCATCCACCGAACCGAAGTTGCCCTGACCATCGACCAGCAGGTAGCGCAGGGAGAATGGCTGCGCCATCCGTACGATGGTGTCGTACACCGCGGTATCACCGTGCGGGTGATACTTACCGATTACGTCACCGACCACACGGGCGGACTTCTTATATGCCTTGTTCCAGTCGTTACCCAACTCACTCATGGCAAACAGCACACGGCGGTGCACGGGCTTCAAGCCATCGCGTGCATCCGGCAGTGCGCGCCCGACAATTACGCTCATCGCGTAGTCGAGGTAGGACTGCTTGAGTTCGTCTTCAATATTGACCGGGAGGATTTCTTTGGCCAGTTCGCCCATGAGTAGCCTTGTTCCTTTTTCTGGTGAAACTCCGCGCCGCTCGTCCTGAGTGGTGTGGAGTCTGTCGCCGAGCCTTGAGGCTTATAGCGACTCACGACAAATCAATAAGTTATGCCATGTATCTGCGCAGGTGAGAGGCCCATAAGGAGCGCCCCCGAAAACCGCCGGAGCTTACCACAATCGCCGCGACGCACCTATCCCCAGCGCCAGCCTGCCGATTAGCAGACCGCCGAAAACTTCAGCGCCGGCGATGCGCGGAATAAGCAAAACTCAATGCAGCCGCTTGCGGCACATCAATTGCGCCATTTTTTCCGCATCCGGACGATCCACCACACCCTTTTCGGTGACGATAAAGTCGATCAGATCGGCCGGAGTGACATCGAACACCGGATTGAGCGCGTCTATTTCACCGGCAACACGCTTGCCACCCAACGCCAGCAACTCACTGGCATCACGCTCTTCCAGCACGATGTCGTCGCCATGCTCGGTGGCCATATCGATGGTCGAGCTGGGCGCCACCACCATAAAGCGTACGCCGTGGTGCATGGCATTGACGGCCAACTGGTAGGTGCCGATCTTGTTGGCCACGTCGCCATTGGCGGCGATGCGATCCGCCCCAACGATGACCCAGGTAATACCGCGGGTCTTCATCAAGTGCGCAGCGGCCGAGTCGGCATTCACCGTCACCGGAATACCGTCCGCAGCCAGCTCCCAAGCCGTCAGGCGCGAGCCTTGCAGCCAGGGGCGGGTTTCGTCGGCATACACGCGCTCCAGCAAGCCATCGTGGAAGGCCGCACGAATCACCCCCAACGCCGTGCCAAAGCCACCGGTGGCCAGCGCCCCGGCGTTGCAGTGGGTCAGTAGATTCTGCTGATTGCCCTGGTGGCGGCGAATCAAATCAACCCCCAGCTCGGCCATGGTCAGGTTGGCTTCGCGATCACCCTGGTGAATACCCACGGCGCAAGCCTCAAGCAAGGCCAGCGGATCATCCGTGCTTTTAAGCCGATAAAGTCGATCACGCATGCACTTGAGCGCCCAAAACAGATTAACTGCCGTCGGCCGCGAGTCGGCCAATAGCTGAAAATCCGCGTCCAGCGCAGCACGCCATTCGCCTCCGGCCTGCAAGCGCGCGCGCAGCGCCAGAACAATCGCATAGGCCGCACTGATGCCGATCGCCGGCGCGCCACGCACCACCATGCTACGGATCGCCTCAGCCACGTCCGCGGCCGCGTGGTAGCTGAGCCAGGTTTCCTCGAAGGGCAACGCGCGCTGATCGAGCAGATGCAGAACACCGTCACGCCACTCAATGGCCTTGACCTTCTCTGCCGCTAGCAATTGCTCGCGCATCACACACCTCCACCGAAAAAAGCCGGCCATTATACGCACAGCGCGCCAGATCGGCGGCAGCCGCTTCAAGCCCAGGGCGTTCCCCTATAAACTCGCTGCTCTAATGACTGCCGGAAGCGCCAACATGCCCCAAGCCCCGCTCGACCTTCTGCTCCTGCCTACCTGGCTGGTCCCGGTCGAACCCGCCGGCGTGGTGCTGGCAAACCACGGCCTGGGCATTCGTGACGGCCGCATTGCACTGATCGCACCACGCGCCGAAGCCCTCAAGCACAGCGCACTGCGCGTACTTGAACTGCCGGACCGCCTGCTTACCCCAGGGCTGGTCAACGCCCACGGGCATGCAGCGATGACCCTGTTTCGCGGCCTGGCCGATGACTTGCCGCTGATGACCTGGCTGGAGCAGCACATCTGGCCGGCAGAGGCCAAATGGGTCAACGAGCAGTTCGTACAGGATGGCACCGAGCTGGCGATTGCCGAACAGCTCAAGGGCGGCATCAGCTGCTTCTCTGACATGTACTTTTTCCCGGAAACCGCCAGCCAACTGGTGCACAGCAGCGGTATCCGCGCGCAAATCACCATTCCCGTGCTGGACTTCCCCATCCCCGGCGCGCGCGACGCTGACGAGGCGCTGCGCAAGGGCCTGAGCCTGTTCGGCGATCTCAAGCACCATCCACGGATTAAAGTCGCCTTTGGCCCGCACGCGCCCTACACCGTGAGCGACGACAAGCTGGAAAACATCTGCATGCTGGCTGCCGAGTTGGACGCCGGCATCCACATGCACGTGCACGAAACCGCTTTTGAAGTGCAGCAAAGCCTGGAACAACGCGGCGAACGCCCCCTTGCCCGCCTGGCTCGCCTAGGGCTGCTCGGCCCGCGCTTCCAGGCCGTGCACATGACCCAGATCGACGATGATGACCTCGCCCTGCTGGTGCACAGCAATACCAACGTGATCCATTGCCCGGAATCCAATCTCAAGCTAGCCAGCGGCTTCTGCCCAGTGGAAAAGCTCTGGCAAGCCGGGGTTAACGTCGCCATCGGCACCGACGGCGCAGCCAGCAATAACGATCTCGATTTACTCGGCGAAACCCGCACCGCCGCCCTGCTGGCCAAGGCCGTCGCTGGCTCGGCCACCGCCCTGGATGCCCATCGCGCACTGCGCATGGCCACACTCAATGGCGCGCGCGCCCTCGGCCTGGATGAGCACATTGGCTCACTGCAGCTGGGCAAGGCCGCCGACATGGCAGTATTCAACCTCTCTGGCATGGCCCAGCAACCGGTCTACGACCCGGTATCGCAGCTGCTCTATGCCGGCGGCCGCGCCTGCGTCGAGCACCTGTGGGTCGGCGGCAAACACCTGCTGGATGCTGGCCAACTGACGCGCATGGACGAACAACGCATCAGCGCCAACGCCCGCGCCTGGGGGGCGAAAATCGCCCAGCGATAGCGCAGCCCTGTAGGGCTTGCGGGAGGGGCTTTAGCCGCGATAAGTCGTCACCTGACCCGGTCTGTCGCGGCTAAAGCCCCTCCCACCAACACCGATCAACAGCAAACACTGCGACAAACTGACATACATTGGTCGCCCAAGTGGCAGCCACTCCACCCGGCGAAACTGGCACCATGAGCACCTTGCGCTCCCACTCTCGCCGCAGCCTGATTTGTAGGGATTTATATGAGCAACGTCGACCACGCCGAAATCGCCAAATTCGAAGCCCTTGCCCACCGCTGGTGGGACCGCGAGAGCGAATTCAAACCCCTGCATGACATCAACCCGCTGCGCGTCAACTGGATCGACGAGCGCGTCGGCCTGGCCGGCAAGAAGGTCCTGGATGTCGGCTGCGGGGGCGGCATCCTTAGCGAATCCATGGCCCAACGCGGCGCGACCGTCACCGGTATCGACATGGGTGAAGCCCCCCTGGCCGTGGCCCAACTGCACCAGCTGGAATCCGGCGTCAGCGTTGAGTACCGGCAGATCACCGCCGAAGCCCTAGCCGAAGAGATGCCCGAGCAATTCGATGTGGTCACCTGCCTGGAAATGCTTGAGCACGTGCCTGACCCAGCCTCAGTGATCCGCGCCTGCTACCGCATGGTCAAGCCCGGCGGCCAGGTGTTCTTCTCCACCATAAACCGCAACCCCAAGGCGTACCTGTTCGCCATCATCGGCGCCGAATACATCATGAAGCTGCTGCCGCGCGGCACCCACGACTTCAAGAAGTTCATCCGCCCCTCCGAACTGGGCGCCTGGAGCCGTGACGCCGGCCTGCAGGTTAAAGACATCATCGGCCTGACCTACAACCCGCTGAGCAAACGCTACAAGCTGGAAGCCGACGTTGACGTCAACTACATGATCCAAACCCTGCGCGAGGAATGATCGGCATGCGTTTACGAGCAGTTCTATTCGACATGGACGGCACCCTACTCGACAGCGCCCCGGACTTTATTGCCATCTGCCAGGCCATGCGCAGTGAGCGTGGCCTGCCCGCGATTGCCGACAAGCTGATTCGCGACCAGGTCTCCGGCGGCGCACGCGCCATGGTGGCCGCCAACTTCGCCATGGATCCCGAAGCCGAAGGCTTCGAGGCGCTGCGCCTGGAGTTTCTCGAGCGCTACCAAGAGCATTGCGCGGTCCTGACGCAACCGTTCGAGGGCATGGCTGAACTGCTTGATGATATCGAACAGGCCAAGCTGGTCTGGGGCGTGGCCACCAACAAACCGGTGCGCTACGCCGAGCCGATCATGCAGCAACTGGGTCTGGCGCTGCGCTCAGCAGCACTGGTTTGCCCAGACCACGTCAGCCGCAGCAAGCCTGACCCGGAGATGATCCTACTGGCCTGCACCCAAATGGGCGTAGAACCGGCCGCCACCCTGTTTGTCGGTGATGACGAGCGCGACATCGAAGCCGGTCGCGCTGCAGGCTGCAAGACCGCCGCCGTGACCTACGGCTATATCCACCCGCAGGACAACCCCCGCAACTGGGGCGCCGATGTGGTGGTTGATCATCCGCTGGAATTGCGCGCCGTACTCGACCGAGCACTGTGCAGCTGCTGAAGACTGCTCGCGGGCGCGCGCCGAAGCCGCCCGCCCCTAAAGAAATGAGGTTTTATTGATGTTTGACTACTCCGCCCGCCCCGACCTGCTCAAGGGCCGTGTGATCCTAGTGACCGGCGCCGGCCGTGGCATTGGCGCTACCGCCGCCAAAACCTTTGCCGCACACGGCGCAACGGTGCTGCTGCTGGGCAAAACCGAAGCAAACCTCAGCCAGGTTTACGACGCCATCGAAGCCGCCGGCCACCCTCAGGCGGCGGTGATCCCGTTTAACCTGGAAACCGCCCTACCGCACCAATACGACGAACTGGCCGCGATGATTGAGGCGGAATTCGGCAAGCTCGACGGCCTGCTGCACAACGCCTCGATCATCGGCCCGCGCACGCCGCTGGAGCAACTCTCCGGCGATAATTTCATGCGCGTTATGCAGGTCAACGTCAACGCCATGTTTATGCTCACCAGCACCCTGCTGCCATTGCTAAAACTCTCGCAGGACGCCTCGGTGGCATTCACCTCCAGCAGTGTCGGGCGCAAAGGCCGCGCTTACTGGGGCGCTTACGCCGTGTCGAAGTTCGCCACCGAGGGCTTGATGCAGGTACTGGCCGATGAGGTCGATGGCGTCAGCCACGTGCGCGCCAACAGCATTAACCCCGGCGCCACCCGCACCAATATGCGTGCCCAGGCCTACCCGGCGGAAAACCCGGCGAACAACCCGCCGCCAGAAGCGATCATGCCGGTCTACTTGTACCTGATGGGGCCGGACAGCGCAGGCGTCAACGGCCAGGCCTTTGACGCGCAATAAACCCCAGCACCGCCCGCCGGTTTTCCGGCGGGCTTCCATTTAACTGGCAGCAAATTGCCATCAGCCTTGCCAATTTACCGGCAAACCCTTGCCGCATCCCGCCACTACCAACCAATAACCCATTGAAATAAAAGCCCTTTTATTGCAAAACTGGGATTGGCACGGAATTCGCTCTATAGCCACTAGTCGTCGCGAACAGCGCTAGAGGTAGAGCTTCATGGCCCCGCACAATCAGTCCAACACCATCGATTTCGATGCTGCCAAATTACAGCGTCTTGGCTATGCCACTCGCCTGCAGAAAACCCTTAAGCCGGTTAGCCTCGCGCAACTGCGCCAGCAATTAAGCCTGCGCCTGCAAACCTCCCTGGAAGTCGAGCGTATTCTCGAACTGTTCTTCAGCGAAGTGCAGCGCTTGGTTCCCCTTGGCACCCTGAGCTACCAGTTGGCGTCCTGCGACCTGCGCTTGGACTTGGGCGAGCGCGCCAACCACTCGGCCGGCTACCGCCTGAACCATGAAGGCGAATACCTCGGCGAGCTGACCTTCCGGCGCAACCAGCGCTTCAGTGAAGATGAGTTGGGCCAACTCGAATCACTGCTGGCCAGCCTGCTGTTTCCGCTGCGCAACGCCTTGCTCTACCGCGCCGCCGTGCAAAGTGCATTACGCGACCCGCTGACCGAAACCGGCAACCGCATCGCCATGGAACAGGCACTCAAGCGCGAAGTGGACATTGCCCGTCGCACGTTGCAGCCACTGTCGGTGCTGATGGTCGACATCGATCACTTCAAGCGCGTTAACGATGACCACGGACACATCGTCGGCGATCAGGCACTCAAAGCCGTGGCCAACGCCCTGAAAGACAGCCTGCGCAATGTCGACATGGTGTTCCGCTACGGCGGTGAAGAATTTATGGTGCTGCTCTCCAGCACCAGCCGCGAAGCCGCCTCGATGGTCGGCGAACGCCTGCGCATGGCCGTAATGGGCATCCAGTACCTGGTCGAGAACCAATCCATCGAGCTGTCAGTCAGCCTCGGCTGCGCCACCCTGCTGCCAGGCGAGTCGATGGACAGCCTGTTGCGCCGCGCCGACAACGCACTGTTTGTTTCCAAACGCGATGGCCGCAACCGCCTGTCGATGGCCGGTTAAACACAACGACCAGAAAATGACGGGACACAGGCCTAACGCCGCCCAGCGACGACTCATAGGATGACCATCCTGGCTGACAGACCATAAAAAAGGCGACCCGAAGGTCGCCTTTTTCATATCCGCTCGCGCGAATTACTCCGGCTTTGGACCGCGACCGAAGCCTGGGCGCTGACCTTCACGGCTCGGCTGGCTGCGACGCTTAACCGGCGCACCAGCAGGCTTGCGCGCTGGACGATCGGCCAACTCAACGCCTGGGCGTTGCGCACCCGGCTTGGCCGGACGCTTGTTGTTGACGTCACGCGGGCGCTCGGCAACTGGAGTGCCTTTGCTTTGATCATCACGCGGTGTGCGCGCCGGACGCTCGCCACGCTCAGCACCTTCGCCACGCGCAGGACGCGAACGCCCCTGATCACTGCCCGCTGCCGGGCCGCCGCCATGGGCTGGGCGCAGAGTCCGCTCTGGACGCGCAGCACGCCCCACCGGTTTGGCCGATTTACGCTGCAGACGGTCGATCTTGTCGCGGGCTTTTTCCTTCATGTCCGGCAACGCCACCGACTTGAGGCCGACCTCTTCGCTGAGGATATCCACTTCGCGTTGGCTCATTTCGCGCCAGCGCCCCATGGTCAGGTCCGAGGTGATAAATACCGGACCGAAACGCACACGCTTCAGACGGCTGACCACCAACCCCTGAGACTCCCACAGCCGGCGCACTTCACGGTTGCGACCTTCCATTACCACGCAGTGGTACCAGTGGTTGAAACCTTCGCCGCCGGGGGCTTCTTTGATGTCAGTGAACTTGGCCGGGCCATCTTCAAGCATCACGCCTGCTTTCAGGCGCTCGATCATCTCTTCGTCGACTTCGCCACGCACACGTACGGCGTATTCGCGGTCCATCTGATAAGACGGGTGCATCAAGCGGTTAGCCAGTTCACCATCGGTGGTGAACATCAGCAAGCCAGTGGTGTTGATGTCGAGGCGACCGATGTTGATCCAGCGGCCATCTTTCGGCCGTGGCAGACGGTCAAACACGGTCGGACGGCCTTCTGGGTCGTCACGGGTGCAGATCTCGCCTTCGGGTTTGTTGTAGATGATCACGCGGCGCACGCTTTCGGCGGCTTCTTCGCGGCGGATCACTTTGCCATCGACGGCAATCGCGTCATGCAGGTCGACACGCACGCCGAGGTTGGCGACGGCGCCATTGACCTTGACGCGGCCAGCACTGATCCAGGCTTCAATTTCGCGGCGTGAAGCCAGGCCCATACGCGCCATGACTTTCTGTAGTTTTTCGCCTGCGGGGCTGTATTCTTCGATTTCACTCATCTGGGCACCTCCCGGTGTTATCGCTAGTGATTCGGACGATCTAGGCTGGGCCTATTCGTCGAAGGGGCGCGGAGCATACGCGAAACGCGGCGCTTACGCACGGGTTGAGGTGCGCGATCTGATCGGTGGCCGTCAGCGTTTCTTGCGCCTCACGGCTGCCAGGCTCAGCAAGCGCATATCAGCCTCAGCCAAAACAGCACGCTGAGCCACTTTGCCGAGCTTCTTCCACGCTTTGATCTCGGCTTTAGTGCGCCCGCAACCACGGCAGGTATCACGCTCGAACTTACACAGCTTGATGCAGGGGTCTTTCACCGGGCCAATACCGCCAGCGGCGCGCCAGTCGACCCGCAGACCTCAGTCAGGTAACTGTTCTTTATCCAGGATTTCGTGGGATTCATCGGTCTCTTCATGCGCATCGTCCTGCTCGGCTAAATCGTCGAAGTCGGTCTTCAGACCCTGTTCCATCGAGTCGAGTTCAGCCAGCAGGCTGCTGAAGCTGGTTTCCTGGCTGGCTTCCACTGCCGGCTCATCAGCCAAGGCCAAATCGGCACGTGCCTGCAGGCTTTGCGGGGCCTCAGGGTCATCCTCAAAGGCCAACACGGGCTCAGGCTCCAGCTCACGCAAGGCGGCCAATGGCGGTAGTTCGTCGAGGCTTTTCAGGTTGAAGTGATCGAGAAAAGCCTTGGTGGTGGCGAACATCGCCGGTTTACCCGGCACATCGCGGTGGCCCACCACACGGATCCACTCGCGCTCCAGCAGGGTTTTGACGATATGGCTGTTGACCGCCACGCCGCGTACGTCTTCGATCTCACCGCGGGTGATCGGCTGGCGATAGGCGATCAGCGCCAGGGTTTCGAGCATGGCACGCGAGTAACGCTGCGGCCGCTCCTCCCACAGCCGGCCGACCCAAGGCGCGTACTTCTCGCGCACTTGCAGGCGATAACCCGTCGCCACTTCAACCAGCTCAAAAGCCCGCCCTTCACAGGATTTACCCAGGTGCGCCAAAGCCTTCTTGAATACGCTCGATTGCGGCCGCTCGGCTTCTTCAAACAGCTCGAACAAACGCTCCAAGGATTGCGGTTTGCCGGACGCCAAAAGAAAGGCTTCGAGCAGGCTGGCCAGTTCACGCGGTTCGTTAAGGTTCATGCTTATTCCGCCCGTGCGCGCACATGGATTGGCCCAAAAGCCTCGTTTTGCACCAGTTCGACCAGGGATTCCTTGATCAACTCCAGCACGGCCATAAAAGTCACCACCACGCCGAGCTTGCCCTCTTCAGCACTAAACAGGCTGACAAACGGCACGAAAGCACCACCTTTAAGCCGTTCAAGCACATCGCTCATGCGCTCGCGGGTCGACAGCGTTTCGCGGGTGATTTGATGACTTTCAAACATGTCGGCGCGGCGCAACACCTCGGCCATCGACAGCAACACCTCTTCCAGGCTGACATCCGGCAACAACTTGCGCGCCCGCGCCTCGGGCGCATCCAGGCGCGGCACAGTCAGGTCACGGCCAACCCGGCTAAGCCCGTCGATACCCTCTGCCGCCGCCTTGTAACGCTCGTATTCCTGCAAACGGCGGATCAACTCGGCACGCGGGTCGTCTTCCTCGGCCTCAATTTCACTGGAGCGCGGCAACAGCATGCGTGATTTGATCTCGGCGAGCATGGCGGCCATCACCAAGTACTCGGCTGCTAGCTCCAGACGCACCGACTGCATCAGCTCGACATACCCCATGTACTGGCGGGTGATTTCCGCCACCGGGATATCCAGCACGTCGATGTTTTGCTTGCGGATCAAATACAGCAGCAGGTCCAACGGGCCCTCGAAGGCTTCGAGAAACACCTCCAGGGCATCCGGCGGAATGTACAGATCCAGCGGCATTTCAGTGACCGCCTGGCCATACACCAAGGCAAATGGCAGCTCCTGCTGGGCATTGGCCTGGCTATCGGGGTGTTCCTCGGGCGGCACGCTGGACATGGTCATTCTCGACAGTAGGTTCAGCGGTAATTCAGGCCAAGGGCCAGGCGGACTTCGCTAAGGGTTTCCCGTGCTTCTGAGCGTGCACGTTCGGCGCCATCGGCAAGAATCTGCCGAACCAGATCAGGGCTGTCCTGATAGTCGTCCGCCCGCGCCTGCAGCGGCTGCAACTCAAGCTGCACCGCTTCAATCAACGGTGCTTTACATTCCAGGCAACCGATACCGGCGCTGCGGCAACCCTGCTGGACCCATTCGCAGGTTGGCGTATTGGAGTAGAGCTGGTGCAACGACCACACCGGACAATTGGCCGGGTTGCCGGGATCATCCCGATGCACCCGCGCCGGATCGGTCGGCATACGGCGGATTTTTTCCTCGATCGCCGGTGCAGTGTCGCGCAGGAAGATTGCATTGTTGTTGGACTTGGACATTTTGCTGCCATCCAGCCCGAGCAACTTGGGCGACTCGCCCAGCAAGGCCTGCGGTTCAGCCAGAAGAATCTTGCCGCCGCCTTCCAGGTAGCCATACAGGCGTTCTTTATCACCCAGGGTAATGCTTTGCTGATCTTTGAGTAGGGCGCGGGCGGTTTCCAGCGCCTCACCATCACCTTGCTCCTGATAAGCCTTGCGCAGGCTGTTGTAGAGCTTGGCCGTCTTCTTGCCGAGCTTGATGATCGCGGCTTCGGCCTTTTCCTCAAAGCCCTGCTCACGGCCATACAAATGGTTGAAGCGCCGCGCCACATCACGGGCAAATTCGATATGCGCCAGCTGATCACTGCCCACCGGCACCACACCAGCGCGGTACAGCAGAATGTCGGCCGCTTGCAGCAAGGGATAACCGAGAAACCCGAAGGTGCTGAGGTCTTTGCCGTGCAACTGTTCTTGCTGTTCTTTATAGGACGGCACGCGCTCCAGCCAGCTGAGCGGGCAGATCATCGACAGCAGCAGGTGCAGCTCGGCATGCTCGGGGACTTGCGACTGAATAAACAGCGTCGCGGAACTGGGGCTCACGCCGGCAGCCAACCAATCCACAGCCATGTCCATGACCCGCTGGGACAAGGGGCCGACATCATCGTAATCAGTGGTTAATGCATGCAGATCAACAATGCAGAAGAAGCATTCATAGCTGTGTTGCAGCTTGATCCAGTTCTTCAGCACCCCCTGGTAATGCCCCAGGTGCAACAAACCACTCGGGCGCATGCCAGAGAACACGCGACGTTCGGCGTCAGCAAGACTCAAAACGGGTTACCTGTAAAAACGAAGGAGCTCGATTATATAGAGGCGGGCTCAAAGATCATCCGTAAAAGGCGACGGATCACCACAGCCGACCCGAAACACTTCAGGCTCATCCTCGAGCAGGCTGACCACAGTTGAGGCTTCAAGCCCACCGAAACCGCCATCAATGATCAGATCAACCTGATGTTCGAGGGTCTGGCGCATTTCATAAGGGTCGCTCATCGGCACTGTTTCACCCGGCAGGATCAAACTCACGCTCATCAACGGCTCGTTGAGTTCTTGCAGCAGCGCCATGGCAATCGGATGACTGGGCACACGCAGGCCAATAGTGCGGCGCTTGGCATGCAACAACATGCGTGGCACTTCGCGGGTGGCGTTGAGGATAAAGGTGTAAGGCCCGGGGGTATGGGCCTTGAGCAAACGGAACGCCGCAGTATCCACTTTGGCAAAGGTGCTCAGCTCTGACAGATCACGGCACACCAGGGTGAAGTTGTGCTTGTCATCCAGCTGGCGCATGCGGCGGATACGCTCGATAGCCGTCTTGTCACCAATGTGGCAACCCACGGCATAGGATGAGTCGGTCGGATAGATGATGACCCCGCCGCCACGGATGATTTCCACCGCCTGCTTGATCAGGCGCGCTTGCGGGTTTTCCGGATGAATCTGGAAGAATTGGCTCACACTCGAATCCTGATCAGATTGCAGTAGGCTGTTGGACATGCTTAAACCGTGCCCACAGGGGCGGTAGATCCTCGGGAACTGGGCGATAAACACCCAACTCAGACCACTGACCCGGCGCGTGAAAATCACTGCCCGCCGTGACAAACATACCAAACTCGCGCGCCAGAATTGCCAGGCTACCCACCTGGTCGGCCGGCTGCATACCGTTGACCACTTCCAACGAATGCCCGCCGGCCCCGACAAAATCGGCAATCAACTTACGGCGCTTACTCCGAGTAAAGTCGTACTGCCACGGATGCGCCAGGCTGACCCAGGCACCTGCACGGCGCAGGGTATCGACAGTTTGCGCCAGCTCCGGCCAGTGCTGTTTGACATCACCCAGCTTGCCCGAGCCCAGCCATTTACGAAACGCCTCGGCGCGGTCTTTGACGTAACCGCCGCGCACCAGGAAATCGGCGAAATGCGGACGCGCCGGGGCATTACCACTGTCGCCCAACTCCTGCTGAATGGCCCGCGCGCCGTCCAGCGCACCCGGCATGCCTTTAGCGTCCAAACGTTTGGAGATTTCCGCCGCACGCAACCAGCGCCCCTCATGCAACTCGGCAATCGCCTGCTGCAAAGCCGGCGCTTCACGGTTGAAGGCATAACCCAAAACATGGATGGTCGCGCCGCCCCAAAGGCAGGACAACTCGATGCCGTTGACCAGCTGCATGCCCAAGGCTTGCGCCGCCGCGCCGGCTTCATCGAGGCCATCCAGCGTGTCGTGATCGGTTAACGCCAGCACCCGCACACCGCGCTCAAACGCCCGCGCCACCACCGCAGCTGGCGCGAGTGCGCCGTCTGATGCGGTGCTATGGCAATGCAAATCAACTTCCATAAGGCGCGCTTTCCGAGTCATTTATGTTTGTTATTATGCCGGCAGATGTGGATTCTTGCTGGCTTGCGCCACTATTTCCTCGACATTGTTTGAACAGACTGTTTTTCTCCCACGGCTGCGGCCACCGCTAACGACTTCATACTAAGGATCAAGATGCTCTACGCAATCATTGCCACCGATGTGGAAAACTCGCTGGAAAACCGCCTGAATGCTCGCCCGGCGCACCTGGCGCGCTTGGAGCAGCTGAAAACTGAAGGCCGCTTGATCCTCGCCGGCCCGCACCCAGCCGTCGACAGTAATGATCCAGGCCCAGCAGGCTTTTCCGGCAGCCTGGTCGTCGCGGAATTTGAATCGCTGCTGGCCGCGCAACAGTGGGCCGACGCCGACCCTTACCGCGCCGCCGGGGTATATGCCTCCGTGCTGGTCAAACCCTTCAAGCTGGTTTTGCCTTGACGCCATCTTTGCGCTGAACAGCCCATAACAACAATGACACGCGAGGAGTTCCGATGCGTCCAGGCCCGCTGTTTCTACTCTTGACCCTGTGCTTGCCGGCCGTTACTCAGGCCGAAGAGAACCCGCCACAGCCATTGGCTGAAGCCACCTCGGCGCAGGCGCAAGTCGACGACTTGGAACAGCGCCTGGCGATTAGCGAAGAACAGCGCCAAGCCCTTAGCTTGGAGCTACAAAGCGCCAGCAACGAACATGAAACAGTGCAGTTGCAGCGCCTGCGTCAGGACAATCAGCGCCTCAAACTCGAACTGAAAAAAAACCAGGCTAGCGCCCCGAAACCCCTCATCAGCGAGCAACAAATGTGGTTTGCCACGGGCGCCGGAGCGGGGTTACTGGGAGTGCTGATCGGCGCCTTGTTACGCGGCGGACGCCGCGCACGCCGCGAGTGGCTGAACTGAGCCATGAATGACCTGCTGCTTATCGACGACGATGTCGAACTCTGCGACCTGCTAACCAGTTGGCTGACCCAGGAAGGCTTTCAGGTCAGCGCCTGCCATGACGGCCATAGCGCCCGCAACGCCCTTGCCACGCACAGCCCAGATGCAGTGGTGCTGGATGTGATGCTGCCAGACGGCAGCGGCCTGGAACTGCTCAAGCAATTACGCAGCGACCACCCGGACCTGCCGGTGCTGATGCTATCGGCCCGTGGCGAACCACTGGACCGGATCCTCGGCCTGGAGTTGGGCGCCGACGACTACCTGGCCAAGCCCTGCGACCCGCGCGAACTCACCGCACGTTTGCGCGCAGTATTGCGCCGCAGCCTAGCGGCCACGCCCGGCAGCCCGCTCGACCTCGGCGATTTACATTACAGCCAGGCCCGCGGCACGGTGACCCTAGGCGAGCAGGAGGTCACGCTGACCCTCTCGGAAAGCCGTATTCTCGAAGCACTGTTGCAACACCCCGGCGAGCCGGTGGATAAACAAACGCTGGCGCAGCTGGCCCTCGGCCGCAAACTGACCCTGTATGACCGCAGCCTGGACATGCACGTCAGCAACCTGCGCAAAAAACTCGGCCCACATGCCGATGGCCGCCAGCGCATCCTCGCGCTGCGCAGCCGCGGCTACTACTACAACGTTTAAAACCTGCTGCGCGTCGGCCCTGCTGCGTTAAAAACCGGCTCGGCAAGCCGCTTGCGGCTAACGCGCTTTAGCGCGACCCGAAGGGCGAGTGAAACGAGTAATGCTCATTTACAGCAGTAAACTCCGCTTCCTCGCCGTTTTTTGCCTTGCATGACTCTAGCTCGCGAGGTTTTGCACAGTCTTTAAGTCAATCAACTGCGCCGCGCCCTTTACCTAAGCTTTACCTTGCCCTGACGGCCCTTGACCTTGACCGCCCTAAACTGGGCTCATCCGGCATCGACCGGTTTCAGACAAGGAGACACACCATGCGCAAGACCCTGACTGCAGTACTGCTCGCCATGACCCTGCCCACCCTGGCGATGGCCATGCCTGAAGGCGGCCCACGGCATAATGGCGGCGAGCACGGTGCCCGCATGTTCAAAGAGCTCGACCTGAGCAAAGAGCAGCACCGCGAAATCCGTAAACTGATGGGCGAGCAAATGAAAGGCCGCCATGCGATCACCCAGCGCTACCTGGAGAAACTCCCGGCCGCAGAGCAAAAAGCCATGCAGGCGGAACTGCAAGCAGCCAAGGATGAACAGCACAACGCCATCCGCGCGCTGCTCACGCCCGAGCAACAGAAGGCTTTCGACGAACACCAGAAAAAAATGCAAGAACGCCGCGCCGAGCATAAAGCCTTCAAGGCCTGGCAAGCTGAGCAAGCAAAGAAAAGCTAAACCCATCCCCTTAAATCTGCGCCCATCAGGCCACAAGCCTTGATGGGCGTTTCTGTTACCCAAGGAGCTACCGTGCGATCACTGTTCTGGCGCATCTTTGCCAGCTTTTGGCTGGCCATCGCCCTGGTTGCCGGTTTGTCCATGCTACTTGGGCGCATGCTCAACCAGGACGCCTGGCTGCTTAGCCAGCACCCCGGCATGGATGACCTCGCCGAGACCTGGACCCAACGCTACGAAGAGCAAGGCCCGGCTGCCGCCCAGGCGCTGCTGGAACAGCGTAAACGCAGCTTTCGCATCGACGTACAGGTGCTTGATAACAGCGGCCAACCGGTGGTTAAAGGCACCTTCCCGGCCCGTGCAGCCGCCTTTGAAGCGCGCCACCGCAATGAGAAGCGCCTGCCCTGGCGCCGCCTGAGTGTCGATTACACCAGCCCCAGCAGCGGCGAAACCTACCTGTTTATCTACCGCATCCCGATCCCCGAAGTTGCGGCCTGGCAACGCGACAGCTTGCTCTGGCCGCTCAGCGCGCTGGCGATTGCCATGCTGGTTCTGACGCTGTTCAGCCTCTGGCTCACCCTATCAATCACCCGCCCGCTGAATCGCCTGCGCGGCGCCGTACATGATCTGGGGCAAACCGCTTATCAACAGAGCAGCCTGGCCAAGCTGGCCGAGCGACGCGATGAGCTCGGCGTGCTGGCGGCTGACTTCAACCGCATGGGCGAACGCGTGCAAGGCTTGATCAGCAGCCAACGCCAATTGCTGCGCGATGTCTCCCACGAACTGCGCTCACCACTGGCACGCCTGCGTATCGCGCTGGCCTTGACCGAGCGTGCAGATGCTGTCGAGCGAGAGAAGTACTGGCCGCGCCTGAGCCAGGAATGCGACCGTTTGGAAGCACTGATCAGTGAAATTCTCGCCCTCGCCCGCCTCGATGCAGAACCGGGCGCTGCGCAGCCAATCGACCTCGCGAAGCTGCTAAACACCCTGCGCGAAGAGGCGCACCTAGACGCACCGCAGCAACAGATCAATATTCAGCTGGAGCCCGACCTATTGCTCAACGGCTGGGCGGACATGTTGCAACGCGCGCTGGACAACCTGCTGCGCAATGCCCTGCGCTTCAATCCTGTCGGGCAACCCATCGAACTGACGGCCAGCCGAAACGCCGAGCAACTATGCCTGAGCGTACGCGACCACGGCCCCGGCGTAGCCCCCGAGCAGTTGGCGCGCCTTGGCGAACCCTTTTACCGCGCCCCAGGGCAAACCAGCAGCGGTCATGGCCTGGGGCTGGCCATCGCCCGGCGTGCGGCCGAGCGCCATGGCGGTCAGCTGGAACTGAGCAACCATGCACAAGGTGGCTTTGTCGCCACCCTGCGTGTGCCGCTTACTCCGCCGAATCAGACGCCGGCCAAGTGCTGACAAAATCACTCACCTGCACCGCCGGCACCGCGCGCAATTCGCGCGCCGGCGTGCCTAGGTAGAGGTAGGCAATCAGCTGCTCATCTGCACCCAGGCCCAAGCCGGCAGTGACGTGTGGGTTATAGGCCATATCACCCGTACGCCAGACCGCACCGATGCCCTGAGCGTGGGCCGCCAATAAAATGCTGTGGGCGGCGCAGCCGGCGGCTAGCACCTGCTCCTGGGCTGGGACTTTCGAATCGGCCTGCACGCGGGCAATCACCAACACCAGTAACGGCGCACGTAACGGCATCGCGCGGGCTTTGCTCACCGCCTCCGGGCTGGCATCGGCTGGTAATGCACCGGCAAACAGCTCACCCAGCTGCGTCAGCGCGTCCCCCTCAACCGTCAGAAAACGCCAGGGGCGCAACTGACCATGATCAGGCGCACGTAAGGCCGCGCGAAACAACAGTTCGCGCTGCGCAGCATCGGGTGCCGGCGCCACCAAGCGCGGCGCAGAAACACGGTTTAGCAACGCATCAAGAGCGTCCATCAGTCACCTCGGCAATTCAATCAATTGGCCATTCTAGTGCCTGCGGAGCACGCGCGGGCAATCCCATGAGCAGGTTCTAGGCCACCCGCTCAGGCGAAACACTGGGCGACACCGGTGGCATCAACGGCGGCAAACCGTGTGCACTGCGCGCCGCATCACACTGCGGGTTGTGCTCGCCGTTAACCCAGGAGGCCTCGAATTCACGGCAGGTGCTGGAGCGTTCTTTATAGAGCGTGCAGCGCACGCCCTGGCCGACATCCCCCATCAAGGCATTACAACGCGTCGGTTTACTGTCCGTGCCGCGCATGGCAACACGCTGGGGGGTGATCAACACCACCTGATCGTCCGGCATCAGACCACCGGCCGACTGGCACTCACCCCAGAAAAAGGACACACGAAAGTGCGCGCAGCACGCGCCACAGCTCAAGCAAGGATTGCTATCAGACATGATTTTGAGGACTCAGAAACCGGCAGAGGGCCGGCACCGGGCGGCTATTCTATGCTGCGCCAAGCGCTTGTAAAGCGCCTAATGCAACCGCTGTACAGCCGCCACAGCGCGCGTAGAATAGCGCCCCTTTGCCCCCAGTTACCGAGCCGACCCCATGTCATTGCCGACACTGCGCATCATTGCTTTTATCCTCGGCATATTCCTGATCACCCTAGCGGCCAGCATGCTGATCCCGATGCTGACGCTGCTGCTGTATTCACGCTCCGATGACCTCAGCGCCTTTCTCTGGTCCAGCCTGGTCACGGCTGCTGCGGGCATTGCCATGGTCATCCCCGGCCGGCCCAAGGATGCGCAGCTGCGCCCGCGTGACATGTACCTGCTGACCACTGGCAGCTGGCTGGTGGTGTGCATCTTTGCCGCTCTGCCGATGGTGCTGATCCATCACATCAGCTACACCGATGCCTTCTTCGAGACCATGTCCGGCGTTACCACTACGGGTTCGACGGTGCTCTCGGGCCTGGATCACGCCTCACCTGGGCTGCTGATTTGGCGCTCGATGCTGCAGTGGCTGGGCGGCATCGGCTTTATCGGCATGGCCGTGGCCATTTTGCCGCTCTTGCGCGTCGGTGGCATGCGCCTGTTCCAGACCGAGTCATCGGACTGGGGCGAAAAGGTCATGCCGCGCTCGCACATGGCCGCCAAATACATCCTGTTTATCTACCTGACGCTGACTCTCGGCGGCTTCATTGGCTTCTGGCTGGCCGGCATGACGCCGTTTGATGCGATCAACCACGCGATGACCTCCATTTCCACTGGCGGCTATTCGACTTCAGACTCATCGCTGGCCAACTGGAGCCAACCCGCCGTGCACTGGGTGGCGGTGCTACTGATGATTTGCGGCGGCCTGCCCTTTACCCTGTATGTCGCGACGTTGCGCGGTAACCGTAAAGCGCTGTTTAAAGACCATCAGGTCCGCGGTTTTCTCGGCTTCCTACTGGCCACCTGGCTGGTTTTCGGCACCTGGCTGTGGCTGCACTCGGACAACAGCTGGTGGGATGCTTTTCGGATTGTCGCGGTGAATGTCACCTCAGTGGTCACCACCACCGGCTTCGCGCTGGGCGATTACACCACCTGGGGCAGTTTCGCCGTGCTGCTGTTCTTCTACCTGACCTTTGTTGGTGGTTGTTCGGGCTCCACCTCCGGCGGGCTGAAGATCTTCCGCTTTCAGGTGGCCTACGTATTGCTTAGGGCCAACTTGCAGCAGTTGGTGCATCCACGCGCGGTGATCAAGCAGCAATACAACAACCACAACCTCGACGAAGAGATTGTCCGCTCGCTGATCACATTTTCCTTTTTCTTCACCATCACCATTGGCGTGATTGCCCTGGGTCTGACCCTACTCGGCCTGGATTGGGTCACCGCCCTCACCGGGGCCGCGACGGCGGTGTGCAACGTAGGCCCTGGCTTGGGCCCGATCATTGGCCCTGCTGGCAACTTCTCCAGCCTGCCAGATGCCGCCAAATGGCTGTTAACTATTGGCATGCTGCTGGGCCGTCTGGAAATTCTGACCGTACTGGTGCTGGTCACTAAGGCATTCTGGCGGCATTAAATGGGCACTTGCCGGATGATTAACTGACCAGGCGCGGCGACAGTCTCTAGAATCTCGCTATTACTGCAATGGAACACGCTTAAATGGCTTGGCCGACCTTACGGATCATCGCGTTTATCAATGGCATCTTTCTCCTGACGCTGGCCATCGGCATGGCCGTGCCCATGCTGACGCTGCTGCTGTTTGAGCGACCTGACGAACTCAATGCCTTTCTCTGGTCGAGCCTGATCACCTTTGTCGTTGGCATCGCGATGATCGCCCAGGGACGGCCCAAGGATATCCAGCTGCGCCCACGCGACATGTACCTGCTGACGGTCTCAAGCTGGGTGCTCGTGGGGCTCTTTGCTGCCCTGCCCTTTATGTTTTCTCTGCGCTTGGGCATCACCGACGCGGTGTTTGAAAGCATGTCGGGCATCACTGCCACCGGAGCCACGGTGTTGACCGGACTGGACAGCATGTCGCCGGGGATTCTGATCTGGCGCTCACTGCTGCACTGGCTCGGCGGTATCGGCTTTATCGCCATGGCCGTGGCGATTCTGCCGATGCTACGTATCGGTGGCATGCGCCTGTTCCAGACCGAGTCCTCGGACCGCTCAGAAAAAATCATGCCGCGCTCGCACATGGTCGCCAAATATATGGTCGCCGCCTACGTCGGCATCAGCTTGCTCGGCTGCCTGGCGCTGTGGATTGCCGGCATGGGCGTGTTCGATGCGATCAACCACACCATGTCGGCGATCGCCACCGGCGGGTTCTCCACCTCCGACCAGTCGGTTGGCAAATGGACCGAACCGGCCGTGCACTGGGTCACCATCGTGCTGATGATTCTCGGCAGTTTGCCCTTTGTGCTGTTTGCCTCGATGCTGCGCGGCAACTACAAAGCCTTGATCAGAGACCAGCAGGTGCGCGGTTTCCTGGCGATTTTGCTCAGTACATGGCTGCTGCTGGGCACCTGGTACTACCTGAGCACCGAACTGCATTGGCTCGAAGCCATTCGCCATGTGGCGTTCAACACCACCTCGATCATGACCACCACCGGCTTTGCCCTCGGTGATTACACGCTGTGGGGCGGCTTTGCCGGCATGTTGTTCTTCTACCTGGGCTTTATCGGTGGCTGCTCGGGCTCGACTGCCGGCGGTTTGAAGATCTTCCGCTTCCAGGTGGCCTATGTACTGCTCAGGGCCAACCTGCTGCAGCTGATTCACCCCCGCGCGGTGATCAAGCAGCAGTACAACCGCCATCACCTGGATGAGGACATCGTCCGTTCAATCCTGACATTCTCGTTCTTCTTCACAATCACGATTGCCGTGCTAGCCCTGGGCTTGACGCTCTGCGGCCTGGACTGGATCACCGCGCTTAGCGGCGCGGCCAGTACGGTGTCCGGTGTCGGCCCCGGCATGGGCCCGATCATCGGCCCGGCGGGTAACTTCTCCAGCCTGCCGGATGTAGCCAAATGGCTGCTGACCTTCGGCATGCTGCTTGGCCGTTTGGAAATTCTCACCGTGTTGGTGCTGATGCTGCCGGCCTTCTGGCGACACTAAGAATCTATTTACGATCTGCTGCGCGTCGGCCCTGCTGCGTTAAAAACAGGCTCGGCAAGCCGCTTGCGGCTAACGCGCTTTAGCGCGACCCGAAGGGCGAGTGAAACGAGTAATGCTCATGTACAGCTCGTACACTCCGCTTGATTCGCTGCGCTGCGTTTCTCGCCTGTTTTTGCCTTGCACGGCTCTAGTTCGCAAGATCGTAAACAGATTCTGAAAACCACGATGCATAGTTAAAGACGCGCGCGGTATTCGCCAGGTGTGGTGTCAAACCAGCGGCGGAAGGCGCGGAAGAAGTTACTTGGGTCAGAAAAACCCAGCAGGTAGGAAATCTCCAACAGGGTCAAATTGGCCTGCCCCAAGTACTGCTCGGCCAGCTCGCGGCGGGTGTCGTCGAGCAGATGCTGGTAGCTGGTGCCTTCATCCTGCAAACGCCGCTGCAAGGTGCGCTCAGACAACAACAGCGCCTGCGCCACCGCCTCACGCTTGGGCTCCCCCTGAGGCAGCAGGCGGCATAACACCTGGCGCACTTGATGGGTGACCCGCGAGCCGGAAAACCGCGCCAGGTAATCACCGGCAAATCGGTCATGCAGCTGCGCCAATGCCTCATTGGCCGAGGGCAGCGGCGCATCCAGATCAGCCCGTTCAAACAGCAACGCATAGTGCTGCGCGTTGAATTTCAGTGGGCACTGAAACACGTCCTCATAGGGCAGCAGATTCTGCGGAGCCGGCCCCATCAAACTGACGCGCCGCGGACGCAGCGTTTTGCCTGTAAGCCACCGACAGAAGGCCAATGAGTGCGCCAGCGAGGCTTCCGCACTCTGCCGGGCCGACGGCAGGCGATCACCGTGGATCGCCAGGAGCATTTCATAACCTTCAGGCGTCGGGTGAAAACTGAGGTCTGCACCCTCAGCAATAATCCGCTGATAACGCACCAAACGGGCAAAGCCTTCCTGCAGATTGCGGCTGCTCATCACCGCATAACCCACCACATTAAACGCCGAAGGCCGCTGGATCTTCGCCATGTTCAGGCCAATGGCTGGGTTACCGGAAGCCTGCACCGCCAGGTGCCAAAGACGGGTCATGGTATCCTGAGCAAAACGCGCGTCGGGGTCACTCAACGCGGCGTAGTCGAGACCGAGCTGGGCAAACAGGCTATGGCAATCAACGCCGCCCAGTTCCAAGGCCGCCACAATGCCCGAGGCCCAGCTGGATGAAGTGGTTCGTTCGCTCATCACTTATTCTTATTAGGGTCAGGAAGACGCAGAAGGATACTAAACTGGCACCGAATGTCAGTGGCCCGGTACGCCAGGCAACCTAGACTGCTAGCAAGCCGCTGCCGTTGCAACCCTGACGGCTACCCGAACAAGAAAAGGAGCCCTGGATGACCCGCGAAACCCACGAACGCTTCAACAGCTTCGCCGAGTTCTACCCCTACTACCTGCAAGAACACAGCAACAGCACCTGCAGACGGCTGCACTTCATCGGCACCACGCTAGTGATCACGCTTCTGGCCTATGTAGTGGTCACCGGCGCTCTCGGCCTGCTTATCGCCCTACCCTTTGTAGGCTACGGATTCGCCTGGGTCGGCCACTTCTTCTTTGAACACAACAAACCCGCCACCTTCCGCTACCCGCGCTGGTCGCTGATGGGCGACTTTGTCATGTTCAAGGACATGCTCACCGGGCGAGTGGCTTTTTAAGCCACAGAACGCCCCTCTGACTTCGCCACGCGGACCGACGCACCCGGCTCAAGCCCGCGCCTTAGCGACGCATTAACTGCCCGTACGCAGACGCCTGTCACAGCCCGCGCAGCCTTTCGACAGGTGCGCTTGGCGGTGGCGACAGGCTTGGTTATGATCCTTGGCTATTTTGCGCAGCCCGTTCGGTGCGCCACCCAGGTGCCCGGCAGAGGCGCCAGACGAGCAGCAGGGATTGTTCTATCGCATGAATGTCAAAAGCGCCCCTCGACTTCCCACCTTACCGTCACCGCCGCTGCGCGAGTATTACTCACGCGTTCTGGCCTATATCGCCATTGCCGCCAGTATTGCCGCCGGGACTTATGTCCAGCATTTCGGCTATGACATTCTCTGGATGGTGCCCTACGCCCTGCTCTACCCACATTTGGCGCACCACCTGAGCCTGCGTTTTAAGCGGGCGCACCCTCAGCGCACCACCCTCAGCCTGCTTTTCATCGATGCACTGCACTGTGGCGCCGTACTCACGCTGCTGGGCTTTTCGGTGGTGCCCTCACTGATGGCGCTGCTGATCATGGCCTTCAGCGCCTTAGTCATCGGCGGCCTGCGCTACCTTGGGCTGGCATCGCTAATTGCCTTTAGCAGCGCAACTTTTATCTTTGCCCTAACCGACGTCACCGCGAACTTCCAGTCCCCGGTACTGGTGGCGCTGGTCAGCATTGCCTTTACCACCCTGTATATCTGCATCACGGCCTACTTCGTGCACCAGCAGGGCCTACGCCTGACCCAGGTACGCAGCGACATCAGCCGCGAGCAAGAAAAAGCCGCACGGCTGGCGCGTAACCTGGCCAAATACCTCTCGCCGCAAGTGTGGGAGTCGATTTTTACCGGCAAAAAGAGCGTGCGCCTGGAAACTCAGCGCAAGAAGCTCACGGTGTTCTTCTCGGACATCAAGGGCTTTACCGAACTGGCCGAAGAGCTGGAAGCCGAGGCCCTGACTGACCTGCTCAACACCTACCTCAACGAGATGTCGAAGATCTGCCTGAAATACGGCGGCACCATCGACAAGTTTGTCGGCGACTGCGTGATGGTGTTCTTCGGCGACCCAAGCAGCAAAGGTGCGAAGAAGGATGCGGTGAATGCCGTGTCCATGGCCATCGCCATGCGCAAACACATGAAGGTGCTACGCCAGCAGTGGCGTGCCCAAGGCATCACCAAGCCGTTGGAAATCCGCATGGGGCTGAACACCGGCTACTGCACGGTGGGCAACTTCGGCGCGGACACGCGCATGGACTACACCATCATCGGGCGCGACGTGAACCTGGCCAGCCGCCTGGAAAGCGCCGCCGATTCGGGTGAAATCCTGATTTCCCACGAGACCTACTCGCTGGTCAAGGACGTGATCATGTGCCGCGACAAGGGCCAGATCAGCGTCAAGGGCTTTACCCGCCCGGTGCAGATTTATCAGGTGGTGGATTTCCGCCGCGACCTAGGCGCCACCTCCAGCTACGTCGAGCATGAGCTGCCGGGCTTTTCCATGTATCTGGACACCAACGGCATCCAGAACTTTGACAAGGAAAAGGTCATCCAGGCCCTCAGTCAGGCAGCCGATAAGCTGCGTGACAAGGTGATCATGTAAGCGCCTGATCACGCCCTACTGCGTGTAAGTTCTGCACCAAGCGGCCTGCACAGTTCACCGTCTAGCAGCGGCTGCTGCGCCAGAAATTCCAGCGCCGAGGCCCGCCAGGATTGCCGCGCGGCCAACTCGGCGCAACGCGCGCGATCCAGGCTCAAGGCCGCCACACAGGCCGCGCGTAAATCCTCATCCATGACTCCGCTGACGCCCGCCTGCAACACATCCAACGGCCCGGCCACCGGAAACGCTGCCACCGGTGTGCCACAGGCCAGGGCCTCAAGCATCACCAAACCATAGGTATCGGTGCGCGAGGGGAACACCAATACGCTGGTGCTCTGAAGAGCCTCGGCCAGCGCCTGACCATGTTGGTAGCCGAGAAAGCGCACCTGCGGATAAGCCGCCTGCAGCGCCTCACGCTGCGGGCCGTCACCGACCACACGCTGCTCTCCCGGCAGGTCGAGGGCCAGAAACGCCTCAATATTTTTCTCTGGGGCAATCCGCCCGACATACAGAAATACCGGTTCCGCCTGGCTTTTCGGCGTTAGCGCAGGGCGAAACAGCCGCGTATCGACACCCTTGCGCCACAGCACCAGGCGTTTTAAACCCCAGCCGGCAAACTCCTCGCGCATGCGCTCGGTGGTCACCAGCACCGCCTGGCTCGGCCGATGAAACGCGCGCAGAAAGGCATAGCCCCAACGCAGTGGAATCCAGGGCCAGCGGGTGTGCACGTATTCGGGAAAACGCGTGTGGATCGCACTGGAGTACGCCAGACCGCGCTTGTTCAGCCAGCGTCGCGCCGCCCAACCCAAAGGACCTTCAGTGGCCAGGTGCACGCAGTCCGGCTGAAACGCGCGAATCGCCGGGCCAACCCGCCAGAGGTTCCATACCAGTGGAATTTCCGGGTAGCTGGGGCACGGCAGCGCACGAAAATCCGCCGGAGACAGCAGTTTGACCTGATGACCGAGTCCGCGCAGTTCACTGATCAGCGCCTGCAGACTGGTGACCACACCATTGACCTGCGGTGACCAGGCGTCGGAGACGATCAGAATCCTCACAGGGCCGGCTCAGCGGCCACAACCGGGGCTGCTTGCAGCTGGCGCGCCTGATCATCCGCCAGACGATACAACTCGATGCTGCCATCCAGATGCTCGATCAGCGCCGTGCAGGACTCCACCCAATCCCCGCAATTCATGTACTCCACCTCACCCATCGAGCGAATTTCGGCATGGTGAATGTGCCCGCAGATCACGCCATTAAAACCACGCTTGGCGCATTCATGAACGATGGCTTGTTCAAAATCGCTGATAAAGCTCACCGCAGTTTTAACCTTGTGCTTGAGGTAAGCCGACAGCGACCAGTAGCCGTAGCCATAGCGGCAGCGCCAGTAATTCAGCCAGCGGTTGAGGGTCAGGGTGAACTCATAGGCCGAGTCACCGAGAAAGGCCAGCCAGCGGTGATAACGGGTGATCACATCAAATTGATCGCCGTGAATCACCAACAGCCGGCGACCATCGGCGGTGATGTGCTCGGCCTCGTCGACCAGCTGCAGATTGCCGAGCATCAGGCTCGAATAGCGCCGCAGAAATTCGTCATGGTTGCCCGTGACATAAATCACCTCGGTGCCACGCTTGCTCATGGTCAACAGACGGCGGATGACGTTGCTATGTGCCTGTGGCCAGTACACACCGCGGCGCAGTTTCCAACCGTCGATAATGTCGCCGACCAGGTAGATCTTGTCGGTTTGATAGCCCTTGAGAAACGCGGCCAGGTGTTCGGCTTGGCAGTCCCGAGTCCCCAGGTGAACATCGGAAATCCACAGGGTGCGGACACATTGCTTGCGGCTGGGCTTGGCGAGCTGAGCGCTGGTCATAGACGACCTCCGGCTGGGTTTGCTCGAGTCTGCTAAGCGCCAGTGAAGCTGCCATGACAAGCGCATGGCAGTTGAATGACAGACCGCCAGGCAGATCTATGGGTAAACTTGGCGCCTGAAAAGGAGCCCTGCATGCCCACGCCGCTGTCGTTGCGTCATTACAGCCATGAACTACTCAGCCACAGCCATGACCACGCGCAGTTGGTTTTTGGCCTGAGCGGCATACTGGAGTTCGAAGTTGCCGGGCATGGCAGCCAAGTAAACAGGCAGACCCTGGCCGTGGTGCCCAGCGCTGCCCTGCACGCCTGCGGTAGCGAACGTGGCAGCCATTGCTTGGTACTCGATGTGCCTTGCGAGCGCTGGTTGCAGCAGCAACTGGGCAGCCACCTGGATGCCACTCGCCGGCTGCTGGAAAAACCGGCGGCGGTCAGCCTCACTCCCGCGCAAAGCCAATTGGTCAATTGGCTGGCGGCCAGCGCGATCAATGACCCAGTGATTGCCCAGCAAGGCGCCGCACTGCTGCTGGCCAGCCTGACCCATGGCGATACGCCGGCCCACGAAAGTAATGCCCTGCCACTGGCCGCGCTGGATGCACATATCGATCAGCATGCCGCACACCCGCTGCAGGTGGCGGATCTGGCGCGCCTGGCAGGCCTCTCAGCGGCACGCTTTCATGTGCGCTTTCTCAGTGAGACCGGGCAAACGCCTATGGATTATGTGCGCAGTCGGCGCCTGCAGCTGGCGCGTCAACTCTTGCAAAGCAGCAACCTGGCCATTGGTGACATCGCCGCACGCGTGGGTTACACCTCACAAAGCGCCTTTACCGCGGCCCTCTGCCGGCAATTTGGCCTGTCAGCACGCGCCTTACGTGTACAGCGCGAGTAATGCGACAAACGCCGCAAGTCCTGCGACAGACTTTTGCCCGGCAGCCCCCTAGACTCCGCTGCTTAGTCTGAGGAGCCGCGGCATGCAACAGATCGAGTGGGACGAATTTCAACGGGTAGAACTGCGCGTCGGCACCGTGCTATCTGCGACGCGCAATGAAAAAGCCCTGAAGCCCGCCTATGTATTGCAGGTCGACCTCGGCGAGTTAGGCGTCAAACAATCCAGCGCCCAGCTGACGGACCACTATCAATGCGCACAGTTGCTCGGCCGCCAAGTGCTCTGCGTGTGCAACTTTGCCGCCAAACGGATTGCCGGCGTGCGCTCCGAAGTGCTGGTGACCGGCGTATATGACGCCGACAACAAGGTGGTGCTGGCCAGCTTCGACAAGCCTGTAGCAAACGGTGCACGCCTGCTATGAACCCACGTAACGCGCTGTGGGCCATCCATCTTGGCGCCCTGCTATTCGGCCTCTCAGGCATTTTTGGCAAGCTGGCTAATACCACCCCACAGATGATCTCTGCCGGCCGTGCGTTCTTCGCCGTGGTGGCGCTGCTGCTCTTTGCCAAGCTGATCAGCAATGCACGGCTGGTGCGCCTCAGCCTAAAACAGCTGAGCCAACTGGCCCTTGGCGGTGCGTTACTCGGTGGGCATTGGTGGAGCTTCTTTGAGGCGGTGCAGATATCTGGCGTGGCCATCGCCACCCTGGGTTTTGCCAGCTTCCCAGCGTTCACCGTGCTGCTCGAAGGGCTGCTGTTCCGTGAGCGCACGCAGCGAGTCGAATACACCATGGTGGCGCTGGTCTGCCTGGGCTTGGTGCTGGTTACGCCAAACTTCAATCTGGCCAGCCAGGCCACCACCGGACTGCTCTGGGCAGTCCTGTCGGGTTTGCTGTTCGCCCTGCTGTCGCTGCTCAATCGCGCCAGCACGCGCGGTATCGACCCGGTGCAGGCGGCGCTATACCAGAACCTGACGGTATTACTGCTCTTTATGCCGCTGGCCTGGCCAAGCCTACCCAGCGTTCAGACACAGGATTGGCTGTGGATGGCCATGCTCGGGATCTTCTGTACCGGTCTGGCGCATAGCTTGTTCGTGGCCAGCCTGAGGGTGCTCAAAGCACGCACCACCGCGGTTATTTTCGCCCTTGAGCCGGTCTATGGAATTACCTTCGCCTGGCTGTTGTTCAACGAACAACCCACCCTGCGCATGCTTGCCGGCGGCCTGCTGATTGTCAGTGCCATCTTTCTCTCGGCGCGCATGGCCAAGTAATCTCAAGACAGACTGGCGGCGCTCAACGGTCGTTATGCCCCAGATCACGCGCGGGGTCGATCTGGTCACGCAGGCGCTGCTTGAGCACCTTGGCCTCGGGAAAGCCGCCATCGGCCTTGCGTTCCCATATCTGCACGCCATCACAGGTAATACGGAACACGCCGCCAGTACCCGGTTCGAGACTGACCCGGGACAAATCATCGGTAAAGCTCGAAAGCAACTCTTGGGCTAACCAGGCCGCGCGCAATAGCCACTGGCACTGACTGCAATAGGTGATCACTACTTCGGCTTTTGGGGTAGACATTGGCAGGCTCACAACGGATGAAACGCGGATGATAGCGCGCGCCTACTCAAGCTCGACATAACAAAACGCCCGCGTACCAGGGGCAAGCAGGCGTTAGTCAGCAGCGCCTTGAATCAGGCGATCTTAGCCAATAGCTGACGGGCTTCCTGCTTCTGCTGCTCATCGCCCTCGTTGATCACTTCATTGAGGATTTGGCAGGCACTGTCCAAGCTACCCTGCTCGATATAAGCCAACGCCGTGTTCAGTTTTGAGACGTTATCGTTGCTGTCCGCCAGCTCATCGATATCATCCAAAAAGGCCACGTTCAGCTCGTCGGCATCCCAACTGTCGTGCGAGCTCTCCTCCACCAGCATCGACTCGGCAAACGGGCTACGCGCATCCCGCGCTGAGGGCTCAAAAATATCCGAACCCTTGCGCTGCTCGGCAGCACGCCCTGGCTTGTCCAGCGCCTTACTCTTCGCTGCGGGGGCAAAGGGGCTGACCAGGTCCCAATCGGCATCCAGGGACATCTCATCGAGATTGAGCTGAACGTCATTCGCGACCGGCTCAGCGGGGGCGGTTTCAACTTCATCGAGTTGCAGCACCATGTCATCAATCTGGCTGGGCGAAGGCACATCGAGCAGCTCAGCATGCCGCGCTTTCAACTCGTCGATACGAACCGGATTAAAGCCAGATTCACGCAGCCGTAACTCCTGCGCATTAAAGCCTTGGGCATCGCCCAACAACGCCAGCACTTCGAGCAGACGAAAGCCAATATCACTGCGTTGCGGCTGAGCTTCCCAGGCCCGCTCCAAGGTACTGGCAGCCTCATTTAAGCGGCCATAGGCGATGTAGACATTGGCGCTTTGCAAGGCATCCTCACCCGCCGCAGGCCATACCGGGCCGGCACGCGTAGCGTCGCGAGGGCTTGTTGAAACCGCAACAGCGGGTTCGGCCGGCACAACACGCTGCGCCTTGGGTGGGTTAGGTATGACCGCAGGCATAACAGGCAGAGGCGCGGGATCTAGCGGCTTTCTAGCACGCCAGAACAGACCTGCAACAGCGGCGAGCAGCAGCACCAGCAGCCCGGCGATGATTCCCAGCCAGTTGCTGCCTGACTCAGGCGCCACCGGTGGATTGACCGCAACCGCGACAGGTGTAACCGCAGCAGCGGCACTCGCACGACTGGCAGCCAACTCAGCCTGAAGATCGGCAATCTGCTGATCACGGGTGCTCATCTGCTCCTGCAACTGCTGCACCTGCTGGCTCAGCTGCGCCAGGCTCTGCTGCAATTGCAAGGTTTCAGCGGTTTGGATGGCCAGCTCCTGCTCGACGCGGGCCTGCTCCTGGATCAGCACCTCAGCCGGCAAATCAGCGCTGACGGCGGGGGCGGGGACAGCCTCGGCGTCCTCAACAACTTGTAAAAAGCCTTCTGCAACAGCCGGCTTGGCTGCGCTGGACGGCGCACTGGCGATGCGGTCGGGCAATAACAATTTCGCACCGGCACGCAGGCGGCTGACATCGCCCTCGATAAAGGCCTGAGGATTCAGGGCCTGGATATCGTCCATCAGCGCCTGAGGCGCCTGGCCAGTATCAGCGGTCAAGCGCGTGGCAATCTTCCACAAGCTATCGCCACTGACCACGCTGTAACTGTTGCCCTGTTGCGCAGCCGGCAAAACCTTCGGCTGGGCGCGCTCGCTAACCGCAGAACGCGGTGTGGCAGGCACCGCAGAGGGTTCGGGCAAACGGTTATAGGCAGCAGAGCTGGGGGGGTCGAGTAATACGGTGTACTCGCGGTATAACTTGCCGCTGGGGCGCGCCACCTCAACGATAAAGTTCAGGTAGGGCTCGCGCACCACCTGGGTCGACACCACGCGAATCACACTTTTACCGCCTCGCAGCAGTGGGGTGAAGCGCAGGCTATTGAAGAAATACAAGCGTTCAACACCGGAACGGCTGAACACATCAGCGGGTGCCAGGCGCACGCGCATGTCGGCGTCACTCAGATCGCCCACATCGAACAATTCGATTTCAGCATCCAACGGCTGACTAAGCGCCGAATGCAGAGTAATTTCACCCAACCCCAGTGCTGGGACCAGTCCCGAATAGAGGGCTGAGCCGGAGGCCAAACCAATCAGTAACTGACGAACCTTTGCCATAAAAAACGCTCCTGGTGAATCCGTCTCTGTGCCCTCGCCGCTTCCCATTGAAGGCGTGCGCGTCCAGCGCTTACGAACGTACAGAAGCCGGCAAATGCTGCGCGGAGAGATACATTCCGTGTTTAACCCGGCTGGTGCATGGCGGCAATAACGAAGGACTGACTGCTGAAAAGCCAACAGTTATTTGGCAAAAAGCCAGCACAGGCGCAAGCATAGGCTAACGGTCAAGAAAACGACAACTCCGTCACACTGATGCCTAGCGCTCAGCGCCTGCTCGACTTGACGCCCCAGGCCGCCAGTACCGTGACGGCGAACACCCCGGCCACCAGCCAGAAGCTCTGTTTAAAAGCCAGCATCTCGGCCAATTGATCGCCGCCTTCAGCGCTGTGCCGCCACTCCAGAAAGAACGTCAGCAGATTCACCCCAAACGCGCCACCCAATTGACGGACGAAGGTAATGGCCCCTGCGCCCTGAGCCAGTTCTGCAGGGCTGAGGATATCCAGCGAGCCAGTGCTCAACGCCGGCAGCAATATCCCCAGGCCGACACGCCCCACGCTGGCCCAGAAGCACAGCACAAGAAATGACGCGCCCTGCTCGATCCAAGCCAACCCTGCCGCCGATAGGGCAAAAATCAGCAGGCCAGCACTCAGCAGCAGCGCCGCAGACAGTCGATCACTGAGCCAACCACCGAGAAAGGACGCCATGCCCATTAATAAACCGGCCGGCAACAGCAACATGCCCGCCCGGCCGGCGCTGAAACCTTCAACGGTTTGCAGGTACAGCGGGATTAGGTAAGTCGACCCATACAACCCCAAGCCCAGGGTCAGCGCGACCCAACTGGCGCTTCGGAAACCCGCATGCCGCCACAACGTCAGCGGCAGTAAAGGCTGAGCGGCACGCCGGCTGCGCTGGATAAACACCAGGCCGGCCAGCAGCGCCAGAGTGCCGGGTAACCAGACGCGAGGAGCGTCCCAGGCAAAACGCTGCGCTTCAGCAAAGAAAAACAGCGCGGCGAATATCGCCACACTCAACCAGGCAAAGGCTTGGATATCCAGGCGCGGCGTGCTGCGCTCACGCACACTGGGCAACAACCACTGGCCGGCCAGCATGACCAGCAGACACAGCGGCAAAGGCATCCAGAAGATCGCCGCCCAGCCAAAATGATCGACCAAGTAACCGCCAATCCCCGGCCCCAATGACGGCGCCAGCATGACCCCCAGGCCATACAGGCCCAATGCCATACCGCGGCCGCCGTCGGCAAATACACGAAAGATCAGCACCATGGCCAACGGCTGCACAATCCCGGCGCACAGCCCCTGCACAATGCGCAGGGCGATCAGTTGCCACGCGGCGTGAGCCACCAGGGCCAACAACGAGCTGATGATAAACAGCAGCAGACCGAACTGCGCCGTACGCCGTGCGCCAAAACGCGCCTGGGCCCAGGCAGCCAACAACAGGCCAGCGGTCATGGCCGCGAGAAAGCCGGTGGACAGCCACTGCGCCAGCGGCCGGCCTATAGAAAAGTCCGTCATGATAGCCGGCAAGGCGACGTTGATACTGGTGGAGGCCAGCACCATGGCCATGCTGCCGACCATCAACAACGCCAGCAGCCACTGCGGGTAACGCGGCCCGAAACGTTGCTGCAGCGCCTGCAGGTCATCACGCATTAGCGCTTTTCCAAGTTACTCAACACCTGGGCATAGACCTTCTGGCAGCGCCGTAATTCTTCTTCATCAATGCCGGCGAAGGCTTCCTCACGCAGTTGTGAGGAGATCGCCTCGATCTTTTCAATCAACGGACGGGCTTCTGGCATCAGGGCAATTTTCTTCGCCCGCCGGTCTTCAGGCACGGCCAGGCGGCTGACCAAGCCTTGGGCTTCTAGGCTGTCAAGCAGACGCGCCAGGGTGGGCCCTTCGACGCCAACGCTCTGCGCCAATTCACGCTGGGTCGGCAATTCAGCAAAGCGCCCCAGATGCAGCAGGACCAACCAACGAGCCTGAGAAAGCCCCAGGCCGACCAAGCGGCGATCCAGTTCAGCGCGCCAGGCGCGGGAGAGTTGAGCAACTTGCATGGCAAAGCGGTGTTGATCGGTAAGTGACATGGTTAACGGCTCTTAACTATAAAAAACTAATTATTAGCCAGCTAACCATAACCCTTTTGACGAGGCAAGCCTGCAAAGGGTTTCACCACTTTACGTACTGATCCTCGACAAACCCCCAACGCTTATCGATGCGCACTTCGGGCTTTCCGGGCGGACGTAATACGCCGCTGAACTGACCGAAAATCTGTTTGAAGTTACTCGCCAGCAGCCCCACGTTCAGCCGCTCTTTGTGCAAACCACGGCCCTCGAACCTTAGTTCTACCTGACCGTCATAGGAGTGGATCAACCAGGGCTGCAATGGCTGCTCGCGATCAAAGGCAAAACGCACTGTATCCACCTTGTGCAATTCACCGTCGAGCCAAAAACAATTTTCGGTAAAGCTGGTTTCATTAACCCCGCAGGACAGATTCAGCCCCACCCGCTGCTCGCCCGCCTGAGCGGATAAACAGGCCCAGTTCCAGTGGGTTTCAGGGCGCATATAACCGGCTGACCAGTCGTGATGAGCAAATGCGCCAATCTGCGCCAGGTCAAAATCACCCAAAGCGCTGCGCACCTGCCCCGTGCAGCGTACCCCGGCGACCTTCTGCGCATAGACCCAGCCATTCACACCCGCTGGCGTATTGATGCACAACGGCTGAAACGCTGGCGGCGCATCGGAAAAGCAGGCGTCGATATGCGTGCCGTCATCCAGCTCCACCAGCAGGCGCTTTTCTCTGGGTGTCGAGGTGTTCTCCAAACGGAGTCGGTTGCCGCCGCTGCGCAACTCGCAAACACCCTGATCAGGTCTCTGCGAGAACTGGCTGCCAAACCCCAGCGGCAGCTTGAACTGACGCTCAATCATCCGCCCGCTGGCCGGGTGAAACAGGTAAACAAAACCCACGCCCAGCAGACTGAGATTGGCCAAGGCGCAACCACCAATCAGCTCATCACTGATCAGGCCGAAATACTGGAATTGATGGAAGCGCCGCCACTTGGCTAAAGCACCGAGCTTGCGACCCATGGGCGAGCGAAAGTCGAAGTCGCGGTAATTGATCAGCCCCGGCGCAGCGGGAAAGATGCCGTAGTGCGGCTGGCCGTTGGCCTGAATCAGTCGGTCCATGGGGCAATTCATGCAAGGGAGACCCGGCGATGCTAGCACCGGAACCGCTGCACACACATTCACCCCACGCGCCAAGCACAGCGGCAAAATCGGTCATTCGCGCAGAGCGCGCGATTATGCGCGCGTTTTAGGCTTCGAATTCTGCCTGCAAGGCCGCACGCACGCAGTGCAGGATGCCCAGCTCAACACGCCCGGCAAACTGCTCGCTGATGGCGGCTACCGGCGGTAACTCGCCCTCGCCGTCGAGAAAGGCGTCCTGAATCTCGCCAAGCAAGGCCTCGGGCACATCCAGCGCCTGCTCCAGCGACAACTGCTGACGGCCAATCGCTTCAGCCAGCAGGCCGTAGACATTCTTTTCGCTGCAACTGAGCTGGCTGGCGATCTGCGCCGGGGTCATGCCGGCACGCGCCAGGCTGACCAATTCGTGACGCAGATCGACCACCGCACGCGGCGCGTCATCACCCGCACCGAGCACGGCCAAGAAGGCCTCGCCGTAACGCTCCAGCTTGCGCGCACCGACGCCACTGACCCGCGCCATCTCGGCCAGGGTGCTGGGCTGGCTGCGCAGCATCTCCAACAAAGTGGCGTCGGGGAAGATCACATACGGCGGCACGCCATGTTCTTCCGCCAACTTGCGCCGCAGGGCACGCAGGGCGTCCCACTGACCGCGCTCCTCACCACGCACCAACTGGCTGGCGGCACTGCTGGACGCCTTGGCGCTTTGTTGCGGTTTCAGATCGCGGCGCAGCTGCAGGCTGACCTCGCCTTTGAGCAAAGGCCGGCAACTGTCAGAAAGACGCAGGCCGCCGAAACCCTCAAGGTCGACATCCGCCAACCCGCGCGCCACCAATTGGCGGAACAACGAACGCCACTCGCCTTCGGCAAATGCTTTACCGATGCCAAACACTGCCAGATGCTGATGGCCGACCGTGCGGATTTTATCGTTGTCACGGCCGAGCAACACATCAACAAGATGCCCCACGCCATAACGTTGACCAGTGCGGTAAATCGCCGACAGCGCCTGACGCGCCGGCTCGGTGGCATCCCAGGTCTGTACGCCGTCCATGCAGTTGTCGCAGTGCCCGCACGGTTGCGGCATGTCTTCATCGAAGTAGGCCAGCAGCGACTGACGGCGGCAGCGGGTTTCTTCGCACAGCGCCAACATGGCGTCGAGTTTGTGCTGCTCGACGCGCTTATGCCGCTCGTCACCCTCGGAATTGTTGAGCATCTGCTTGAGGAAAATCACATCCTGCAAGCCGTAAGCCATCCAGGCATCCGCCGGCAAACCGTCGCGGCCAGCGCGGCCAGTTTCTTGGTAGTAGGCTTCCAGGGATTTCGGCAGATCCAGGTGAGCGACAAAACGCACGTTGGGTTTGTCGATACCCATGCCGAAAGCAATGGTCGCCACCATGATCAGCCCTTCCTCGTTGAGAAAGCGCTTCTGGTGATAGGCACGCAGCTCGTTAGCCAGGCCGGCGTGGTACGGCAGCGCCGGGTAGCCCTGCTCAGACAGGAAAGAGGCGACCTCCTCGACCTTCTTACGCGACAGGCAATAGACGATGCCGGCATCGCCCTTGCGCGCCGCGAGGAAGTTCAGCAACTGCTTGCGCGGCTGCTCTTTGGGCACGATGCGATAGAAGATATTCGGCCGGTCGAAGCTCGACAGAAAACGCTCGGCATTCTGCAGGTGCAAACGCTGGACGATTTCCTCACGGGTGCGCATATCTGCCGTTGCAGTCAGCGCAATGCGCGGCACATTGGGGAAGAGTTCGGCCAGCTGGCCCAATTGCAGGTATTCCGGGCGGAAGTCATGCCCCCACTGCGACACGCAATGCGCCTCATCGATGGCGAACAGAGCAATCTCAAGGTTCTGCAAGAAACTCAACATGCGCGGCTGCACCAGCCGCTCCGGCGCGAGGTAGAGCATCTTGATTTCGCCGCGCTTGATCCGCTCGGCAATCTCGCGCTGCTCGTCGTTGCTCAAAGTCGAATTCAGCGCCACCGCGGCCACGCCCAGCTCGTCGAGGGTCGCGACCTGATCGTCCATCAAAGCAATCAGTGGCGACACCACCACCGCCAACCCCTCACGCAGCAATGCCGGCACCTGAAAGCACAGCGACTTGCCACCGCCAGTAGGCATCAGCACCAAAGCATCGCCGCCACTGGCCACGCGCTCTATAATCGCACCCTGGCGGCCACGGAAGCTGTCGTAACCGAATACGTCTTTAAGGATGCGTTGTGCGTGCTCGAGCATGAAGGGTCTCCGAAACGAGCTGTGCATTATACGCAAGTGCCGGATACACACGCGCAGCCGTGGCGGAGTTTGATCTGATTTTCACTGCCCGCGGCCTGCGGCTATGGCCGCTAGGGTCGCTCTAGACTAGAATCCAGCCTCGTTTACTCTTTCAAGGTAGCCCCCGATGTCCTTCGCCGAGCAACTCTCCCGCCTGCAAGCCTTCCTCGATGCTGATGAGCTGCATGATGAGGCCCTGGACTACATCGCCGCCCACGGCTACCTGACAGCCCTGTCGATTTGCCCGGAAAAAGTGCCTGAGCGCGAATGGATTGACGCGCTGTTCTCCGAGCCGCCGCATTACCGCAGTGATGCCGAGCGCGAAGAGATCGAAGCCACCCTGATCCAACTGCAAAGCCATATCGCCCGCCAGCTGGCCAGTGATGATGAGCCAGACGTACCGTGCGAATTGGACCTCGGCGATGAGCCGGACGACTCCGACCTGCGCGGCTGGTGCATTGGCTTTATGGAAGGGGTATTCCTGCGTGAAGCCGTGTGGTTTGACGACGCTGAAGATGAAGTCAGTGAACTGCTACTGCCGATCATGGTCGCCTCCGGCCTGTTCGACGAACAGCCCGAGTTCGAAGAAATCGCCAGCGATCGCGACCTGGTTGACAGCATGGTCGAGCAAATCCCCGAGCTACTGACCGCCCTCTTCCTGCTGTGCAATGCACCGGAAGAAAAACCTGCCCTACTGAAGCCCCGCCAGCACTAAGCACGCGCGATGGCGCGTGATATTCAGCTGCAACGCAACCCTGCCATCCGCTACGCGTTGCTGGCCATCGGCTGGCTGAGCGTGGCACTGGGGGTGATTGGCATCTTTCTCCCAGTGCTGCCCACCACGCCGTTTCTGCTGCTGGCGGCGGCCTGCTTTATGCGCAGCTCGAAGCGCTTTTACCTGTGGCTGGTCAACCACCGCCAGCTGGGCCCCTGGATTGTTGATTACCTTGAAGGCCAGGGCATTCCGCTCAAGGGCAAGGTCTACGCCATCAGCCTGATGTGGCTGAGCATTGGCCTGTCGTGTTACCTGGTACCGCTGTTCTGGGCCAGGGCTTTTATGCTCACCAGTGCGGTGCTGGTGAGCCTGTATATCCTCAGGCAGAAAACCCTGAGCACGCGCTAGCAAGCGGTCAAACCCGGCTACATTGAGTATATTCAGCGCGGCAATTATCAACAGCAGCACCTAAACTCCCCCCAATCCCCGGCCAAGGCGTGGCACATGCCTCACCGTCAGCTTACTTATGGATGGTCCAAGCGCCTCAACCGAGCGTTGCTGGGCGGCTGCATCCTGCTGATCAGCCTGGCCAGCGCTCTGGCCAACTGGGACTTCGGCGTAATTCTGCAAAAAGCTGAAAGCCGCTACGGCAATCTCGGGCCAGCCAAACCGCGCATCCTGGCCTGGGAGGCGCAAATCAAGGCCAGCAGCACCAGCAGCGAGGCTGATAAGCTCAACGAGGTCAACCGCTTCTTCAATCGGCAGATTCGCTTTACCGATGACATAAGAGTCTGGAAACAGAACGACTACTGGGCCACCCCCGTGGAGATGCTGGTCAAGGGTGAGGGGGACTGCGAAGACTATTCCATCGCCAAGTATTTCACCCTGCGCCGCCTCGGCATCCCCAGCGAAAAACTGCGTATCACCTACGTCAAAGCGCTCAACTACAACCAGGCGCACATGGTGTTGACGTACTACGCCAGCCCCGGCGCCGAGCCGCTGGTACTGGACAACTTGATCAACCAAATAAAGCCCGCCTCGCAGCGCAAAGACCTACTGCCGGTCTATGCATTCAATGCCGAAGGGCTCTATCTCCCTGGTTCTAACAGCAAGAAGAGCGATTCCAAAAGACTCTCGCGCTGGCAGGATCTGTTGAAAAAAATGCGCACGGAGGGCTTCGCCATCGGCGAAGGCTAGGAGGAACCTTATGTCTCTACTCAAGCAGCTGTTTCTTGCCATCTGCCTGTTTCTGGTGGTGGCCTTTACAGGCAGCTTTATCGCCAGCGTGGAAAGCTCGCGCGAGCAACTGCTCAGCCAGTTGCGCTCGCATGCCCAGGACGCTGCGACGGCGCTGGGGCTGTCGATGACGCCGCACGCGGACGACCCGGCGATGATCGAACTGATGGTCAGTTCGATTTTCGACAGCGGCTACTTCAACAGCATCCGCGTGGTGCGCATCCCGGGTGACGAAGTGATTGTTGAGCGGCGCAGCAGCGACTCCAGCGCTGAGAGCGTGCCGGCCTGGTTCAGCCAACTGGTCGACCTGCAGCCCCAGGGCGGCGACGCCTTGATCATGCGCGGCTGGGAACAGGCCGCACGGGTTGAAGTGCTCAGTAATCCACAATTCGCCCTCGCCAAACTCTGGGACAGCGCCATCGGCAGCCTGATCTGGCTGCTGATTTGCGGCCTGGTCAGCGCGGTGCTCGGCGGCTGGCTGTTGCGCACGCAATTGCGCCCGCTGGACAACATGGTGCAACAAGCCCAAGCCATCACTCGCCGCGAGTTCCTTACCCTGCCCACCATACCGCGCACGCCGGAACTCAAGCGTGTGGTCACGGCGATGAACCAGATGGTGGAGAAACTCAAAACCCTGTTCGCCGAAGAAGCCGCACGCAGCGAAAAACTACGCACAGAAGCCTACCAAGACAGCATCACCGGCTTGGCCAACCGCCGCTTATTCGACATCCGCCTGGCCAACCAACTGGCGCTCCACGAACAAAATGCTGAAGGCTATTTGTTCCTGCTGCGGGTCAACGACCTGGCCGGGCTCAATCAGCGCTTAGGCGGTCAGAAAACCGACGCGCTGATTGCCGCCATCGGCGAGTTGCTCAAGCGCCTGCTTGAGCAAAACAGCCGTGCAGACTGGCTGGCCTCGCGCAGCCGAGGCGGCGAATTCAGCCTGCTGATCCCAGGAATTGGCAGTGAAGAAGCCGAACTGCTCGCCGGCGAACTGCACAGCGGCCTGGAGAACCTACGCCAGACTGGCGCCAGTGACTGCACACCGGTGGCGCACATTGGCATTGGCGCATTTCGTCCAGGTGAAGAAGCCAACCAAGTCATCAGCCGTGCCGACCAGGCCCTGGCGCAAACACAAAACGACCCAAGCCTTCACTGGGTGCGCCTGGACGATTACCAGGCCCAAGCAACTCAGGGCCTGCATGACTGGCGCACCTGGATCGACGATGCGTTGAACCAGCGTAAGTTGCAGCTGTATTTCCAACCCGTCGTGCAATGCGCTGACCGTAACCAGTTGCTGCACCACAAGGTGCTGGCGCGCCTGCTTGACCCGCAGGGAGAGGCGATTGCCGCTGGGCGTTTTCTGCCTTGGATTGAACGCCTCGGCTGGACCGCACGCTTTGACTTGGCGATGCTTGAACACAGCCTCGCGCACCTGAGCCAGCATGCCGCGCCCCTGGCGCTGAGCCTGTCAGCAGCCACCCTACACGACAGCGCCACACTCAAGCGCATCGTTGAAATTCTCAAGCAGCATCCGCAGCAAGCCAACCTACTGACCTTTGAAGTGGACGAACGCCACCTGCCGCCGGCAGCCGAACTGGAAGCCCTCAGCCAGGCCATCCGCGACAGCGGTTTCAGCTTGGGTCTGCAGCATTTCGGGGGGCGCTTCAGCCTGATCGGCAACCTCACCCACCTGGGCCTGGCCTACCTGAAACTGGATGGCACCTATATCCGCGCGATCGACCAAGAAAGCGACAAGCGCATGTTTATCGAAGCGGTATTTCGCGCCACCAACAGCATCGACCTGCCGTTGATTGCCGAGATGGTGGAAACCGAAGGCGAGCTTGCGGTGCTCAAGGAGCTGGGGCTGTACGGCGCCATGGGCCGCCTACTTGGCGCACCGATGCCGTGGAAGGATTAATCAGAGTCGTAGCCCGGATGTAATCCGGGCTACGGGCGGTAGCCGGACTACTCAGGCGTATAGGTTTCAGCTGACCTAACTGGCAAACAGATAGCCTTCCACATCCATCCCCGCATCGCGCATCTGCGCCAGCTTGTAGCGCAGCGTCCGTGGGCTGATGCCCAGGCGCTCAGCCGCCTCTTTACGCCGGCCACGCTCGGCACGCAGGGTGTCGATGATCATCTGAAATTCATGACGCCGCAGGTCATCACCCAAGGCACCGGAATCTGCCGCTGGCGCCTCAAACGACACCGGCGTGTGTTCACTTGGCACGGCAAGTAACGGCGGCGCACTTGCTACTGGTGCAGAACCGATCGACGCCTGCAGGCAGAGATCCTGCGGCTGAATCAAGCCACCTTGTTGCAGGATCAACGCGCGCTGAATGGCGTTATCCAGTTCACGCACGTTACCCGGCCAGCCGTAACTGGTCAGGCTCATCTGCGCTTGCGGGGAAAGACGAATCGGCGCGTGATTCATTTTTTTCACGTACTTGGCCAGCAGACGCTCGGCCAGCGGCACGATGTCCGCCGGGCGCTCACGCAGCGGCTGCCAAGCCAGTGGGAACACCGACAAGCGATAGTAAAGGTCTTCACGGAAGCGCCCCGCCGCCACTTCTGCGGCCAGGTCACGGTTGCTGGTGGCCAGCACCCGGATATCCAAGGTGATCGGCTTACGCGCGCCCACCCGCTCTACCTCGCGCTCCTGCAGCACGCGTAACAGTTTGGCTTGCAAGCCCAGCGGCATTTCCGAAATTTCGTCGAGCAAAATGGTGCCGCCCTCGGCCAACTCGAACTTACCCGGTGCACTGGCAATCGCCCCGGTAAACGCGCCCTTTTCATGCCCAAACAGCGTGGCTTCGAGCATGTTGTCCGGGATTGCCGCGCAGTTGATGGCGATAAAGGGTTTGCTCGCACGTGGCGACTGCTGGTGGATAAAACGCGCCAACACTTCTTTACCCGTGCCGGACTCGCCCGTGATCAACACCGTGGAATCGCTTTGCGCCACCCGCGTGGCCAACGCAAGCAATTGCACGCTGGCCGGTTCTTCGGCGACCGGTCCATCCTGCTCGCTGGCTGCAACTCGCCCCAACGCATGTCGGTCCACCAAGCTCAACAAAGCTTTGGGCTCAAACGGCTTGACCAGATAATCCGCCGCGCCTTGGCGCATGGCATCCACCGCGCGTTCAACCGCGCCGAACGCAGTCATCAGCAGCACCGGCAATTGCGGCTGACGCTGACGAATCTGCGCCAGCAGCTGGTGGCCATCCATGCCGGGCATATTGACGTCACTCACTACCAGGCCAAAGGACTCCTCGGCAATCGCCAGCAGCGCTGTTTCGGCGCAATCGACCGCGCGGTAATCATGCCCGCCCAACGCCAGGGTATCGGCCAATGCCTCGCGCAATGAGCGGTCATCCTCGACCAACAGAATTTTGCTCGCCATGGGGGGATTACTCCTGAATCAAAGGGTGCACAGCACCGAGTAGCGGCAAGGTAATAATGGCGCAGGTACCACGCCCCGGCCGCGAACGCAGCTGTACGTCGCCCTGATGGGCACGCGCCACGGCCTTGACCACAGCCAAGCCAAGCCCGGTACCGGTGGTTTTAGTGGTGAAGAAGGGCTCGCCAAGCCGGGCCAGCGTCGCGCTGTCGATGCCTGGGCCGTTGTCGCTGATGCACAGCCGCACAGTCTCACCGCGCTGATACAGGTGAACTTTCAACTGTGCTTCACGGCCGCCCGCTTGAATCGCGTTCTCGATCAGGTTGAGCACCGTGCCGACCAAAGTGTCGCGGTTACACAGCAACTCACCGACACGACTATCGCACTGCCAGCGCACCTGCATACCCAACACATGCGGCTCAGCGGCGCGACGCAGCGCATCAAACAGCGCGGGGGGAGCCAAGCGATCCGGTAAGGGTAATTCGCCACGGGCGAAGACCAGCATGTCACGCACCTGATGTTCCAGCTCGTGCAGGCGCTCTTTCAGGCGCCCGGCAAAACGCTGTTGCTGTTCAGCCGGCAGCACCTGCTCAGTCAGATGGCTGGCATAAAGCAAGGCGGCGGAAAGCGGCGTACGAATCTGATGGGCCAGCGATGCCACCATGCGCCCCAAGGCAGACAAGCGCTCATGGCGGGACAGTTGATCCTGCAAGCGCCGGGTTTCTGTCAGGTCGGTGAGCAACACCAGCTGGCCCGGTTCGGCGTGCAATGAGCGGGTGGCAATCGACAAGCGCCGGCCATCTTTAAGGGAGATTTCATGGCCATCGTCTTTACGCGGGGCAAAGTTGCGGGCGATGACTTCGCGCCACAACATGCCAACCAACGGCCGGCCCAACAGGTTACGCGCCACCGGATTGGCCTCACGCACCACGCCCTGCCCATCAATCACGATCACGCCACCGGGCAATAGATCCAGCAAGCTCTGCAAACGGTTAGCCAGTCGCTCTTTCTCAGCCAGCTCCTGCATGCGCTGGGCACTGACCAACGCCAGCTGACCTTTAAGCTCGGTTACCCGCGCTTCCAACATGCTGTAAGAGGCGTTGAGTTGGGTCGACATCTGGTTAAACAAGGCAAACGTCTGTTCGAGACCGGCACGGCTGGCCTGCTCAACAGGTGCGGCGGGCTCGTCAGAGTTTTGGGGGCGTTGCAGGTTGGCGTTCATGGGTCTCTCTCGCGCAGCGAGCCGTCATAAGACAGTCAGTTGCAAGAGAGATAGCAATACCCGTGCCGGAAAAAAATATTCTTTAAAATCAATTATTTAAAAAAAAAGCCGAAGGTTGTGTCAAACCTTCGGCTCTATTGGTTGAGCAAACGCCAAGTCACTGACGAACGCGGGTAAAAACCCTCAGTCGTCCTGCCCCTCGTCATCACGCCGACTCATGCCGTATTTGCGCATCTTCTCGACCAGGGTGGTGCGGCGAATACGCAAGCGCTCTGCGGCACGTGCAACCACTCCATTGGCATCATCCAACGCCTGCTGGATCAAGCCCTGCTCCAGGTTGCCCAAGTAATCCTTTAGGTCCAGGCCTTCTGGCGGCAGCATCGCCGTCGAACTCACACCCGGTTGACCTGAGATCAGCCCGGCGCGCTCATCAATGTCATCGCGCAGGCTGGCAACCATGTGCTCGTCTTCATCATCGACATGACGGAACTTCTTCGGCAGCTCACCCACGCCAATCACGCCGTAGGGATGCATGATCGCCATGCGCTCGACTAGGTTGGCCAGTTCGCGCACGTTGCCCGCCCAGTCATGCTGACACAGCGACATAATGGCCGCCGAGTTAAAGCGAATGGAGCCGCGCTTCTCGAACTCCATGCGTGAAATCAACTCATTCATCAGCAAGGGAATGTCCTCGATGCGCTCACGCAACGGGGCCATTTCGATCGGGAATACGTTGAGGCGGTAATACAGGTCTTCGCGGAAGCTGCCGGCCTCAATCATCTGCTCAAGGTTCTTGTGCGTAGCAGCAATGATCCGCACATCTGCATTCTGGGTTTTGTTGCTGCCCACTCGCTCAAAGGTACGCTCCTGCAATACGCGCAGCAGCTTCACCTGCATGGGCAGCGGCATGTCGCCAATTTCATCGAGAAACAGGGTGCCGCCACTGGCCAGCTCGAAACGCCCAGCACGGGTGGTGATTGCGCCGGTAAACGCGCCCTTCTCGTGACCGAACAACTCGCTCTCCAGCAACTCGGCAGGAATCGCACCACAGTTGACTGGCACAAAAGGGCCTTCACGGCGCTTGGAGTGGTAGTGCAGGTTGCGCGCGACCACTTCTTTGCCGGTGCCCGACTCCCCCAAAATCAGCACGCTGGCCTCAGTATCGGCCACCTGTTGCATCATCTGCCGGACATGCTGAATGGCCCGACTGGTGCCGACCAGGCTGCGGAACAAATTGGTCTCACGCTGACGGCCACGCTCACGGGCCTGGTCATACATTTCGCGGTACACCTGGGCGCGGTGCAACGAGTCGAGCAGCTTGTTGTAGCTCAGCGGCATTTCTAGGCAGGCCAGCACACTGCGGCGCTGCTCTTCTGGCCACTCGGCAGCCACTTGCTCGTCAAGCAATAGCGTTGGCAAGAACTCATCCCACTCGGCCAACTGCTTAAGCATGCCCAACACACCGCCCTTGGCGGTAATGTCGCCCAGCAACACGCTGAGCACTTCACGGCTCGACTCCAGGCCTGCAACAACCTGCTGAAAGCTCTGGCTGTCACAGGCTATGTGGTCTTCACCCAGAAAATTCAGAATGACCGCCAAGTCACGCCGGCGTTCACAGTTATCGTCAATCAGGAGGATTTTTGTTTCACGCCACATAATTAATTTCTGATCCTGGAGTGAAAAACACACCCGCCGCCCAATACAACTCGCCCTAGCGCCGGTATTTGGCCGGTAGTAAAGTCAATTTATTGTTCAATGTCAATTTTATGGCGTACGCTTTCCAATTTCTCAGCAAACCGCCTGAAATTTGCTCGAAAAGCATACAGATACATGAGGGGTAAAGCGGAAGATCATGCGAGCGCGCAGCTGCACGCTCGGGGAGGGTCAGCCAAACAGCTGATAAACTTTTGCGCCTTGTTGCGACTGATTGAGTTGAACCAACTCATGGGCCAAACGCTTTTGCTCGGCCTGGCAAACACTGACTAGCTCACGATAGAGCTCCAGTAACTCTTGCATGCGAGCACGCAGCGTATCTTCGTCACCGGCGGATTCAACCATGGCTTCATCCACAGCCTGACGGCACTGCAAATCCAACTCACCAATAGCGGCCCAGTCTTGATTGGCCAAAGCGCTACGCAGCGCACTGCCGGTTTTTTCTAGACGCTGGACTGTAGAAGTCATGGGTACATTCCTTTAAACATCAAACTGCATTACTGACCGATGGCATCCCAACCCGCCTTCACATCACGCAGCAGGTTGGCAACTTCTTCAAGGGCAGCTGCGTCATTCTGAGCGTTCGCCTGTAGCAAGCGGGTAATCATGTATTGATAGAGATTATCCAGGTTGCTGGCCAACTCACCACCCTGGGTAAAATCCAAGCCATCGCGAAGGCCACCGACAATACCAATTGCCTTGCCGATGAGATCACCCTTCAACGCAGTTTGCTGACGCTCCATCGCGCCTGTTGCTTGGGCGATGCGGGTAAGACCACCTTCCATCAACATTTGGATCAAACGGTGAGGTGAGGCATCAACTGCCTGAGCCTGGGTGTTAACGGACTGATACTGCCGCATGGCTACCATCGCGTTCATGCTGAATGTACTCCAGTGTTTGCCGGGAATACTTCAGTTATCGGCGGCCAACCCGCCAGCTTGAGCCTTAATCTAGAAAAAATGCGCTAAGTACTCAGCTGGCAGCCGGTTCAACTTCCGGGCCAATCGCCGCCCATGCATCACGAATTTGCATCAACAGCGCTTGCACTTCTTCGAGCCGGCGCGGGGTTTTATCCACCGCTACGCCCGCTAAGCGACGGGTCATGTAGTCGTAAAGACCATCCAGGTTTTCCGCCAACTCACCACCAAGGGTTTTATCCAGGCCGGCCTGCAAAATACCGATGATTGATAACGTAGCGCCGACCGCTTCGCCGCGTACATCTGGGCTGTTTTCACGCTGGGCATGCAGAGCGAGAGAAATACGATCTAGCGCGCCATCGAGCAACAGCTGCACCGCCTGGTAGGGCGTTACGTCTTGGCTGGTTTTGACGCTTTTATACGTATCAATCGGGTTGTTCACGGCTTAATTACTCTGTTTAACCACACCCGGCAAACTGCCAAGGGCTTGGGTCAGGCGGTCGCTGGTCGCGTTTAAATTTCCTACTAACGCATCCATGGCGTTGAATTGTGCGAACAGTCGGGTTTGCAGCTGGCTAACGCGGCGAGTCAGTGTTTCCTTCTGCTTGTCGATATCAGTAAGGGTGGTCTGAATGCCTTTCATACGCTGCTCTAGCACACCGCCGGTCTGGATATAGCCGTCAATGCGCTTGTCAACCCGGCTCATCAACCCGCTATCACCGGTAAAAAAGCTACCCAGCGCGTCAAAGTTGTCGGTAATCGCTGTACTTAGTTTTTCATCGTCAACTTTCAGAGTGCCATCTTTTTGCGTGGTGATACCCAAATCAGCCAGTACACGAATACCTTCTTGACCGGCGGGATTAACCAATTCATTACGCACACCTGAAAGCAAGGTGCGCACAGTAGCGTCACCGACTAGACCGCCTACGACCGGCGGTTTGCCCTCTCCTACTTGGGTAACGTTAGTTAATTCGCTGCTGGTTTTGATCAGCTTGTTGTAGGCATCGACAAACTTCTTGATGCTGGCGGTGACCCCGGCCTTGTCCTGCCCCACTGTCAGCGTCAGCGGTTTATCCGCCTCAGTCTTGCTCAACAAGTTGAACGTGACGCCAGGTATTACATCTTTAAGGCTATTAGTGACGCTGGTTTGCTCCAGTCCATCGATAGTGAATATCGCGCTTTGCGCCGGATCACCTAAGTAACCGGCCGTACTTGCGCCGGCTTTGACCGCACCGTCCACGGCATACGCTTCCAGCCCAGCATCGGCAGTTACCACAATATCCTTACCTGCACCGGTGTCTTTGGCGTTGAGCACCAAGCGCGAGGTGCCATCGGCGGGGTTATTGACGATGTTGGCAGTGACGCCCTTGTCTTTGAGGGTGGTATTGAGCTTGTCGCGGATTTGCTCAAGCGAATCGCCAGCTGCAATGTCGACGCTTACCCCTGCCGTGTCAGCAGCGCCGAGCTTGACGGTTAGCTGGCCATCGGCAGGTGCAGTGTAAGCGCTGGCAATTGCTCCTGTAGCCACCCGACTGCTGGTCGCCAATTGCTTGACTGCCAGTTGGTAGGTACCCGCCAGTGCAGTTTTCTCTGCCGAAGCGCTGACCGCCGTGGCATTTGACGAAGTGGCCGTGCGCTTCTCAAATAGCGCCAGGCTGTTGAGGTCCTTCATCGCCGTCTGGAATTCGCTTAATGCACCTTTCAGCGTACCCAGCGCAGAAAACTTGGTGGTAGAGGCTTTCTCTAGACGCGCTAGCTGCGCCTCTTTAGGGGCTTTCTCTGCATTGACCATGGCACCCACAATGCTGTTGATGTCGATGCCTGATCCAATACCTGATACGCCTGCCATGTTAACCACCTCGTCGTGAAATTGACGCTTGCCCTCGTTGAACCAGAGCCAATCAAGAAGCGTACCGTTTTATGCCTCTGCCTTGAACAACAAGCTGCGGGCCTCTTCCAGACTTTCCGCCAAACGCAGAGCATCTTCGGAGGGGATCTGCCGAATCACATCGCCAGACATGGCATCTGTGACCTTGACCACTACCCGTCCGCTGGTGTCATCCAGAGAAAAGTTTAGGTTGCGCTGAATACTCTGGGCGAACTGTTTGATGCTGGAGATGGCTTCCTCCACGGGTTGGCGTGCTTGCTCGGCTGTCGTACTGGTCGCAACTGACTCTTCCGCCTTAGCCGCCACCGACTGCTCTGCGTTAACCGCTGGCGATGTACTGCCTGAGCTTGATGTCCGAAGGACTATGGCCGGCTGCTGTAATCCATTAATTGCATTGATATCCATGACCTCACCTCAAATGGCAAAGCGGGGAGTAGCGCTTCGCACTACCCCCCGAGGTTAAAACCAACTTGCTGTGCGGCTTAACGCAGGAGGCTAAGCACCGCCTGCGGCAACTGGTTAGCCTGCGCCAGAATCGCCGTACCGGCCTGCTGCAGAATCTGGTTTTTGCTCAGATTCGCAGTTTCGGCAGCGAAGTCGGTATCTTGGATTCGGCCACGGGCAGCCGAGACGTTTTCGCCGATATTTTGCAGGTTAGAAATAGTATTTTCGAAACGGTTCTGCACTGCACCTAAGGCAGAACGTTGAGAATCGATAAAAGACAATGCCGAATCAATTACCTCAATTGCCTTTTGCGCTTGAATTTGTGTACTTACATCAATATCTGAGACTTTGTCGAGAGTACCGGAAGTATCATTCGTAAAGATAGCTGAGTTAGCCAGCGCAAAGTTATCTCCCGAGGTAAGCTTTATATCACCATTAACAAAAGTGGTAAGTGCCGCACCTGCAGTAGTAGTAACCCCTGTAGCTTCAAGCTTGTATTCTTTCGTAGCCGAATCAAAGTCTAGACCACGCGCCTTAATTGTGGCTGTACCGCCAGTAGTAGTCATTGCAGTTTTTAGGGTTGAACCATCATTAGCGGTAATTTCGAGACTACCATCTCGATTAACACTTGCAGATAAGCCCACACCCGCGCTGTTAATTGCCTGAGCCGTATCAGCGACCGATGTCATACCTTTAAGATCAACAGTGGCATCGGGAGTAGTTGACCCTGAATTAGTACGTAAAACGTCAATTTTCAAATCAAATGCAGTAACGGCAGTTTGAACATTTATGTTGGCGGAGGTAGTTGCAGTAGCTTTGACTGAAGAGCCAGCCTCATTAACTTTCCTAGCAACCTCGTACGCAGTATCGGTCGCTTTCAGCGCTTCAGACTTATAAACAGAACCGCCCTGAGAAATAGTAACTTGAGAGGTACCTGCAGCCGCAGCAGCGGCCTTAGCACTGCCAAACTCCGAACCACCACCCACAGCGGTAAACGCACCGATTTTACCTGAAGTCGCCCCACCTAAAGCTACGTTAATAGTTTCATTAGCATTAGCACCTACTTGGAATGCCGAAGAGCCAAACGATCCATCTAGCAACTTACGCCCACCAAAGGTAGTAGTTTCTGCAATTCGGCTTAGCTCATTTTTAAGTGCGCCAATCTCTTTTTGAACGGAGTTACGATCAGCAGAACTGTTAGAACCATTTGCTGATTGCAACGAAAGGTCACGCATACGCTGCAGGATGTTAGTCGACTGCTGCAACGCACCTTCAGCGGTCTGCGCCAAGGAAATACCGTCGTTGGCATTACGTACAGCCACACCCAGGCCATTGACCTGACTGGTCAGACGGTTAGAAATCTGCAGACCGGCAGCATCGTCCTTGGCGCTATTGATGCGCGAACCGGTGGAAAGACGCTGCAACGAAGTATTCAGCGCGTTGGAAGAGGAGCTGAGGTTGCGCTGGGTATTGAGCGACGCGATGTTGGTATTGACGGTAAGAGCCATGATGGTGTCCTCCAAGGACTAGCGTGTTTGCCTGAGCGTGCGACCTTGGGTGGGCAATGCCCAGGCACCCATAAAGTTCGCATTCGTACTTTGTATCGGCGCTTGCTACGGGAGCTTTAGGCTTTTTTTGTGAAAAAACGCTTGCTGTATTTTTGGCTTTTGAAAACAGCTTGTTGCGGCGTTTGATCAGCATAAACCCAAGGAGCTGCCAAGGAACCGTCGTGGGTATTGGCCTTTGTAGGGTGGGTTAGTGGCGCTGGCCAGCGCATTTACATACACCGATGGTGACTGCGCGCCACGTAACCCACCAACAATGACTAACGCTAAGAACACACGGTGGGTTACGCCGCTGCGCGGCTAACCCACCCTACGGGACCCTGCCCCGGCGCTACAGCTTGTTAAACAGGTTAAGGCCGCTGACTTTCACGTAGCTTTGCTGCGCGGCTTCGAGGATTACGGTTTGAAAGGCCAGCCGCGACAAGGCTTCAGCGTAATCCAGCTCACGCAGCTCGGCTTGTACCGATTTATTGACCAGGCCGACGTCATCGTTATCCGTCTGGGTAGTTTCCACCACGTTCAAGCGGGCGCCAATTTCACCACGCACGCTGTCCACGGTGGTCATCCCATGATCAAGGTTAGTAATCGCAACCGCTACCGCATCACCAACCTGAAAGCCACTGGCTGGCCCCTGCAAACTGGTCTTTAGCTGAGCAATGGTGTCGAGGATGCCTCGTTTTTGCTGAGTGGCGTCGACAGTGAGCTGCACGGTTTCCCCCCCCACTGGTACACCCGAGAATTTCAGCGTGACGCCACGAAATACCAGAGTATCGGCTTTGTCCGGATCAGCATCCAGGGTACCGCCGCCATCGGGAAAGGGTGTATCACCTACCGTATAGGGCGCCCCGTAGACCGCATAGTTGTTCTGGTTAGGCGCACCGGCGAAGACCACTACAACACCGCCATTCGGAAATGGGTTGGCTCCGGTAAAGGCCACTTCGTCCTGCACCAAGGGCTTGGAGACTTCCAGGGTAGAACCTGCTGGAAAGGGCGGCGCAGCAGGATTCAGCTGCAGGCGCCCCGCGTTAATTACGTTTTCAAAGGTTTTCTTGCCGTTATCACTAATCGGTACGCTCAATGAGCTGGCAATTTGCAATTTGCGCTGGCCTTCGTCGCCTTGGTAACTGTAACTGCCATCGGCCTCACGAACGAAGGGCTGGGTTTTGCCCTGAAAGCCTGCAAACAAATATTCGCCCCGTGCGTTGCGGGTGTTCATCAACCCTAGTAATTCGTCTTCACGCTCGCCCAGTTCGGCCGCGATGGATTCGCGATCGGCTTGACTCAAGGCGCCGTTTCCGGCCTGCACCGCCAGTTCGCGCACACGTTGCAATACGGTGTTGACCGAGTTGAGGGTGACTTCCTCCTGCGCCAGGCCGTTTTTTGCCGCTGTGAGGTTCTCTTTGTATTGGCCTAGGACGTTTTGCTGTTGCTCCAATTGCAGCAGGCGCACCGAAGCAACCGGGTCATCCGCAGGAGTCAAAATACGATTGCCGGTGCTGATCTGCTCCTGCGTGCGGATGGCGTTGGCGTAGTTTTTTTGCAGGCCTTGCACACCGTTGTTAAATGCCTGAATGGTGGAGATGCGCATGTTGGAGCCTCGTGTAGCAATCCGGTGTTTGGCCGCTGCTAGCCGCCATATACCCTAACTCTCTGCCGGGGTTAGAGGATTGTTCTGCACGCGCCGTAAAGCGGCGCGCGTTTATCTGAATGTATTGATCAGGGTATCGAACAAAGAGCGCGCAACTTGAATGACCTGGGCCGACGCGTTGTAGTACTGCTCGAATTTGATCAAGTTGGCGGCCTCTTCGTCGAGGTTGACCCCTGACAGCGAGTCACGGTTATCGGTGGCTTGCTTAAGGATCGCCCCGGTGGCCTCGCTGTCTTGCCGCGCTTGGGCGGTCAGGGTGCCGACACGCTCGACCATGTCACCATAACCGTCGGTAAAGCTGACGCCCGTACCGATACCCGTAACCGTTGGGTCAACGCCGACGGTTTGCTTGTTCTGCAGGTCGGCAAGCTTTAGGGCGTTGCGGTTGTCGGAAACGCCATTTTGGTTAAATGACAAATTGAAATCGTCACCAGTGGCCGGCCGCCCACTGACCCCCACCTCAAAACGATAGGTTTCACCAGATGCACCGGTATAGGCCAGGTGAATCGTGTTATTGGTGCCCGAGGCTATGGTTGGACTGGCAATTGCGTTGCCATCTGCATCCACAAACTGCCAGGCAGCGCCGCCATCTTGGGCCAGGGTATAAGTCCCAGTCACACTATCGAACGTGGCCTCAAGATTGAGGTCGAGGCCGCTCAAATCATTAAAAATGATCGGTTTAGGGCCGCTTACCAGATTAGGCTGACCAATGACGCCGGTACCAACGTTTTGTAAGTTTGCCTCGCTACGCACGGGTGCGGCAAAGGCCAACTGATCAGGCTGATCCAGCGTGGTACTGATGCTGGTGGCGCCTCGCCGGGTGGGTTGTAACAGGTATTTATCGTCTGAGTTCGGCACATCGTTTAGCACCACTTCAAACCCTTGAACGCGGCCTTTTTGATCCGTAAAAGTCAGCGTCACCGGATAGTCTGTCAACGGGTTGGGGCTGGGCGTGGGGTTAATACTCATCAGCTCGCCATCACTTAAGCGACGTGCGCTGTAGCTGCCGCCAACGTACTCAAGCCGATAGTCGCTGGTGGTCAGCACGCTGGTGTCGGTGATATTCAACGCGGGCTGCACGCTACTGGTATTGGTCGAGAACGCGCGGGCGCGCAAGCTGGCCAGCGCTGAATCATTGAAGTCGCCAAACAGCGCCGTGCCTACTTGCCCTTTTAGGTCCAAGCCCTGCCCCAACTGAGTGTTGACCTGATCCGTCACAGCCAAGGCCAAACGCCCGAGTGAGTTGAGCGTTGGGTCAAGGCTATCGGCGCGGTAACGGATCAAACCGCCCAACTCACCACCGGTTAGCAACGACGTGACGCCTTGGCGCGAGCCACCGCTGACAAATTCCACCTCAGAACGGGTCGGGTCGCCCTGCCCTGGCACCACTTGCAGACTGTTGCTCTTGCTACCGACCACCAGCGGCTGGCCGGAGCCAACGAACAGGTTGATGGTGTTGTCATCCTGCGGCACAGCCGTCACACCAATAAAGGTGGAGAGTTGGCGGATGGCTTCATCACGGCCGTCCAGCAGGTCATTGGGCTGTGCACCGTTAGCGCCGGCAATGGCGATGGCGTCGTTATAGCTGGCAATCGATGTAGCCAAGCGGTTGACCTGATCGGTGACCGCCGACATCTGTTTATTGATGAACTGATTTTGATCGTTGATGCGGTCGTAGACCGTATTAAACCGCTTAGACAGGCCTTCCGCTTCAGACAGTACAAGTTGGCGCGCGGGGATATTCGCAGGGTCTTCGGCAGCTGTCTGCAACGCCGAAAAGAGCTTTTGCAGTGCCGGCGTAATGCCCGTGGTAGAACCTGCAAGCAGCGAGTCAAGTTGTTCGATCTGGCTTTTATAGGCACTCACGTCGCTGCTCAGCGCAGTGCTGCTACGAACCTGGGCGCTCAGAAATTCGCTGTAACTACGACGCACATCCACCAAGGTGGTGCCTGAGCCGATAAAGCCAGCACCACTGAACTGAGGGTTACGCGTAGCCTGTACGGTGTCTTGGCGCGAGAAGCCGGGCGTGTTGACGTTGGTGATGTTATGGCCCGTGACTGCCAGCGAGGTTTTGTTCGCGGACAGGCCGGACAGGCCAATATTGAGGAGGTCAGCCATGATTCATCATCCGCTGGTGGACGGCGTGCTAACGGCCGCAACTGTTTGATAGGTCTGCATCTGCCGCGCTATCTGGGCGATCTTGCGGGCGTATTGCGGGTCTGTGGCGTAGCCGGCTTTTTGCAACTCGCGGGCGAATTGCTCAGGCTTGTCGGTGGTGGCCAGGGCCTTCTCGTAACGGCCGTTGCCCTGCAGGAAGCTCACGTAATCTTCAAAACTGTGGGCATAGGACTCGTAGGCGCGGAAGGTCGCCGCTTCTTTAACCGCCTTGCCGCCCTTGAATTCAGTGGTCAACACGCGCGCCGAGTCGCCTTCCCAGGTGTTGTGGGTTTTGATGCCAAACAGGTTGTGGCTGCTGGAACCGTCCTGCTGACGAATAATTGACTTACCCCAACCGGTTTCCAACGCGGCCTGAGCCACGAGATAGCGCGGATCGACGCCAATCTTGTCAGCGGCCTGTTCGGCCATCGGCAACATGGCCGCAATAAATTCATCTTTCGAACCAAACGCGGCCTTGCTCGGTGCCAGTGGCGGCTGGGCAATGCGGCGACCGGTGATGGCGTCCGTACCGCTCAAGCCCTGCGCAGTATCGGCGGGCGCGGCGAAAGCTTTAGCCGGGATCCAGTTGTTCTGCGCCAGCGGCTGGCTATCGGCAGCCGCCGTTGGCGGCACGATGCCGGCGAGCAAACGGTCGGTAAGTTTGCCCGGCAGCGACAAGCGCCGCTGGTTGAGCAGCGAGCTGTCATCGCGGCTGCTCTCGACGTTAGCCAGTGGTTTGCTCGGGGCGCTTGGCACCGGCTCATTGACCTGGGCAAAGGGGTTGGGGCGGGTGTCGGCAGCTTTAATTTGCGACATCTGGCGCACCAGCACATCGGCCAGGCCAATACCGTTCTGGTGGTTGGACAAGGTGACCGACAGCTGCTGGTCGTGCATGTCCTGGTAGGTTTTGCTCTCGTTGCTGTTCATGAAGTTGCCTTCACCGAACGCCTCGTTAGCCGAGCGCATGGCTTTGAGCATTTCATTGAGAAACAGCGACTCAAATTCTTGAGCGACTTTTTTGATGTTCTTTTCGCTGTCGCCACCAACCTTGAACTGCTGCAAACGGCCCAAGTCGTTATAGGCACCGCTGTCTACGGCGCTTTGGCCGCCAAGCAAGCCCGCTGAGAGTCGAGAGTCCATCGCCTGCCCTCCTCTTAAATCACAATCAGGTCAGCCTGTAGAGCGCCGGCTTGCTTGAGCGCCTCCAGGATGGCCATAAGGTCGGAAGGCGAAGCGCCAACCTGATTCACCGCGCGGACGATTTCATCCAGCGTGGTCCCAGGACCGAACTTGAACATGGGTTTTAGTTCCTGATCAGCATTGACCTTGGAGCGAGGCACCACGGCCGTCTGACCACCGGAAAGGGCTTCGGGCTGGCTGACAATCGGGTCTTCAGTAATGGTCACGGTGAGGCTGCCGTGGGTCACGGCGGCAGGCTGCACTCGAACATTCTGACCAATGACGATGGTGCCCGTGCGCGAGTTGATGATGACCTTGGCCACCGCCTGGCCGACCTCGACTTCAAGGTTTTCCAGAATCGACAGGTAGTCCACCCGCTGACCGGGATCGAGCGGCGCGCTGACGCGAATCGAGCCACCGTCGACGGCTTGGGCTACGCCTGGGCCGAGCAATTCGTTGATGTGATCAACAATATTCTTAGCGGTGGTGAAGTCTGGACGATTGAGGTTAAGCGTAAGCGTGTTGCCCTGATCAAAACCGCTCGGCACCGGCCGCTCGACCGTCGCACCACCGGGAATGCGCCCCGCGGACGGCACGTTGACGGTGATACGCGAGCCGTCGCCGCCTTCGGCATCAAAACCACCGACCACCAGGTTGCCCTGGGCGATGGCATATACGTTACCGTCGATACCTTTAAGCGGGGTCATCAGCAGGCTGCCACCGCGCAGGCTCTTGGCGTTACCAATGGAGGACACGGTGATGTCGATGGTCTGCCCAGGCTTGGCGAACGCCGGCAGGTCAGCATGGATCGATACCGCCGCGACGTTCTTCAGCTGTACGTTGCCGCCTTGCGGCACCTTGATACCGAACTGCGCCATCATGTTGTTGAAGGTCTGCACGGTGAAGGGCGTCTGGGTGGTTTGGTCGCCGCTGCCATTAAGCCCCACCACCAGGCCGTAGCCAATCAATTGGTTGGTGCGCACGCCCTGGATGCTGGCCAGGTCTTTAAGCCGTTCGGCCTGAGCCAGTGAAGCCAGCAACAGCGCAGCGGCGGCAATCAGGTATTTGCTCAGCGTCATGTTGACCATCCTCAGAACGGCCACATTGGGCTAAGGAAGAAACGGCTCATCCAGCCCGGTTGCGAGGCATCGGCAAAGGCACCGGTGCCCGAGTAGGTAATACGCGCGTCGGCAATCCGGGTCGAAGACACGGTGTTGTCAGTGGCAATATCATCGGCGCGCACCAGGCCGGCAATCCGCACCAACTCATCGCCGGTATTGAGGGTCATCCACTTTTCACCGCGTACCAGCAGGATGCCGTTGGGCATCACTTCGGCCACCGAGACGGTGATCGAGCCGGTCAGGCTGTTGCTCTGCCCCGCAGCCCCTGAACCGTCAGCCGAACGCGTGGCATCAAAGCTGGCATCCAGCCCCAGGTTGTCATTGGTCATGCCCAAGGCACCAATACCGGCCAATGGGTTTTTTGGCGACACGGCCATACCGAACAGATTAGGCACGCCCAAATTAGCCGAGCTGTCTTTGCTGATCTGACTGCTGCTGTTCTTGCTGGCCTGGGTGCGCTCATTCAAGGTGATGGTGATGATGTCGCCGACCCGATAAGCCTTGCGGTCACTGAACAGACCATTCTCAAACCCGGCCTGATAAATCGAGCCATTGTTCTGCGCGGCGGGCAGCGGAGTGCGTGGCATGACCGGCGCGTAATAGGGATCGTCCGGCTTAGGCGCGGGCGCCATGCAGCCGCTCAAAGCCAGAGGGCCAAGCAGTGCACTTATGATGATCAGCCGGTTCATATCGATTACCTCAGATGTTGCATTCTGCTGGGTGAAGATCTTGGTGAATTACGCCGCTACGCGTCTAACCCGCCCTACGCCATTAAAGATTTTGCGAAATAAAGCCGAGCATCTGGTCCGCAGTGGAAATGACTTTTGAGTTCATTTCATAGGCGCGCTGGGTGGTGATCATGTTCACCAGCTCCTCGACCACGCTGACGTTGGAATTTTCCAGGGTGTTCTGCAGCGTGGTGCCCAAGCCGTTCAAGCCCGGGGTACCGACCTGCGGCGCGCCGCTGGAAGCGGTTTCCAGGAACAGGTTGTTGCCGATCGCTTCCAGACCCGCTGGGTTGATAAAGTCGGCGGTCTGCAGGTTGCCAACAATCTGTGGTTGCGGATTGCCAGAAGTTGTCACCGACACGGTGCCATCTTCGCCCACGGTAAAGGTGCGCACCTCGTTGGGCAGTACGATGGCGGGCTCCAGCGCATAACCGTTGGAGGTCACCACTTGGCCATCGGAGTTGAGGTGAAAACTACCGTCGCGGCTATAGGAGACGGTGCCGTCGGGCAGCAACACCTGGAAGAAGCCACGGCCGTTAATCGCCATGTCCAACGGCTGCTCGGTGGTTTGCAGGCTGCCGGCGGTAAAGATTTTCTGCGTGCCGACCACGCGAACACCGGTACCCAGCTGCAAACCAGAGGGCAACTGGCTGTCCTGGCTGGACTGGCCGCCGGGTTGACGGCGGATCTGATACAGCAGGTCTTCAAACTCGGCGCGATCACGTTTAAAGCCGGTGGTCGAGACGTTAGCCAAGTTGTTGGAAATGGTGGTCAGGTTCATGTCCTGAGCGGACAAACCCGTCTTACTTACCCACAGTGCCGGAAGCATATCGATTCTCCTCGGGCGTCGATTTACCGACGCCACGTGCTGGTAATTAGGTCATCTGCAAGACGCGCGCCATGGCCGACGAATTGTCTTCGGCGGTGCGCATCATCTTCACTTGCAGCTCGAATTGGCGGGACAACGAGAGGATCGCCGTCATCTCCTCCACGGCATTGACGTTGCTTGATTCGAGAAAGCCCGAGGTAATTTCCGTGGTGGCGTCGGCCAGCACCGGGCCTTGGCCCTTGAAGCGGATCAGGCCGTCAGTGCCCTTTTCCATCTGCTTAAGATCTGGGTTGACCAGTTTTAAGCGATCGACCTCAGCCAGCACATTGGGCGCTTCACCGAGGGCACGAATACTGATGGTGCCGTCTTTACCGATTTCGATTTTCTGCTCAGGCGGAACTGCAATCGGCCCGGCGTTGCCCATCACCGGCAAACCGTTGCCGGTGCGCAGCACACCGAGGGCATCGACGTTCAAGCTGGCCGTACGCACGTAGGCTTCAGTGCCATCGGGGGCCTGCACTGCTAGCCAGCCTTTGCCGCCCACGGCCACATCCAGATCACGCCCGGTTTCCTGCAACGAGCCTGGGGTGAAGTCGGTGCCGGGACGCTCACTCATGGCATAGACACGCGACGGTAAACCGTCACCAAAGATCGGCATGGAACGCGCCTGTTCAAAATCCCGGCGAAAACCATTGGTGGTGATGTTTGCCAGATTGTTGGCGTGGGCACGCTGGGCCAGAGTGTTGTTGTGGGCACCAGTCATGGAAACGTACAGCATCTTGTCCATGGTTATTCTCCGAGTTGGGCGTGTCGCCCGCTGCTCTATACAAGGTATAAAGCAATGCCTATGCCAGCATCCAAAAAATATTTATAAACCATTGATAAATATAGACTTTAAAAATAAAAAGGCTCCATAAAGGAGCCTTTTAAAAACCGCAGCGGCGTATTTTTGCCGCCCGTGCCAGACATTTGCCTGGCGCAGGCAAGGCTTATCAACGCAGGTTGATAATGGTCTGAGTAATCGCGCTCTCGGTTTCGATGGTTTTAGCGTTGGCCTGGTAGTTGCGCTGAGCGACGATCAGGTTGACCAGCTGGTCGGACAGCTCGACGTTGGAGTCTTCTAGGGCGCCAGCCTGCAGCGAGCCCAAAGTACCGCTGCCTGGTGGGTTTCGCACCGGTTCACCTGATTCGAATGACTGTACCCACTGGGTTTTACCGACCGGCGTCAAACCCTGCACGTTGGCGAAGTTGGCCAGAATCACCTGCCCCTGCACCTTGGACTGACCATTGGTGTAGCGCGCAAAAATCACTCCGGTTTCATCGATTTCCAGCCCTGCCAGCTCGCCAGTGGTGTAACCATCCTGACTGACGCGGTTGACCGCGAAAGCGCTGGAAAACTGGGTAGAACCACGCATGTCAAAGGTAAAACCACCTGGATTACTTTGCGCTCCATTGAGCGACCAGCCTGTGGGTGAGCCTGTATCCGGCGCAGCCGGGTTCCAGGTACCAATAGTAAATTGCCCTGCTGGAGTTATCGCGGGCCCTGTGGTCGGAGGGACCGCTGTGATATCAGTAATTTGCGCCAATGCACTGATCTGCCCGGCCGCATCGAAATTCAACTGATAGCGGTCCGGCTCAGTGCCCGCTGGTACTGCGGCAGCCGGGTTGGACGGACTGCGACCGTCGATCAGAATATTCATCTGCCACTGGTTCGAAGCGTCCTTGACGAAATACTGCGTCAGTACGTGGGCGTTACCCTGAGTGTCATAGATATTGGTCGAGGTCGACGAGTTATAGGTAGTCGGATCGCCCGGGTCGAACGGCGTATTGGTTGGGCTCGCGAGGGTTGAGTTAAGGTTGAAACCCTGAGAAATACTGGTGGTGGCCTTGGGCTCCTGGCTTGCAGTCTGCACTTGCAGGTTGCCGACCACACCCTGCTGCAGCACGCCATTGGCATCAGTGGTATAGCCCTGCAGGTTATAGCCGAAGTTGTCGACGATAAAACCCTCGCGGTCCGTACCAAAATAACCGGCACGGGTATAACTCAAGGCACCATTGTTGTTTACCTGGAAAAAACCATTGCCATTGATCGCCAGGTCCAGCGCGTTCTGCGTGTAATTGATGTTGCCCTGATTGAACAGCTGCGACACATCACCCAGCAGCACACCACTACCCTGAGGGTTCTTACCAGTGCCCAATACCGATGAGGCATAGACATCAGCAAACTCGGCACGCGACTGTTTGAAGCCTGCAGTGCCGGCGTTGGCAATGTTGTTACCGGTCACATTGAGGTCGCTGGTGGCAGCACGCAGGCCGCTAAGGCCTATGTTGAAACTCATGGAAGACTCCTTTGCCGGACAGCCGGCCGCATAAACCTGTTAATTACTGACCGATAACCTGCACTTGCGACAACGGCACACTGCCGAGTCCCGCCAGGTTCAACATCAACTCGCTGCCGCCAAGGACTACGCTATCAACGTTGGCCGGCAGCATGGTGTAAAGCCCCTTTGCCTCGCCGTCATAGGTAGCCTGCGCTTCGAACTTGTAGGTGCCGGGCGGCATCAGATTGCCGCTGCTGTCCTTGCCATCCCAAATAAAGCTGACATTACCGGCCTGCTGTTCGCCCAGGTTGACCCGCGAAACCACCGAGCCGGAAGCGTCGTATACATTCACGTAGACGTTGCTGCTGCTGACAGGCAGAACAAGGCTTGCCTTAAAGCTTTCACTGGTATCAACCACTGCCTTATCCGTAGGCACGATGACCTTGCGCCCGACCAGCGAAGACGCCTGCAGGGCCTGGGATGACTGATAGCCACTGACCAAGGAGCCCATACTGGTGTTGAGCTTCTCGATCCCCTCAACCTGACTGAACTGCGCCAACTGGGCGATAAACTCGCCATTACCTTGTGGCTCAAGCGGGTTCTGGTTGTTCAATTGCGCAACGAGCAAGTTGAGGAACTCATTTTTACCAAGTTCTTTTTTGCCGCCCGTTTCAGCTTTGATCTGGTATTGATCCAGCCCACTCGCGCTAACGCCACCAACAGTACTCATAAGTTCGTGCTCCTAATCCGGTGGCTTACTGACCCAAGGTCAATACGCGCTGCATCATCTGCTTGGCGGTGTTCATCATTTCAGTGTTGGTCTGAAAGGCCCGGCTGGCGGAAATCATGTCGGCCATTTCTTCCACCACGTTGACGTTGGGGTAGTACACGTAGCCGCCCTCATCGGCCGCCGGATGGTTCGGCTCATAGCGCGGCATCAGACTGCTTTGATCCTCGACCACACCCAGCACCTGTACGCCAGCGCCGGCATTGTCCTGCTCTGCAAACAACGAACCCCGATCACCGCCTTGCGCTGACTGATACACGGTGGCGAACACCGGATGCCGCGCGCGATACGTCTGATCAATACTTGAAGAGACCGTCTCAGCGTTGGCGATGTTGCTGGAAATGGTGTTCAGGCGAGTGCTCTGAGCGCTCATACCCATTCCGGCGATGTTGAAAACACTGGTAAGTGACATAGCTTCAGGCTCCTATTAATCGCCGCGCAGGGCGCTGACCAGCCCTTTGAATTTGCTGTTGAGCAGAGTGAAACTGGCTTGGAACTGCACCGAGTTCTCTGCGTAATTGGATTGCTCGATTTGCAGGTCGACGGTGTTCTGATCAATCGAGGCCTGCATCGGCATGCGGTACGCCAGGCTGGCATCGCTGAGCGTCACGCCGTCAGCAGGGATATGCTGACTATTGGTTCGATTCAGGCTGGTCGCGCCGCGCTGGCTCTGGGAACTTTGCTCCGCCAACACGCTAGCGAATTGCAGATCACGCGCCTTGAAGTTAGGCGTGTCGGCGTTGGCGATGTTATTGGCCAGCACCTCGGCACGCTGGGTGCGAAAGCCGAGTGCCTTTTCGTGTATGCCGAGTGCCCGATCGAAACTGATGCTCATGGTCAGAAACCTTTGCCAATTGGCGTAGTTGTTTTCCGTGCATGAGCATAAGCAAAGGCTGTGCCACTTAACCTTTCACTTATTTATCAATGATTTAATCAAGAAACCGGTCGTTACAGGCGGCAAAGCGGCAAAGGCTTTCCGCCCATAGGCATGCCAGCGGCAATCACGCCCCGCCCTTTGCCCCCACCCGGCAAATACAAACGGCGCAGGCCGATAAACGCCAGGAACGATGTTTGATCGATAGATCTCGGACAGAGCTTTCCCCAGACCAATGCCACGATGCAGCGATCTTAAAGGCTCAGCCCCCTCAGCCGAGCAAGGTCCGTACAGCGCGAGAAGTGAAGCAGGCCTGTCGACGACCACCGTTTGTCAGCCAATTACACACATTTTTGACAAGCATTCTCATTATCATTAGTATCCTCCACACGAACCACTGCCCAACCACGAGCCTTAACTATGTACGTCTGTCTCTGCGAAGGTGTAACTGACGGTCAGATCCGCGAAGCCATCTATGAGGGCTGCTGCAGCTACCGTGATGTCCGTGCGGCACTCGGCGTTGCCAGCCAGTGTGGCAAGTGCGCCTGCCTAGCCAAGCAAGTGGTACGCGAAACGTTAAGTGATGTGCAAAGCAGTCAGGCAGTCATGGCCTACCCAGCCAGCTTTAGCGCCGCCTGATCGACCGCGTGAAAAAGAACCGGACCTTGCGTCCGGTTTTTTTATGGCTGTAATTCAATGCCTTAGCAGCAAGATGCAGAACTTAAGCATTCTTACTCAGATTGGATTTAACTTTGAATTCAGGCACTTAGGTTTGACAGCCTAAAACCCTCAGCCCAGAATCAAGCGCTAACTCCCCTGCAAGGCAGACGCAGACATGAAAGGCGACAAGAAAGTCATTCAGCATCTGAACAAGATCCTCGGCAACGAGCTGGTCGCGATCAATCAGTACTTCCTGCATGCACGCATGTATGAGGACTGGGGCCTGAAGAAACTCGGCGAGCATGAGTACCACGAGTCTATCGACGAGATGAAGCATGCGGACAAGCTGATCAAGCGCATCCTCTTCCTCGAAGGCCTGCCTAATCTGCAAGACCTCGGCAAAATCCTGATCGGCGAGAATACTCAGGAAATGCTCGAGTGTGACCTGAAGATCGAACACAAGGCACACGTCGACCTGAAAGCGGCGATTGCCTACTGCGAAAGCATCGGCGACTACGCCAGCCGCGAATTACTGGAAGACATCCTCTGCTCCGAAGAAGAGCACATCGACTGGCTAGAAACTCAACTCAGCCTGATCCAGTCGGTAGGCCTGCAGAACTACCTGCAGTCGCAAATGGACGAATAAACATCCGCGCAATAAACAAAAAACCCCGCCAAGTGCGGGGTTTGTTGTTTATGCAATGCCTGCTTACGCGTCGGCTTTTTGCACAGCATCTTTGATCAGGGTCTGCAGCTCACCCTTGTCGAACATTTCCGCCATGATGTCGCTACCGCCGACCAGCTCACCGCCGACCCACAGTTGCGGGAAAGTTGGCCAGTTAGCGTATTTCGGCAGGTTGGCGCGAATTTCCGGGTTTTGCAGGATGTCGACGTAGGCGAATTTTTCACCACACGCCATTACAGCCTGTGCAGCCTTGGAGGAAAAGCCGCACTGCGGAGCGTTCGGCGAGCCTTTCATGTACAGCAGAACGGTGTTGGCGGCGATCTGCTCTTTGATGGTTTCGATGATATCCATTGGGCACCTCAGGACTTAACTTTCCGACTCTCGGGTCGGCGCGGTGGCGCATTGTAGCGAAAAGCCGAGCGCAATGCTCGGCCTTCCCTACCGCGCCCATGGCCGACTAAACCCTATCAGGCGGCTTCCACCTGCACCGGTACGCCGTTGAGCGCGGCATTACCGGACAGGCTGTCGAGCTGCCGTTCATCGGTCAGGTCGTTGGCACTGGCGCCCAGTTGTGCGCTGGCAATTGCCATCTGCACGCCAGGCCGCGCATGTCCCCAGCCATGTGGCAGGCTGACCACGCCGGCCATCATTTCGTCGCTGGCGGCGACTTCGACCTCAATCTCTCCAACCCGCGAGCGCACCCGCACCCGCTGGCCATCGCTTAGCCCGCGCTGTTGCAAGTCCGCGGGGTGCATCAACAGCTGATGGCGCGGCTTACCTTTCACCAACCGGTGGTAGTTGTGCATCCAGGAGTTATTGCTGCGCACATGACGACGGCCTATCAACAGCAACTCATCAGTCTTGGCCACCGGCTGCGCGGCAAAACGTAGCAGGTCGGCCATGATCACCGCCGGCGCGGCCTGCACCTGCTGATTGCCGGTTTTCAGCCGTGCGCCCAGGTTTGGCTTGAGTGCACCCAGGTCGAGGCCATGCGGATGCTCACGCAATCTCGCCAGGGACAGTTTATGGGCTGACTGGTCACCGTAAGCCCCCATACGCAGGCCCATGTCGATCATCTGCTCAGGCGCCAGGGTCGGCTTGAGCTCCAGGCCATTCTTGCCGGCAAACGCCTTAGCCAGGCCAATGAAAATTTCCCAGTCATGCAATGCATTGGTGGGTTTGGCCAGAACAGCCTCGTTAAACCGAGTGACGTTGCGCACGGCGAACATATTAAAGGTGGTGTCGTAGTGGTCGTGCTCCAACGGCCCGGTCGGCGGCAGGATCAAATCGGCATAGCGGGTGGTTTCGTTGATATAGAAGTCGATGCTGAGCATAAACTCCAAGCCCTCCAGCGCTTGCTCCAACTGGCGACCATTGGGCGTGGACAGCACCGGATTACCGGCCACCGTCACCAGTGCGCGGACCTGCCCTTCGCCGGCGGTAAGCATTTCCTCAGCGAGGGCAGACACCGGTAATTCACCGCCGTACTCCGGCAAACCAGATACCCGGCTCTGCCAGCGGTTGAAATGCCCGCCCGAAGTCGAGGCCACCAGGTCCACAGCCGGTTCAGTACAGAGCACCCCGCCCACCCGGTCGACGTTGCCTGTCACAAGGTTGATCAACTGCACCAGCCACTGACACAAGGTGCCAAAGGCTTGGGTCGATACGCCCATACGGCCGTAGCACACCGCCGACTCAGCGGCGGCAAAGTCGCGGGCTAACTGGCGAATCGTCGCCGCAGGCACGCCGCAGCGTGCGCTCATGGCTTCGGCGCTAAAGCCGGCAATGGCCTGACGCACCTCTTCTAATCCGCTGACGGCCAAGTGGCTACTGCGCCCCAGGTTTTCCTCAAACAAGGTATTGAGCAGGCCGAACAACAGCGCGGCATCCTGCCCAGGACGCACGAATACGTGCTGGTCGGCAATCGCGGCAGTTTCACTGCGTCGCGGATCGACCACAACCAATTTGCCACCCCGCTTCTGAATGGCTTTCAGGCGTTTTTCCACATCGGGCACGGTCATGATGCTGCCATTAGAGGCCAGCGGGTTACCGCCCAGGATCAGCATAAAATCGGTGTGGTCGATGTCCGGAATCGGAATCAGCAAGCCATGGCCATACATCAAATGACTGGTCAGGTGATGCGGCAGTTGATCAACCGAGGTGGCGGAGTAGCGGTTGCGGGTTTTCAACAAGCCGAGGAAATAATTGCTGTGGGTCATCAGGCCGTAGTTATGCACGCTCGGGTTGCCCTGATACACCGCTACAGCGTTTTTCCCGTATGCGGCCTGGACCGCGCTGAAGCGTTCGGCTACCAGCTCGAAGGCTGCGTCCCAGTCAATTGCCTGCCACTCGCTACCCACGCGACGCATCGGCTGACGCAGGCGGTCGGGATCACTCTGAATATCTTGTAGGGCCACCGCTTTGGGGCAGATATGACCGCGACTGAAGGTGTCTTGAGGGTCGCCCTTGATCGAGCGGATCTGCGTGGAGCCATCAAGCTGGGTTTCAGTTTCAATGGTCAGGCCGCAAATGGCCTCGCAGAGATGACATGCACGGTGGTGGAGGGACTTGCTCATGGCCTGGCCTCTTGTTCTGATTCGAAACGACCGCACAGGTCGCCAGAATCGAACTATGGTGCCGGCCAAAGAAAGGCACCAGTAGGCTTTGTCTTATGAATCGGCGGGCATCATGCCCACCGATTCACTAAAGCGTCGAGACCTTAACGGATCGAAGTGACAGTACCTTTGTTACCAGTCACTTTGACGTTAACGGTTTTGTATACGAAGTAGTCCTGCACATTAACTTCGTAACGCGGGGCGACGATCACGTCAGCACCCGAAGCCTTGACCGCTTTGTATGCAGCTGCGGATTTGGCGGAAGCAACCGGGTCAAGACCCAGCGCAAAACCACCTTCGCCACCACCGTAGGTTACGCCGTCGGCGAACTGGGTATCACCACCGAACTTGATCACGCTGAACAGAATGTTCACCGAAGACTCACCCGAGATGGTTTCACCCACTTTCACGTCTGCTTTCAGGCCTGTTTCAACTGCGCCGCCCAGCGGCAGAGTTGGTTGGCTGACGTTCTGGCTGGCACAGCCGGTCAGCAGGGCAAAAGCAGAGATAGCGGCGATAGATGCAAAATGTTTCATATGAAACTCCGTTTCATAAACGTTCCATGGACACCCCGTTGCGGGGCAATGCATTGCCTCGGAAAGGCGGGCGCATCCTAATTTCCAGGCATTTCGAGTTCAACCACAGATGTCGTTTTTATGACATCTCTCACAACGATTATGGGTTCAGGCTTACAAATCGAATAACGCTGGTGTAACCGCGAGTGGTTTGCGCCTGCTCGCCATTTACTTATAAGATCGCGCCTTCCCCGTTTCGTCGCATGGTGCGGCCCTAAGCCGTAGGTTCTGCCGTTTCTTCTATTTCACTCGGCCCTTGAACCTGCGCCTCGCTGTCAAAAGGTAGTTAACGATGAGCGCAAGACACTTTCTCTCGCTGATGGATTGCACCCCCGATGAGCTGGTGGGGCTGATCCGCCGAGGCATGGAGCTCAAGGACTTGCGTAACCGCGGCGTGCTGTTCGAGCCGCTGAAAAATCGCGTGCTGGGTATGATTTTTGAGAAGGCTTCGACCCGTACCCGCCTGTCGTTCGAAGCCGGGATGATTCAGCTCGGCGGCCAGGCGATTTTTCTGTCGCCGCGCGACACCCAACTGGGTCGCGGTGAGCCGATTGGCGACGCGGCTATTGTCATGTCGCGCATGCTCGATGCGGTGATGATCCGCACCTTTGCCCACAGCACCCTGACCGAATTTGCGGCCAACTCGCGGGTACCCGTGATCAACGGCCTGTCCGATGACCTACACCCCTGCCAGTTGCTGGCCGACATGCAAACCTACCAGGAGCAGCGCGGCAGCATCAAAGGCAAAACTGTGGTGTGGATCGGCGACGGCAACAACATGTGCAACTCCTATATAGAAGCAGCCATGCAATTCGATTTCCAATTGCGCGTAGCGTGCCCTGCAGGTTACGAACCGAGCGCCAGCTTGTTGGCACTGGCTGGCGAGCGCGTACAAGTGCTGCGTGACCCTGCACTGGCGGTTGTCGGCGCCCACTTGGTCAGCACCGATGTCTGGGCCTCCATGGGCCAGGAAGAAGAAGCCGCCGAACGCATGCGCCAGTTCAAACCCTACCAGGTCACACGCGCCCTGCTCGATGCTGCGGCCGATGACGTGCTGTTCCTGCACTGCCTGCCAGCGCACCGCGGCGAAGAAATCAGCGAAGATTTGCTCGATGACCCACGCTCAGCGGCCTGGGATCAGGCAGAGAACCGCCTGCATGCGCAAAAAGCGCTGCTCGAATTTTTGGTTGAGCCGGCGTACCACCACGCATGAATCCAGCCCTGCTAACCCTGCGCGAACTGAGCTGCGGCTACCCTGATCATAAAGTGGTGCAGCACCTTAACCTGCACCTGAATGCGGGGGATATCGGCTGCTTACTCGGCCCTTCTGGCTGCGGTAAGACCACCACGCTGCGCGCTATTGCCGGTTTTGAACCCGTGCTGGAAGGCGAGATCCAGCTGGCCGATCAAATCATCTCCAAAACGGGCTACACCCTAGCGCCGGAAAAACGTCGGATAGGCATGGTCTTCCAGGATTACGCCTTGTTCCCGCACCTCAGCGTGGCGGAGAACATCACCTTCGGCATCCGTAAGCAGCCGAACTGTGAGCGCATTACCGGTGAGCTACTGGAGATGGTCAAGCTCAGTCATCTGGCGAAACGCTATCCACATGAACTCTCAGGCGGCCAGCAACAGCGCGTCGCCCTGGCCCGTGCGCTGGCACCGGAGCCGCAGCTACTGCTGCTCGACGAGCCCTTCTCCAACCTTGACGGTGAATTGCGTCGGCGCTTGAGCCATGAAGTGCGCGACATCCTCAAGGCCCGCGGCACAAGCGCGATTCTGGTCACCCATGATCAGGAAGAGGCCTTTGCCGTTAGCGATCAGGTGGGCGTATTCAAGGAAGGCAAACTGGAGCAGTGGGACACCCCGTTCAACCTTTACCACGAACCGCTCACCCCCTTTGTCGCCAGCTTCATCGGCCAGGGCTATTTCATTCGCGGGCAGATGCTCAGCCCAGAAGCCGTGCAAACCGAACTGGGGTTAATTCGTGGTAACCGTGCCTACACCTGGCCCGTCGGTAGCGCCGTGGATGTTTTGCTGCGCCCGGATGACATCATTTACGACCCAGATAGCACGCAAAAAGCGTTAATTGTCGGCAAAACCTTCCTCGGCGCAGCCACCCTGTATCGCCTGCAACTGCCAACAGGCAGTCAGCTGGAAGCGATTTTCCCCAGCCACGCCGACCACCAACCTGGGCAGCAGGTTGGTATTCGCGTGGAAGCTGATCACCTGGTGGCGTTTGCGGTGCCCGGCAGTATTGCCACGCAGGCCAGCCTGGGCGAATCGGGTGTACGCCGCTACAGCAGCGACAGCTAATCAGCGCACGGCAGCAAGAGCCGGCCACTGGCGACCATAACCGCCTGGCCGGCAATCTTTACCCGCTCCCCCGCCAGCTCACAATGCAACTCGCCACCGCGCGCAGAACATTGGTAAGCACTCAGGGCATTCTTGCCGAGTTGCTCGGCCCAATAAGGCGTGAGAATGCAGTGGGTCGAGCCGGTGACCGGGTCTTCATTGATGCCGATGGCAGGCGCAAAGTAGCGCGAGACAAAATCGTGCAGCTCACCGGGCGCGCTGATCAACAGGCCCAGCCCCGGCAATTTCGCCAGCACGGCCATGTCGGGCTGACAGGCCCGCACAGCCGCCTCACTGGGCAATATCGCCAGGAGTTCCTGAATACCCGGCCCTTCATGCAACGCCAGCACACGCTGCACGGGTAGACCCAGGGCCTGTTCCACCTCTGCGCGCAGCTCACAGGACTGGGCCCGACGCACAGGGAAATCCAGCACCAGCCTGGCGCCTGCGCGACTGACTCGCAGCGCGCCGGACAAGCAGGTGAAGTTGATCACCTCACCCGGCTCGTCATATTGCTCAAATAGCACATGGGCCGCCGCCAGGGTGGCATGACCGCACAGCGGCACTTCAGCAGACGGGGTAAACCAGCGGATATGCCAGGCCGCGCCCTCCTTCACCACAAACGCGGTTTCCGCCAGGTTATGCTCGGCGGCAATCTGCTGCATCAGGGCATCATCAAGCCAACTGTCTAAGCGATAGACCATCGCCGGGTTGCCACTGAAGGCGCGCTGGGCGAAGGCATCAATCTGGTAAAAGTCGAGCTGCATAAAACCACCCCCATCATTTAGTCATGCCCAAGCATGCCGCAAACAGCCACGCGAACGCCGCTACAGCCGGACATGAAATGGGCCGTACAGCACAACCAAGGGGTCAATCGTTTCGACACAGGCCCGGCGGCGAACCGGGCCTGCATAAGGGGAGTTAGCTCTCGCTGCGCACCCGGGTCACTGCATCCAGCCAACCGTCATACAGCTTGCTGCGATGGCTATCGGCCATGCGCGGCTCGAAACGCTGCTGACGGTGCCAGTGTCGGGCGATGCTTGCCAGGTCCGTATAGATCCCGGCCTGCAGGCCGGCCAAATAGGCGACGCCCAGCGCGGTGGTTTCAGTGACTTCAGGGCGCTCAACTGGCACACCCAGGATGTCGGCCAAGAACTGCATAACCCAATTGTTCTCCACCATGCCGCCATCCACCCGCAGTGCGCTGGGCTCTACAGCGCCGTCCTGGCGCATGGCTTCGAGCAGGTCCCGGGTCTGGTAGCACACCGATTGCAGCCCAGCAGTGACGATCTCCTTAATCCCAGTATCGCGGGTCAGGCCGAATATCGCGCCACGGGCTTTCGGGTCCCAGTACGGCGCACCGAGGCCGGTAAAGGCTGGCACCAGGTACACCCCGCAGGCATCGCCAGTCTGCTCGGCCAGCGCTTCAGTATCGCGGGCGTGACTGATTAGCTTGATGCCATCACGCAGCCACTGCACGGCGGCACCGGCGACGAAGATACTGCCCTCCACTGCATAGGTGACCTGGCCATTCAAGCGATAGCCAACCGTGGTGAGCAGGCGATTCTTCGAGGTTACCGGCGTGCTGCCGGTGTTCTGGATCATGAAACAACCCGTGCCATAGGTGCTTTTCACCATGCCTGGCTCAAAGCAGGCCTGACCGATCAACGCGGCCTGCTGATCACCGGCCATGCCTAACACCGGAATAGAGGCGCCGAGCAGGCTGGCGTCGGTAGTGCCGAAATCAGCGGCGCAGTCGAGCACTTCAGGCAACAGACTGGCGGGAATTTCAAACAGCTTGAGCAGCTCTTCATCCCACTGTTGGGTATGGATGTTGAACAGCAAGGTGCGCGAGGCGTTGCTGGCATCGGTCTTGTGCGACTTACCACCGGTCAAACGCCACAGCAGGAAAGAATCCACGGTGCCGAAACGCAGCTCACCGCGCTCGGCCCGCTCACGGGCACCGGGGACTTTGTGCAGGATCCAGCGCAGCTTGGTGGCGGAGAAATACGGGTCGATCAACAGGCCGGTTTTGGCCGCCACCGCCGCTTCATGGCCGGCGTCCTTAAGCTCAGCGCAGTAATCAGCGGTGCGTCGATCCTGCCAGACAATCGCCGGGTGGATCGGCGTACCGGTCTGCGCATCCCACACCAACGTGGTTTCACGCTGATTGGTGATACCGATCGCCGCCACATCACTGGCACGCAAACCGCACTGCTTAAGCGCCTCACGGCAAACCTTGAGGGTGCTCAGCCACAGCTCTTCACCGTCATGTTCAACCCAGCCATCCTGAGGAAAATACTGTTTGAACTCCTGCTGCGCGCGCGCCACGGGTAGCCCCTGGGCACTGAACACAATGGCACGACTGCTGGTAGTGCCTTGGTCGATAGCAAGCAGGTAATGAGACATGCGAGTTTCCTTGTTCTTATTAGGTGGTAGAGCGGGATGCTAGGCGCGGCCAATGGGCGCAAACTGCGCCTGCGTCAGTTGCGCCAGCACAGCGGGCTCGAGCTGCACTTCCAGCCCGCGCCGCCCGGCACTGACGTAGAGGCTGGGCAGCTGTTGAGCAGACTCGTCGATAAAGGTACGCAGCCGCTTCTTCTGCCCCAGCGGGCTGATACCGCCGAGCAAGTAACCGGTGGCCCGTTGCGCCGCAACCGGGTCTGCCATATCGGCTTTCTTAACGCCTGCAGCCTGAGCCAGCGCTTTCAAGTCTAGCGTGCCCACTACGGGCACCACCGCGACCAACAACTCACCCTTCTCACTGGCGGCCAGCAAGGTTTTGAACACCTGAGCAGGTGGCAGATTGAGCTTTTCCGCCGCTTCCAACCCGTAGGAAGCGGCCTTGGGGTCGTGGTGGTAACTGTGCACCTGATGCACCGCTTTGGCTTTTTTCAGCAGATCAATGGCTGGGGTCATGTTCGAATGTGAAAACAATCTGAAAAATTTGGCGTACCTTAGCCGAAAAAGCGGTCTATGGCAGTTATTAACGTCGCACAGCAAAGGCCTGCAAGGTAACCGCTGTGGATGCATGGCCGTTAAAAATGATCAGGAATCATTTTTAACGTCGCGCAGCGACGACCCGTAGGGTGGCCGCCATGGATGGTGGCCATAACATTCACCCGAGCCAGTCTATAATGCCGCGCACTCTCAAGGAGCCCTTATGACCCTGCCGCCCCGCCAACACGATATTCTCGAGCTTGCCCGCGAGCGCGGCTATGTCAGCATTGACGAGTTGGCTCAGGCCTTTGCTGTGACGCCGCAAACCATTCGTCGCGACATCAACCAGCTCGCCGAGCAGGGTTTACTGCGCCGCACCCACGGCGGCGCTGCGAGTGAAAGCTCAAGCATCCAGAACACCGCTTACAGCATGCGGGCCGGTCTGATGCGCGATGAGAAGCAGCGCATCGCCGCCGCCGTCGCCGCGCAGATCCCCGACCACGCCTCGCTGTTTATCAACATCGGCACCACCACAGAGGCGATTGCCCGTGAGTTGCTGGGGCACAAAGGCCTGAAAATCATCACCAACAACCTGCACGTGGCGGCTCAGCTCAGCACCAAAGCCGACTTCGAAGTGCTACTGGCCGGCGGCACGGTGCGCAGCGATGGTGGTGTAGTGGGCCAGGCGGCGGTGGATTTTATCCAGCAATTCAAGGTCGACTTCGCTCTGGTCGGCATCAGCGGCATCGATGAAGACGGTAGCCTGCTCGACTTCGACTATCAGGAGGTGAGGGTCTCCCAGGCCATCATCAGTAACGCCCGCCAGGTGTTTTTAGCCGTCGACTCGAGCAAGTTCGGCCGTAATGCTGTGGTGCGTTTAGGCTCAATCGCGCTGGTCGATCGGCTGTTCACCGATGCAGCCCCCTCTATTGCAGTCAACCGTCTGCTGGCCGAACACAAGGTGCAGCTCGACCTGGTGTAAGCCAACACTCCTACGTTGAACATCGACGACCACTGGGCGCGAAAGCGCATTGCGGGGTGGCGAAGCTGTGCATATTCGACTAGCATATTTTCGAAAGTGAACATTAAAAGTTCAATACTGACTTTCGGTGCCCTTATGCCTACTCGTCTCGCCAGCCACACGCCACTCGCTGAAGTCTATGACCTTGCCGTGATCGGCGGAGGCATCAATGGTGTCGGGATCGCCGCCGATGCAGCTGGGCGCGGTTTGTCCGTGTTCCTTTGTGAAAAAGACGACCTGGCGCAGCACACCTCATCGGCCAGCAGCAAGCTGATCCATGGCGGCCTGCGCTACCTTGAACACTACGAGTTTCGCCTGGTACGCGAAGCATTGGCCGAGCGCGAAGTACTGCTGAACATGGCGCCACACATCGTCAAACCCATGCGCTTTATCCTGCCGCATCGCCCCCACTTGCGGCCGGCCTGGATGATCCGTGCAGGGCTGTTCCTCTACGACCACCTGGGCAAACGCGAGCAACTGGCAGGATCACGTAGCTTGCGCTTCGGCGCGGGCAGCCCACTGAAAGCTGAGATTAGCCGCGGTTTTGAATATTCCGACTGCTGGGTCGACGATGCCCGCCTGGTGGTACTCAATGCCATGGCCGCCCGCGAAAAAGGCGCGCATGTGCATAGCCGTACCCGTTGCGTTAGCGCCCGACGCAGCAAAGGCCTGTGGCATATCCACCTGGAGCGCAGCGACGGCAGCCTGTTTTCGATTCGCGCACGCGCACTGGTCAACGCCGCCGGCCCTTGGGTGGCGCGCTTTATCCGTGAAGACCTCAAGCAGGAATCGCCGTACGGCATTCGCCTGATCCAGGGCAGCCATATCGTCGTGCCGCGCCTGTTCGAGGGCGAGCAGGCGTACATCCTGCAGAACGAAGACCGCCGTATTGTCTTCGCCATTCCGTATCAGGAGCGCTTCACCCTGATCGGCACCACGGACCGCGAATACCAAGGCGACCCAGCCAAGGTGGCGATCAGCACAGAAGAAACCGATTACCTGTTGAACGTGGTCAACGCCCACTTCAAAAAGCAGTTAACCCACGACGACATCCTGCACACCTATGCTGGCGTGCGCCCATTGTGTGACGACGAATCAGATGACCCGTCGGCGGTCACCCGCGACTACACCTTGTCACTCTCCGGCCACCCTGGCGAAGCGCCGCTGCTGTCAGTGTTCGGCGGCAAGCTCACCACCTACCGCAAGCTGGCTGAGTCGGCACTGGCGCAACTGGCGCCCTTCTTCCCGAAGATGGGCCCACGCTGGACGGCCAGCAGCCTGCTGCCTGGAGCCGAACAACTGGACAGCCAAAGCGGTTTGATCGAAGCGCTGTGCGCCCGTTTTGACTGGCTGCCCACCTCGCTGGCGCGGCGCTGGGCCAGCAGCTACGGCAGCCGCAGCTGGATAATGCTCAAGGGCGTGAGCAGCCTCGACGATCTAGGTGAGCACCTCGGCGGCAGCCTCTACACCCGTGAAGTCGATTATTTGTGCCAAGAAGAATGGGCCGTGCAGGCCGAGGATATTCTCTGGCGACGCAGCAAGCTGGGCCTGTTCACCACGGCGTCGCAGCAAGCCAAACTCGACAGCTACCTGCAGGTCGAGTCCGCCCGCAGCCCCCAAGCGGCACCCGTGCTCTGAGCCGTTTGAGGGATAAATTACAGCATCGAGTAGGAGGCAGATTCACATCTGCCGTCCTCTCACACCACCGTACGTACGGTTCCGTATACGGCGGTTCAGGT
>NZ_JAPPVG010000013.1:0-103176 GCF_028680365.1 Pseudomonas sp. MIL19 | reverse complement strand
AACACGGCTCGATTTCTTCGTCGAGTGAAGAGCCCAGCTTTTGCAGAGATATCCGAGCGGCTGCTTTTGGCCCAGACTGTGTAAAAACGCAGGCACCAATCTTGATATGATTTGACCAGACATCATCTCAGCAGGAGATGCCAGTGCAGCGATTCATTCAAGGTGAAAATCGGACTCAAGTTACCTTGCTCCCAGAGAGCCTGGATGACTATGTGACGGACACTAACCCAGTGCGGGTAGTCGATGTATTCGTCGCTGAGCTCGACCTAGGCAAGCTGGGTTTTGAAGGTGTTGTACCGGCAGAAACAGGTAGACCCGCCTACCATCCAGCTGACCTGCTGAAGATTTATATCTACGGTTACCTCAACCGCATTCAATCCAGTCGTCGCCTTGAGCGAGAGGCCCAGCGTAATGTCGAGCTCATGTGGCTGACCGGGCGTTTGATGCCCGACTTCAAAACCATCGCCAACTTTCGCAAAGACAACGGCAAGGCAATCCGCGGCGTCTGCCGGCAGTTCGTGGTGCTGTGTCAGCAGCTTGGCCTGTTTTCGGAAGCGCTGGTGGCCATCGACGGCAGCAAGTTCAAGGCGGTCAACAATCGCGACCGCAACTTCACCAGCGCCAAGCTTCAGCGGCGTATGGAAGAGATTGAATCGAGTATCAATCGTTACCTGAGCGCACTCGATACTGCAGATCGTCAGGAGCCTGTCGTTTCGCAACCGAAGGCTGAACGACTGCACGGCAAGATCGCGGCGCTGAAAATGAAGATGCAAGAGCTCAAGGAAATCGAGGTACGACTCAATGAGACGCCGGATAAACAGATATCGCTGACCGACCCTGATGCCCGCTCGATGAAAACACGCGGTACAGGGATCGTGGGCTACAACGTCCAGACTGCGGTTGAAACGAAGCACCATTTGATCGTCGCACATGAGGTGACAAACGATGGCTCTGACCGAAGCCAGCTCAGCCCAATGGCCAAACAGGCGCGAGAAGCCATGGGCGTCAAAGAGCTTTCTGCGGTAGCGGACAGAGGCTATTTCAAAAGCGAAGAAATCCATGCGTGTCACGAAGCTGGTATTACTGTGTTCGTACCAAAGGTGGTGACCTCCGGTGCCACAGCTGCGGGCCGCTTTGGTCGTGAAGACTTCACCTACGACAGCTCTAAAAACGAGTATCAATGCCCTGCCGGGGATCGTTTGATCTGGCGATTTTCCAGCATCGAGAAAGGCCTAAAGATGGATTGCTACTGGAGTTCGAATTGCCAGAGCTGTTCTCTCAAAAAGCGTTGCACGCCCAGCCCGCAGCGACGGGTTAAGCGTTGGGAGCACGAAGCGATACTGGATACGATGCAGAGTCGCTTGGATCAGGCTCCCGAGATGATGCGTATCCGTAAGCAGACGGTTGAGCATCCCTTTGGAACGCTCAAAGCCTGGATGGGGGCTACTCATTTCCTGACCAAAACCTTGCCTAGGGTCAGCACTGAAATGAGCTTGCATGTGCTCGCTTACAACATGAAACGAGTCATTAAGATATTGGGTAGCGCAGCGTTGATGGAGGCAATAACCGCCTAAGGCTTGATGCCTTTTTAGTGCATCAGAGGCCTATACAGCAGGCTTCTTGTACCGAATCAGCCAGAAAGTGCCTGAGTCGCCGCACTAGACCTAGGAGGCCACTGAGCTGCTCTTTGCCGCATTCAAGCCTCGTCCTGCCAGCCAATAATCCTCCTCGCTGTTTTTACACACTCTGGGCCGCTTTCTGCCTGTCGCTACAGGCCGGAGTCGGCCAATAGCGGTCATCGAGTGACTTCAAGAAAAGTGGCGATTAACTTGCAGGGCTATACGTATAGCTTTCGCCCAATACGAGAGTGCTTACTATCTCTGGACTATTCTCTGTAGCAATTTGTCTGGTAACGTGCTGGCACATTGCCCGTGAGAAATTGGGCGAATATCTGGAATAAAAAATTCATTGCCCGCATGGGCAGATAGGGAGTTCCGCATGACATCTGAAATGGCTGTTAAACAGTCTTTGCAACTAGTGGAGCGCCTTTCTGATGGTTCGATGCGGCACATTCCTCTTGCCGAGATGCGGTCTGTACCTGCCCGCTCGGGTGCGCAGTACGCGTTGATAGATACCTCAACGGGCAAGTCGCCAGAGGGACTGCAGGTCAAGCGAAAAGGCAGTTCGCTGATTGTCGAGTCGGAGGACGATGGAGTTCTGGTTGAAATCACTGAGTTTTATGATGAGCCAGAAACTGCGTTTATACCGCAGGCTGAACTGGATGGATCCACACTAGCCGGCACCTCTGTTACGAGCGAAAGCCCGGTAATTGATACCACAGCCAATGGTGATGAAATCATCTGGCGAGGTAACTCGGACAGCGACCTGTTCACCCCCATGAATCTCGGGCTGGGTGGTCTTGGCCTTGGTGGTCTTGGAGTGGCAGCCGGAGGTGGCGGCGGTGGAGGTGGCGGTGGCGGCGCTGCTGTTAGCGTGCTCAATACGGTTGCAGGGACCATCGTGGGCGGCCCGGTTGTTGCGGGTAATGATCTACGTGTAGAGGTCTATCAGGCTGATGGCGTAACCAAGTTAGGCGAGGCTCAGGTTAACCCCGATGGCACATTCTCCATCGCGGTAGGTAGCTATATTGGCGTGGTCATTGCGCGTGTTGTGAACAATGGCCCAAGTGCTGACTACCTGGATGAGGCCACTCAGGCAGGCAAAGACCTTAATGCCGAACTGTTCGCGATGGAGGTGGTGTCGCAGCCTAACTCCACGGTGATCGTCAATCTAAACGTCCTCAGTACCTTGGCTTATCACAAGGTGCAGGATGAGGCTGGTGGGGGTACCCCGACTGCGTCGATGGTCGATAGCATCAACGCAGCGATAGCTGATGTTTTTGGTTTGCCTAGCTTGCACGGCACCACAGTTGTGCCGACCAACGGTGGTAGTTTTGACAGCCTCGACGGCCTGAGCTCGGGCGAAATTTATGGTGCTGTGCTGGCGGCTTTATCAGGGGCTGATGCCCAGAATGGTGGCGATAGCCAGCAGACCATCAATGATCTGTTGGCAGGATTGGATGTCAGCAACGGCACTGCAACGCTGACGGAAAGTGCTCAGGGTGTTGTTGTGCAAGGCGGGGAGTACACATCCACGCAGACTGGCCAAGACCTGACCGGAGTAGTTGCAGGCGTGGTTGATACTTACGCTCCTGATTTTACTTCCGGCTCCACAGCTACAGCCATCGACGAAAACAGTGGCGCAGGGCAACCTGTGTACACCGCAGCAGCAAGTGATTCAGCAGGCAACGTTACCTACAGCCTTAAAACCGTGGGTGATCATGCGCTGCTGGGCATCAACGCCAGCAGCGGCGCAGTCACCCTGACCGGTAACCCGGACTTTGAGGCCAAAGCCAACTACGCCTTTACCGTGATCGCCACCGATGCTGCCGGCAATGCCAGCGAGCAAGCTGTCACGCTGGGGATCAACAACCTGGATGACACTGCGCCGACCATTACCTCGGTTGCGACGGCCCCGGCCATTACCGAGAACAGCGCTGCCGGGCAGGTTGTATATACCGTCACCAGCACCGATGACGTCGACGTTGTGAGCGGTGCGACCAGCTATAGCTTGAAAGCGGGCGGTGATGCAGCACTGTTTAGCATCAATGCCGCTACCGGCGAGGTCACCCTGACCGACAGCCCAGACTACGAAACCAAATCCAGTTACAGCTTCACCGTGGTGGCCACTGATGCGGCCAATAACGCCAGTGAGAAAGTGGTCACTCTGGCGATCAACGACATTGCCGATGAGATCGCCCCGGCAGTCAGCAGCATTGCCATCAGTGCGGCAAGTGGTGCGCAGAATAACAGCCTGAATGTCGGTGACGTGGTCAGCGTGACTGTGTCCATGGATGAGGCCACCCTGGTCGACACCACCGGCGGAGCGCCGCGTGTGGCCTTGAATATCGGTGGCAGCACGGTGTACGCCGACTACGTGTCGGGCAGCGGCAGCACTGCGCTGGTGTTCCAGTACACAATCCAGGCGGGTCAAACCGACACCAACGGCATCAGCCTCGATGCCAACGCGCTGCAGGCCAATGGCGGCAGCCTGCAGGATGCCGCGGGCAATGCGGCCAATCTGGACCATGTTGCAGTGGCGGATAACGCCAGCTACCTGGTGGACACAACCGTCCCAACCTTCAGCTCAGGTGCAACGGCTGCAGCCATCGATGAAAACAGTGGGATCGGGCAGACCGTTTACAACGCCGCAGCGACCGATGCAGGCAACGTTACCTACAGCCTTAAAACCGTGGGTGATCATGCGCTGCTGGGCATCAACGCCAGCAGCGGCGCAGTCACCCTGACCGGTAACCCGGACTTTGAGGCCAAAGCCAACTACGCCTTTACCGTGATCGCCACCGATGCTGCCGGCAATACCAGCGAGCGAGCTGTCACGCTGGCGGTCAATGACCTGGATGAGCTCGCGCCGACGGTCAGCAGCATTGCCATCAGTGCGGCAAGTGGTGCGCAGAACAACAGCCTGAATGCCGGCGACGTGGTCAGCGTTACTGTGGCGATGGATGAGGCTACGTTGGTCGATACCACCAACGGTACGCCGCGTGTGGCCTTGAATATCGGTGGCAGCACGGCGTACGCCGACTACGTGTCGGGCAGCGGCAGCACTGCGCTGGTGTTCCAATACACAATCCAGGCGGGTCAGACCGACGCCAACGGCATCAGCCTTGATGCCAATGCACTGCAGGCCAACGGCGGAACCCTGCGCGATGCAGCGGGCAATACTGTCGTTCTTGATCATGAGGCTGTAGCGGACAATGCCAGCTATCTGGTCGATACCACTGCGCCGACTGCGCGTGTGGTTACGACGCGATCACCCACGCTGTTCGAGCCTGATGGTGTAACCAACGGCAATGACGATGCGCCTCAGATCACCGCCATAGGTAGCGACGGTGCCTTTGTTGTCACCTGGTTTGGCCGAGATGCGGATGATGACGACAGTATTTTTGTACAGCGCTTCGACGCAGCTGGAAGTGCACAGGGCAGCCCTATCCTGCTTGAACCGGATGGCATAACAAACGGCTTTGATGGCAATCCGCAGGTTACTGCACTGGGTAATCAGGGCGCCTTTGTGGTCGTCTGGTCTGGCGGCGATGGCATTGCAAGCAGCATATTCGTGCAGCGTTTTGACACCACTGGGGCCGCCCAGGGCAACCCCATTCTGCTTCAACCTGCTGGCGTGCCAAGCGGTGGTGATTACGCGGCCCAAGTCACCGCACTGGGCAACAATGGAGCCTTTGCCGTTGTCTGGGCTGGCCAGGACGCTGGTGGGGATTACAGTATTTTTGTGCAACCTTTTGATCTCAATGGCGTGGCGCAAGGCAGTCCCAGGCTTATCGAGGCGCTGGGGGTTACCAACGGCTACGATGATTTGCCGCAAATCGCTGCACTGGGCACTGATGGTGCTTTTGCTGTTACTTGGCATGCTCAAGACACGGACGGTGACGCTAGTGTTTATGTGCAGCGTTTTGACAGCAATGGTGTTGCGCTTAACGGCCCCCTTAAGCTTGAACCTATTGGTAAAACCAATGGTCAGGACAACCCAGCACAAATCACTGCATTGGGCGACCAAGGTGCCTTTGCCGTTGTCTGGCGTGGTGATGATACGGATAACGACTCCAGCATCTTTCTCCAACGCTTTGACGAGAATGGCGTTGCCCAGGGCGGTCCTTTATTGCTTGAGCCGGCAGGTGTCACCAACGGCTATGACGCCGTTCCGCAGATCACGTCAGTTGGTTCTGATGGGGCCTTTGTGGTTACGTGGGCAGGGGTTGACATTAATGGTGGCTTCAGCGTTTTCGTTCAGCGCTTCGACAATGCTGGCTCTGCTCAGGGCAGCCCCTTCATGCTTGAAGCTGACGGCGTGTCCAATAACAACAGCTTTGATCCTCAGGTCACCGCGGTGGGCAATGAAGGCGCCTTCGTTGTAATTTGGGGGGCTCAAGAGACAGGCGGTAACGGTAACATTCGCATCCTGGTACAGCGCTTCGACAGCACTGGAAGTGCCTTGGGTAGCCCTGTCATGCTAAACGCCGATAGCATGATCATCGGCGATGACTACTCTGCCCAGGTCAGTGCAATTGGCAGTGACGGCGCATTTGCGGTTACCTGGCGTGGTTACGATACCGATCGCTCTATCGGTGGCTTTCCCGGTGATTTGCCCGGTGGTGACACCAGCATCTTCGTTCAGCGCTTCGACGCTGACGGCTCGCTTAGCCTGCCCACCACCATCCAGCCAGGCCAAGCTGTTACTGCGCAAAGCACCGAAACGGGTATGGCTTATCTGGCCAATAATTCAATTGTTGTGACCAATGTGGCCAGTATCACGGGTGCGGACAATACGCTGTGGACTTCGGTCGTTGTCAGCGCAGCCAGCAGCAATACCTCGATGGACACCACCGGTCTGGCCGATGGCACCTACTCGCTGTACAGCGTCGATGCGGCCGGCAACCTGTCCGCAGCGGCCGCTACCACAGTCACCATCGACGGCACTCCACCAGCGTTCAGCTCTGGCGACAGCGCCACGGCTATTGACGAAAACAGCGGTGCGGGTCAGATGGTGTATATCTCCACATCAAGCGATACCACAGCGGTGAACTACAGCTTGAAGGCCGGGGCGGATGCTGCACTGTTTAATATCAATGCCGGCAGTGGTGAGGTCACGTTACTCGCTAACCCGGACTTTGAAAGTAAAGCCAGCTACAGCTTTACCGTGGTGGCTACCGATGCAGCGGGCAATGCCACTGAGCAGGCCGTTTCACTGAGCATCAATGATGTGGATGAAACCGGGCCGGCGGTCAGCAGCGTCGCCATCACCAGCGCCACGGGTGTGCAGAACAACACCTTGAATGCGGGTGATGTGGTTAACGTCACCGTGACCATGAACGAGACCACCACCGTAACTGGCACGCCGCGCGTGGCCTTGAATATCGGTGGCACTACTGTCTACGCAGATTACGTTTCGGGCACTGGTACTACGTCGCTGGTATTCCAGTACACCATTTTGGCCAGTCAGACTGATGCCAACGGTATCGCGATAGCAGCCAACGCGCTGGAGGCCAACAGCGGTACGCTGCGCGACGCGACTGGGAACGACGCGGTGTTGACTCACGCCCTGGTGGCCGACAACGCCAGCTACTTGGTCGACACTGCTGCGCCCACGCTGTCGAGCAGCAACCCGGTCGACAATGTCACGGCTGTAGCTGTAGGCAGCAATATCGTGCTGACCTTCAACGAGGCGGTGGTGTCCGGTAGCGGCAATATCATCATCAGTAATGGCGTGGGCGACACCCGCACGATCAGTGTTACCGATGCCACTCAGGTCACCATCAGCGGTAACCAGGTCACCATAAACCCGACGGCTGATTTGAACGGCAGCAGTAGTTACAATATACAGATGGCCAGTGGCGTGCTTACCGACCAGGCGGGTAACGCCTATGCAGGGATCAGTAACGACGCGGCATTGAACTTCGATACACAACCTGCCGGGCCGGTTAATGTGGTGTTCGACTTGATACAGGGTGTGAGCTCTGACCACAGCAGCCGTACCTTTGATGCCAATACCACCTACACCATCTATATTCGCGTTGACAGCAACAGCAGCGCGCTGAGTACTGCCGGTTCTGGGCCGGGTACCTGGCTTCCGTGGCAAGGTGCGAACAATCTGGGGGGCGATGACAAGATCGTGCTGGTCGGAAACGGTACTCTGCCAGAAGGGTATCCTGGCTTTCCGGCAACCGGGCATTACAACTTGGAGATTAATGGTCCTGGCGGCCCTGGCGACCCTGTTCATGACGGTATTTCTTGGTTCGGCACCTCGCCTGTGGCCGAACTGCGGCGCGACGGCGAATTTGTTCGCAAGTACTGGCTCCAGGCAAGCACTGTCGATTTGTGGAGCGGCAGTTGGGCTGTCAATGCAAATCCGAACGCTGAGCACATAAACAATTCAACAGTTTTCGGCGAGGTTTACCTGGCTCAAATGCCACTCGGGATACTCACCACTCAAGGGCTGGCCGAGCCGGTTTAAACCTATACCCCCTACCCCGGCCATCGCAACGATGGCCAGGAGCTGGCCTGGTACCTCTCTGTATGAATTCCCTGCTTCTACTGCGTCGCCTGGTTGAACAACGCCAGTTTGAGTTGTTGCACGAGGCCTGCTCCCCGTCTGCTACGCAACATCCTGCCGAGTACGTGCTGTGGGCGCTGGCCTGTGCGCATCTTGGCGATGCTCAGGCGGCCCAGCAGGCACTGTCTGTGCTGGACGTATCGGCGCTCGATCTGGATGCGCGGGTCGATCTCGCTGCGGTGCAGTTGCTGCTGGGCGATACGAATGCCGCCCAGGCTCTGTTGACCGATGCCCTGATCGACGCCCCCGAGCATGCGCTGTTGCTGGCGCGCCTGGCAGCCTGTCATCTGCAGCGCCAGGAGCCCGAAGCGGCACGCCGTCTGTACGAGCGCAGCCTGGCCTTGCAGCCGCGCATCCTGGTGTTTGAGCACCTGTTGCACCTTTATCTGCAAGACGCAGACCTGGCGTGCGCTGAGCGCACCTTGGCCGAGGCGGAAGTGTTCTGGACCCATGAGCAGGTGCACTGGCCTGAGGCACAGGCGGCCTGGCATGGCCAGCAACTGCGAAGTTTGCGCCTGGACCTGTGGTTGGCCACTGAGGGTTTTGCGGCCGTCGATTCCTGGCTGGACGCGCAGCAGACCGTGCTCGCAGAAGAACCATGGTGCGACTTGTTGGGGGGCTACGCCCTGCGCCTGGCCGAGCGCGGTCGCCATGCCCAGGCCGAGGATGCGCTGCGCCGTGGCCTGCGGCATTACCCGGCGCAGCAAGGCCTGCTCCAAAAACTGGCGCAATTGGCCACTCTGCAAGGGCGTACGTCCCAGGCCATGGCCTTGCTGCGCCGGGCGCTGCGCCTTGCCAGCCAGGGCAAGCTGCCCACCCTGGCGCTGCTCCTGGAACTGGCCGGCATTGCCACCCACAGCCATCCCGTGCTGGCGCGCGAGATGGCGCTGCAGGCCATCGACGAGGCCCAGGCGCTGCAGCCGGGCAAGGACATAGACGCGGCCCAGATCACGCACTGGTTAGCCCAGGCGCAGTCGGCGCTGGCCGGCGTTGACGCGCAGGAGCAGCATTACGCCGAGGCCGAGGCGCGCTATCTGGCGGTATTGAAAGACCATCCACAGTTACTGGCGGCATTGCAGGGCCTGGGCTCGCTGTACATGCAGCTGGGGCGCATCGACGACGCCGTAGCGCTGTTTGAGCAGGTGAAGGCCCTGGATCCGGTGCGTGGCCATGCCGCGTTGATCAATGCGCGGCGCTTTCCGGATGACGACGCCACCCTACAGCGCCTGGAAATGGTGGCCCGGCGCCCCAGTGCGGAGGGCCCGGTGCAACCTGGCTTATTGCTGCAACTGGCCGCTGCCTGGGAGAAGCGCAAGGACTACGCCAAGGCCTTTGCGTTGGCCGACGAGGCCAATGCCGCCAGCCGCACGTTGCTGCACTATGACGCCCGCGCACACCGCCAGCGATGTGCGCGGATTCGCCATGCGTTCAGTCATGATTTGTATAAACACCGACGAGGCACTGGAAACGATTCGACCCTGCCCGTATTCGTGCTGGGCATGCCGCGCTCCGGTACCACGCTGATCGAGCAGATCCTGGCCGGCCATAGCCAGATCCACGGCGCTGGCGAGCTGGGCGTGATGCCCAGTGTGATAGCCGGACTGGAGCGCTGGGAGCGCCACGTAGGCTCGGGCCGGCATTACCCTGATTGTGTGGACGACCTCAGCGCCAAGGTGGTGGCGGGCATTACCGCCAACGTGCTCAAGGAGCTGCAGGAGTACGCCCCCGAGGCGCTGCATGTAGTGGACAAGCTGCCGCATAACTTCGAGAACATCGGCCTGATCAAGCTGCTGTTTCCCAACGCACGAATCATCTCGGTGCGCCGCGACCCGCGTGATATTGCGATCTCCAACTACTTCACCGACTACGCGGCCAAGCACGGCGGCATGGGCTTTGCCTACGATCTGGGCTGGATTGGCGAGCAGCTGGCCGACCATAACCTGCTGATGCAGCACTGGAGCCAGGTGTTCCCTGGGGAGATTCTGGAGGTGCGCTACGAGGATGTATTGGCCGACCCAGAGCGCGAGGCGCGGCGCATGCTCGATTATGTGGGGGTGGCGTGGGAGCCACAGGTGCTCAATTTCAGCGAGCTGCAACGGCCGGTGAAAACCGCCAGCGTGTGGCAAGTGCGCCAGCCGCTGTACACAACCTCCATGGCCAAATGGGCGCGTTATGAGACCTATCTTGCGCTCCTGATACACGGTACCAACGCGCGTATCGAATGGCAGCCGATCACCGATATGGTCGCGCTGCCGGTACCCGGCCTGCTGGAAACCGGCGTGGCGTTTTACCGTGAAGAAAAGCTGGATGACGCCGAATATCACTTCAAGCAGCTGTTGCATCACCTGCCGGAGCATGCGGCCGCCACTTTTATGCTGGGCCTGATTTACCTGCGCAAGGGCCATGTGAGTGAGGGCATCACCTTGATGCTTAAAGCCCACGAGCAGTGCCCGTGGAATGGTCAATGGCGTGACGACTTGGTACGGGCGTATGAATTATCCGGTGAGCCGGAAAAAGCCGCTGCCTTGAAACCTAAAAAACCGAACGGGGTGCACGTGAGCGTGCCGGACCCCGCACAAGAAATGGATGGAGAGTTTGCATGGTGATTTCCTTGCCTCGCCTAGGACGGCGTAGCGCGCTGGCCCTGTGTTTAGGTGTGTTGGCGTTGCCCGTCAATGCACAGCAGGCCGATGGTTTGCAGGCCGCCTTGCAGGCCGCACTGAACCTGCACCCGGCAATTAGCGGCAAGCAGTCGCAGATCAAGGCCCGAGAATACTCGGCCGATGCTGCGCGCGCCCAGCGCTATCCCAGCTTGACGGCCCAGGCTCAGCAGTATTCGGGGGACAACCGAGACGCCACCACCGGTGAAGACCTTTCCAGCCCGGTGACCCTACGTGCGCGTCAGCCGCTGTGGGCCTTTGGCCGGATCGATAACAGCATTGCATTTGCTGATGCCGACACCGATGTCGAGCGTGTTGATCTGCTGCGGGTACAGCGCCAATTGCTGGAGCAAACAGCCGTTGCCTACGCAAACGTGGTGGGCAGCCGCCAGCGTCTACAGGTGGTCGAGGCCAGCCTGGCTGCCCATCAGTCACTGTTTGATCAAATCAGCCGCCGCGAGCAAGGTCAATTGGCGTCGACTGCGGATGTGCGTCTAGCGGCCACGCGCCTGTCGCAATCCAAGGCCCGGGTTGAGCGTTACGCAGGCGAACTGGAAATTGCCGAGAGCGACTTACTGGCCCTGACCCAGGTGCGCTTGCCGGCCCAACTGCCGGTCGCTTCTGGTTTGTTGCAAGTCACTGAGGGCGAAGCGTTGCGCCAGGCTGCCCTGCAAGGCAGTGCTGAGGTGCGCTTTAAGAAGCAGGAGATCGAGCGGGCCAAGGCCGGTGTGGACCAAGCCAAAACCGCCTCTATGCCAACGGTTTATCTGCAAGCCGAGCAGGATTACGACCAGCCGTCTTACCGTGACGACACCCGTGTCAGCCTGGTGCTGGAGGGCACGCTGGAAGGTATGGGCTTTGCGACCAGTGGGCGGACAGGCGCAGCAGTTGCCCAACAGAGCGCGGCCGAAGACGACCTGACGTATGCCGTCAACGAGCTTGAACGCAGCGTGCGTCGATTACAGCGCAGTCGTGAGTTGCAGGCTGAATTGGTTCAGGTGCAGGGCGAGTCGCTGACCGAGCTGGAGGCTGTGTTGGGTTCTTATCAGCGTCAATATGCGGCTGGGACCAAGAGCTGGCTGGATGTGCTGAATATCCAGCGAGAATTCAGTGAACAACAGTTGCAGCTGGTTCAGGCTCAGAGCGATTGGGTGATCTATTCGCTGCAATTGGCGGCGCTGACAGGCGGGCTGGATGCTCTAGTCGCCTTAAATACCGAGGAGCTGTAAGCACATGGATGGTCAAAACGGCGCACAGGAGCAGCCGGGCATTGCGCTTGCGTTGGTTAAGCAATTGTTGGCGTCTTTGCAAGTTCCCTGTGATGGCGCTGCTTTACAGCAGGCATGTATGCAGGTGGGCCATGGGGCTGTTGCGCTCAAACCCGCCGACTGGCTGAGGCAGGTGCTGGTGCAGGCAGGCCTGAAAAACCTTGCGCCGGTGCAGTTGGCCTGGCGCCGTCTGGATCTGCGCCGATTGCCGGCCCTGGTGTGCACGGATGACGGCTGGTTTTTAGCTGTTCGTGAGGCGCCCGATGCTCTGACGTTGATCAACGCCGCAGGCGAGCGGCGTGAAGTCCATGAAGCCGAGCTGCAGGATGCGCTGGTGGTCTGGCTGCGTGCCCCGACAAGCAGGAACGCCGACGCGGGCCGAGCGTTCTCGGGCAACCTGGCGACTCGTTTGGTATGGCGTGAGCTGTTTCGTGAGCGCGGCTGGCTGTGGAAGGTCATGGTTGCCACGGTGCTGGTGAATCTACTGGCGGTTGGCACGTCAATTTTTGCCATGCAGGTTTACGACCGTGTGGTGCCAACACTGGCGTACGCGACCCTCACCACATTGGTCACGGGGATGGCGATGATCATCCTGCTCGACTGGCTGCTGAAAACCACCCGTGCGCGGATTTTGGACAGCCTGTCCTGTGCGGTGGACAAGCGGGTTTCGCAGCAGGTTTTCGAGCATTTGCTGCATGTGCGTCTGGATCAACAGCCGCGCAGCCTAGGCACCTTGGCCGCGCAGGTGGGTGGGTTGGATACCGTGCGGCAGTTCTTCAGCTCGGGCGTTGTATTCGCGTTGGTGGATCTGCCCTTCGCGCTGCTGTTTCTAGCGTTCATCGCCATCATTGGTGGCGCGGTCGGCTGGGTGTATGCGTTATTACTGCCGGTGGCCTTGTTATTGGGCTATGTCACGCAATGGCGTTTGCGCGCATTGCTCAAGCAGCAAATGCTACGCAGCAATGAACGGCAGGGTTTGTTGGTCGACACCATCCGTGGTGCCGAGTCCATTCGCGCCAATAACGCCGGCTGGCGCTTTGCTCAGGAATGGCAAAGCGTCACCGCCAGCATCGATGGCTACAGCATCCAGCAACGCGCGATCAGCAGTTTTTCCAGTGTTAGCACCAGCAGCCTGTCGACCTTGGCCTATGTTGCTGCAGTGGTCGTGGGGGTGTGGCAGATCGAGGCCGGTCTGCTGACGATGGGCGGGCTGATCGCATGCAGCATTCTGGGTGGTCGAGTGATTGCGCCCATTGCGCAAAGTGTTCAGTACCTCGCTCAGTGGCAGCACGTTCGGCAGGCGCTGCAGATGGTGCATCAGGTGTTGTCTCTGGAGCGTGATCGCCGGTCGGACCAGCACCTGCTGTTACCTGATGAGTTGCCCAGTGAGATCGGGCTGGACCGGGTGCGGTTTGCCTATCCGGAGTCTCCCGTTTGCCAGGTCAATATCGAGGGGCTGCGCTTCACATCTGGCGAGCGTGTTTTGCTGGTGGGGCCTGTGGGCTGTGGTAAATCGACTCTGCTGAAAGTCTTGGCAGGTCTCTATCGCCCCAGTGAGGGCCGTGTGCGCTTGGGTGATGCCGATCTGTGGGAGATCGATCCACAACTGGTGGCCAGCCAGGTGGGCTATTTGCCGCAAACCGTGCAACTGTTCAAAGGCAGCTTGCGCAGCAATCTGGCATTGACCGGCGCGAGCAGCGACTCACGTTTGTTGCAAATCACCCGTGAGCTGGGCATCGACGCCATCGCGGCATCCAGCCCTCAGGGCATGGATCTGTCGATCAGCGAAGGCGGCGAAGGATTGTCGGGAGGTCAAAGGCAGCTAGTGGCGCTCGCCCGGGTTCTGATCAACCAGCCCCGTATATGGCTGCTGGATGAGCCTACCGCTGCGCTTGATGGTGAATCCGAACAGCGCGCTTGGGCGGCTCTGCAAGAGGCTGTTCGGCCTGAAGATATTTTGATCGTTGCGACCCATCGCCCGATGGCCGCAACTCGTCTGGCAACGCGGGTGATCGTTATGCAGCAGGGGCAGGTGACTAAAGACGACACACCAGACAAGGTGCTGGCACAGATGCTCGCCCGTCCCGTTGCCTCATCGCGTATGGGTAAAGGAGGGACGCTCGATGTGGTCTGATCGTTTCTCTCAGGACGAAGACGCGCGCACCCAGGCACGCGTCAGCAAACTACAGAATTCTCATCGTGGTCGTCAGGGCTGGTTATTGATGGCTGTACTGATCGCTGTTGCCACCTTCGCCATCTGGGCGTCGCTGTTTCGTATTGATGAGGTGGCGCGTGCTACGGGTGAGGTGATTGCCAGCAGCCGGGTGCAAATTATCCAGTCGGTTGATGGCGGCGTACTGGAGCAACTGCTGGTCAAGGAAGGCGACAGGGTGGCTCCGGGCCAGCTACTCGCTAGGCTGGAGCAAACCCGTCTTGGGGCGTCCGTCGGTGAAGTAGAAGCCCGGTTGTTTGGTTTGCAGGCTAGGGCAACCCGGCTGCGGGCTGAGGTTATTGGTGAGCGACGGCTCACCTTTCAGGCAGATCTTCTTGAGCGTTCCCCGGAAACAGCACGTGTCGAAGAGGCATTATTCAAGCAGCGCCAACTGGGCCTTGAGGAAGAACTGCGCACCATGCGCGTGGCGGTTTCCCTGGCGCAGAAGGAGTTACGACTGGTTGAGCAGCTTTACGCGAACGGTGACGCCAGTGGCTCTGAGCTGTTGCGTGTGCAGCGTGGGCTCAATGAAGCAGAGGCGCGCCTGGTTAACCGGCGTAACAAGTTTCTTGAGGATGCCCGCCTGGAGCTAGCCAAGGCCGAAGATGATATATCCCAGAGCGCTCAAACCCTGACCCTGCGCAAACAGGAACAACAGGACAGCGTGTTTACCGCCATGGTGCCAGGCATCGTCAAGAATATCCGTGTCACCACCGTTGGCGGTGTGCTCAGGGCGGGTGAGGAGTTGATGCAGATCATCCCGGTCGACGATGACTTGATGATTGAGGCCAAGGTGAGCACCGCTGACATTGCTCGCATCGTACCGGGTCTGGAGGCAACTGTTCGTTTCGACACCTTTGACTACACCATTTTTGGTGGAGTTAAAGGCGAGGTTGCGTTTGTCAGTGCCGATAGCCTGAAGGAAGAAACCAGCCGCGGCATGGATATCTATTACCGTGTGCGGATCAAGCCAGCTACCTATCCTGTGACCTCAACCACGGGCCGGGTGTTGGATGTACTGCCAGGCATGACAGCACAGGTCGATATCCGCACCGGCGAGCGTACGGTGATGGATTATTTACTCAAGCCCTTACGCAAAACCTTGAGTGAGTCGTTCGGTGAGCGGTAGTGCTAAACCCGACAACCGCCAGAAAGGGCAGGTCAGTCGTGAGCAACGCGAGTCGCTCAATGCTCAGCGCGGACAGGTGCTGTGGCTGACAGGGCTCTCCGGTTCGGGAAAGTCCACGCTGGCTTACGCCCTGGAAGCACGGCTTTATCAGTTAGGTCGGAGCTGCGTCGTACTCGATGGTGATAATCTGCGAAGCGGGTTGTGCGCCGACCTCGGCTTTACGCCGGCAGCACGCCATGAAAACCTGCGCCGTGCTGCCGAGGTTGCCAAGTTGCTTGCCGAGTCCGGGATGATTTGCATCGCGGCGTTTATTTCCCCTACCTACCTGGATCGTGCCATGGTTCGAGAGGTCGTTGGCCCGAACGACTTTACTGAGGTCTATCTCGACTGCTCGCTGCAGGTGTGTGAAGCGCGAGATGTAAAAGGGCTCTACCAACGCGCCAGGGCAGGGGAAATTGCAGATTTTACGGGTATTACCTCCCCGTATGAGCCGCCGCTGCAACCAACCTTGACCTTGATGACTTCGAGCCTGTCAATTGAGGATTGTGTACAGCAGTTAATTGAATGTCTTGGCTGATGCACTACTGCTGAATATGTTCGTGCGGACTTACAGCTTTGGGGCTGCCTCACTGTGGCAAACCAGCGCCGCTCCGAAATTATCACTAGTGAAGGTCTGCTTTTGGCCGGTTAGCGACGGCCTGACTTCGACCGTCGCTATACATGGTCAAACCTCGGTCTGCTCTGCCATTTCCAAGGCGTCGTCGACCTCAATCCCAAGATATCGAACGGTGCTCTCCAGCTTCGTATGGCCAAGCAGAAGTTGAACGGCCCGCAAGTTCTTTGTCCTGCGATAGATCAGTGATGCCTTTGTACGTCTCATTGTGTGAGTGCCATACATGGCCGGATCAAGGCCAATGGTTTGCACCCAGCCTTTGACGATACGAGCGTATTGACGAGTGGATAGATGGTCTGAGGTGTGCAGCCTGCTCGGGAAAAGGCAGTCCTGGCTACGGAGCTGGGCTTGGTGTATCCAGGCCGCGAGAGCAGACCGTGTTTGCTCAGTAATTTCGAACTGCACTGGTCGCTTCGTTTTCTGCTGCATAACCATTGCTCGTGATGACACATGCTCGCCATGAGCAACGTCGCATACACGGAGCTTGGTTAAGTCGCAGGCTCGAAGCTTGCTGTCGATGGCCAGATCGAACAAAGCCAGATCCCGGGTTCGTTCTGCAAGCTGAAGCCTTACTCGGATGGCCCAGATATCTCTCAGCCGGAGCGGGGTTTTCTGTCCGACCAACTTTCCTTTGTTCCAGGGCCGGCGGGTGCAGGTAGCAGTGATGTTCATGGCAAGTCCTCCACATGTGGGAGGACAAGCATGGCTAGCCAGAGAAGTGGTCGCTAACCGGCCAACACCGGCCATTCAGCGTCTACGGATTCTGGGTCAATTCACTGCGACTTAACCCAGCTCCGCTCACGAGACATTGCCCATGGAGAGCACGTGTCATCGCAAGCCATTGTGATGCAGCAGAAAACTAAGCGGCAAGAGCAGTTTGAGATTACAGAGCAAACGCGGACGACTTTAGAGGCCTGGATAATTCGGACTCATTCAATCAACCCCAACCGTACTCTCGAGTTTTACTTTAAGGAAACGCCACCTCGACGGCATCGCCATTAAAGCGCACCGGCCACACGCTCAACGCCTGCTTAGGATATTCCAGGCAGGTACCGTCCTCCAGGCGAAAGTGTTGTTTGTACAGCGGTGCAACCACCACTAAGTCCCCGGCCAAACTGCCCACCAGGCCACGGCCAATCACATTGGCTCCCGACTTCGGGTCGCGGTTATCAATGGCGAACAAACGCTCACCTTCCGGCTCGTTGGGTAGGTAGAACAGCGCCACTTGGACGCCCTCCAGCAAGGCCACTACACCAGAGTTGGAGACTAGGTCCTGACGGGTGCACAGTGTTTTCCAGTGGGTGTATTGGGCAGCTACGACGGCATTGGCTTGGCTCATCAGACGATCTCCTCGGCGGCTATCAGGTGCAGCTCTTCTGCACGAATTGGACGGCGTTGGCCGCGTTCTTTGACGAAGTGAATATCAGGGTCAGCGCCGTTATCGTTGACGAAGGTACGGAAGCGTTTGAGCTTCTCTGGATCTTTCAGGGCGTTGGCCCATTCGCATTCGTAGCGTTCGACCACCAACTGCATCTGCCCTTCCAACTCGGCAGCCAGACCCAGGCTGTCATCGATAATCACAGCCTTCAGGTAGTCCAAGCCACCCTCCAGGCTTTCGCGCCATACAGAGGTGCGTTGCAGCTTGTCGGCGGTGCGGATATAGAGCATTAGGAAGCGGTCGATGTAGCGGATCAGAGTGTCGTCATCGAGGTCGGTGGCGAACAGTTCAGCGTGCCGCGGGCGCATGCCGCCGTTGCCGCTGATGTACAAGTTCCAGCCCTTCTCGGTGGCGATTACGCCAACGTCTTTGCTTTGCGCTTCGGCGCATTCCCGGGTGCAACCGGATACCGCAAACTTGAGCTTGTGCGGCGAGCGCAGGCCCTTGTAGCGATCCTCAATCAGCAGGGCCATTTGCACACTGTCTTGCACGCCATAACGGCACCAGGTACTGCCCACGCAACTCTTCACCGTGCGGGTGGACTTGCCATAGGCGTGGCCGGTTTCAAAGCCGGCGGCAATCAGTTCCCCCCAGATATCTGGCAGCTCGTGCAGTTGCGCGCCGAACAGGTCGATACGCTGGCCGCCAGTGATCTTGGTGTACAGATCGTACTTTTTCGCCACTGCACCAATGGCAATCAAACCATCTGGGCTGATCTCACCACCGGGAATACGCGGTACCACCGAGTAGGTGCCGTTCTTCTGCATGTTGGCCATAAAGGTGTCGTTGGTGTCTTGCAGCGGCACCAACCATGATTCCTGAATTTGCCGGTTCCAGCACGAGGCTAGAATGGAGCCCACAGCGGGTTTGCAGATGTCGCAACCGAGGCGGCCTTTGCCATGGCGGGCCAGCAGTTCGTCGAAGGTTTCGATGCCTTCCACGCGCACCATGGAGTACAGCTCCTGGCGGGTGAAAGCAAAGTGCTCGCACAAACTCTTGTCAACGCTAACGCCACGGGCCGTCAACTCATGCTCGAACACCTGCTTAAGCAAGCTGGCGCAACCGCCGCAACCGGTGGCGGCTTTGGTCTGTGCTTTAAGGCCGGCAAGGTCGCCGCAACCAGCGTCGATGGCGCAGCAAATCGCGCCTTTACTGACGTTATGGCAGGAGCACACGGTGGCCGTAGCTGGCAGGGCATCAACGCCAAGCGCCGGTGCGGCTTCGCCAAGGGGCAGAATCAACGACGAGGGGTCGGCTGGCAGAGTAATGCCGTTTTGTACGTATTGCAGTAGGGTGTCGTAGTAACTGTTGTCGCCCACCAGCACCGCGCCCAAGGCTTGTTTGCCATCGGCGGACACCACCAAGCGCCGGTAGCTGCCTGTGGATTCATCAATAAAGCGGTAGCTACGCGAACCGGCGATGGCGCCATGAGCGTCACCGATGGAACCGACATCTACACCAAGCAGCTTGAGCTTGGTGGACATGTCGGCGCCCATAAACGGAACGGCCGTTTCGTCACAGAGTTGCGCCGCAACGCTGCGGGCCATTTGGTAACCCGGCGCAACCAAACCAAATATGCTGCCATTCCAGGCCGCGCATTCGCCGATAGCGTAAATGTTGGCATCGCTGCTACGGCATTGGCTGTCGATGGCGATACCGCCACGGGCGCCTAGCTCCAATTCGCATTGTTTGGCCAAGGCGTCCTGCGGGCGGATGCCAGCGGAGAAAACTATCAGATCTGTTTCCAAGAACTCATCGTTGGCGAAGTTCATGCGGTAGCGGTATTCGCTGCCGGCGGAGATCGACTGGGTACCGCGAGACAAATGCACGCTAACGCCAAGAGCTTCGATACGCGACTTCAGAGCGTGGCCGCCGTGATCATCCAACTGCACCGGCATCAAGCGCGGGGCGAACTCCACCACGTGGGCTTCCAGGCCCAAGCACTTAAGGGCGTTTGCCGCTTCCAGACCGAGCAAACCGCCCCCCACAACCACGCCACGACGGGCGTTCTTGGCGGCGGCTTGGATAGTATCGAGGTCGGTCAGGGTACGGTAGACCAAGCGCGAGTCGCCGGCGGCACCTTCAATCGGCGGCACAAAGGGGAACGAGCCGGTGGCCAGTACAAGCTGATCATAGGGCACGCAACCATTGGCAGTAATCACCTCGCGGCTGGCGCGGTCGATTTCCAGCACCGGCACGCCCAGGTGCAGGGTGACGCCTGGGGTTTGATACAGCGCCCAGTCGCCAAGGGCGAGGGATTCGGCATCGCGCCCACCGAAGTATTCGGACAGGTGCACACGGTCGTAGGCGCGCAGCGGCTCTTCGCTGAACACATGAATCTGGTAGCGGCTCAACGCGCCGCGTTCCACCAACTGCTCTACGCAGTGGTGACCAACCATGCCGTTGCCGATGACGACTAATTGCTGAAGATCTTTGCTGTTCATGTGTACACCCGCCAACGCCGCTACAGTTTTTTTTGAGCAAAAAAAACGCCTGGAACCAAAAGGTTCCAGGCGTCTTTGCCTGTTCGTACTGCCGGCCTAGTAAGCCTGACGCAGTCCTTGTCACCCGGGCCTGTCTCAGCCAACGATCGCCATTGATCGACGGGGTGTCTCACCTGCGCAATGGCAGTGAGTTCATAAAGACTATGCAGTGGCTGTGCCAGAATTTTATTTGCACCCTGAAAACGCCGTATTTACGGGCTTTCCCTCCAAGCAGGGGAATTACCTCACGTGCCAATTCAGAGCTAAAACAGTGCAGTTTTCGACCTACCGCCCCAACGTGACGCGACTTAGGCATCACACAGTACCTGTGGGAGAGGCTTCAGCCTCGATGCTTTTAAAGTCAAAACTCGCGACTGAAGCCGCTCCCACACAACCGCACACGAGCTTGCGACACTTTTGGCCCAGCCATTGCTAAGTACAAGCAAGGCCGTCAACGATGATGGCCAACACATTCAAGCAATACACACGACAAAGGCGCCGTGCAGCCCCCGTTGAAAGACGAGGAGCAGCATGGCGCCTTTGTCGTTTCTGCAGGTGGATACGGCGATGGCAGCACTACCGACAACCAGCAAAACCGTACGTAGCGTATGCCCCTACTGCGGGGTGGGCTGCGGCATTGTTATGCAGGTGGAAGACAACCTGATCGTCAACGTTTCCGGGGACAAACAGCACCCCAGCAACTTCGGTCGCCTGTGCACCAAGGGCAGTACCTGCGGCCAAGCCGTGGTCAACAGTGGGCGCATGGAGCACGCGTTTATGCGCCAGGAGCGCAACCTTTCCCCGGTGCGCGTGGCCATCGACCAAGCCATCGACGCTACCGCCAGCCGTCTGTGCAGCATCATCGACGAGCACGGCCCGGATGCCGTAGCCCTGTATGTCAGCGGGCAAATGTCCCTGGAGGCGCAGTATCTGGCCAACAAGCTGACCAAGGGTTTTATTCGTAGCAGCCATATCGAATCCAACTCGCGCCTGTGCATGGCCAGCGCCGGCAGCGGCTACAAACAATCCCTCGGTGCCGATGGTCCGCCCGGCTCCTACAGCGACTTTGAGCACAGCGATGTGTTTGTAGTGATCGGCGCCAACATGGCCGACTGTCACCCCATTCTGTTTCTGCGCCTGCTCAACCGGGTTAAGGCCGGGGCCAAGCTGATCGTCATCGACCCACGGCGCACCGCCACTGCCGACAAGGCCAGCCTGTACCTACAAATCGCCCCAGGCACCGACCTGGCGCTGCTCAATAGCTTGCTGCATGTGCTGGTGAAAAACGGCCATACCGACCCAGCGTTTATCGCTGAATTCACCGAAGGCTGGGAGGTAATGCCGAGCTTTCTTGAGGACTACTCGCCCGAGAAAGTCGCCGCCATTACTGGTTTGAGCGCGGCCGATATTCGCCAGACCGCGCAGTGGATTGGTGAAGCAGAAAACTGGATGAGCTGCTGGACCATGGGCCTCAACCAGAGCGTGCAAGGCACCTGGCACACCAACGCCCTATGCAACTTGCACCTCGCCACCGGCGCCATTTGTCGTCCAGGCAGCGGGCCGTTCTCCCTTACCGGCCAACCCAATGCCATGGGCGGCCGCGAGATGGGCTATATGGGCCCCGGCCTACCTGGCCAGCGCTCCGCCTTGGTGGCCGAGGACCGCGCGTTTATTGAACGGATATGGGCCCTGCAACCCGGCAGCCTTCGGAGCGAAGGTGGCGATGGCACGGTGGCCCTATTCGAGGCCATGGCCGCCGGCGAAGTAAAAGCCTGTTGGATTATCTGCACCAACCCGGTAGCCAGTGCGCCCAATCGCAAAACCGTGATTGAGGCACTACAAAAGGCCGAACTAGTGATCACTCAGGACGCTTACCTGGACACCGAAACCAATCGCTATGCCGACATCCTGTTGCCCGGCGCGCTGTGGGCGGAAGCCGAGGGGGTGATGATCAACTCCGAGCGCAACCTCACCCTAATGCAGCAAGCCGTAACTCCGCCAGGCGACACCTTGGCCGACTGGAAAATTATCGCCCGCGTGGCCTGCGCCATGGGCTACAGCGAAGCGTTTAGCTACAACAGCGCCAGCGAAATCTTTGAAGAAATCAAACGCTGCTGGAACCCCAAAACCGGCTACGACATTCGCGGTGCCAGCTATGAACGCCTGCGCGAGCAACCGTTGCAATGGCCCATTGCCGATAGCGACGCGGCCACGCGTAACCCACTGCGTTACTTGAATAATGACACCAGCCAAACCCTGAAACTGGCCGCAGACGGCAGCCAACCGGCACTGGTGTTTGCCACCGACAGTGGCAAGGCGCAGTTCTTTGCACGCCCCCATTTGCGGCCTGCAGAACTGCCCGATGAGAACTTCCCCCTGATACTCAATACCGGTCGCCTGCAGCACCAGTGGCACACCCTGACCAAGACCGGGAAAGTACCCACACTGAACAAGCTCAACCCCGGCCCCTTTGTGGAAATTCACCCCAGCGACGCCACCCGCCTGGCAATTAGTGAACGCGACGGCGTGGAAATTCGTTCCCGCCATGGCGTGGCGGTGCTACCGGCCTTAATCAGCGACCGCGTACGCCCAGGCAACTGCTTTGCGCCCTTCCACTGGAACGATGTGTTTGGCGAACAGCTGGCCATTAACGCTGTGACCAGCGACGCCATTGACCCCGTATCCCTGCAGCCGGCGTTCAAGTTTTGCGCCGTTAGCCTACAAGCCGTCAGCCGTGCGCCGTCCCCTCAGGGGACCACTGTTTCCGAGGAGCTCGCCCCCATGCAGACCAATGTCTTTGCTCGCCTGCTTAACCTCGACACCCCGGCGCAGTTGCAACTGAGCGCCGCCGAGGAGCTGTATATGCAGGGCTATCTGTTGGGCCTACGCAGCCTGGAAGGGCGTGTAAGTGGCGTGCCCACCCTGCCCGCCAGTGCACCGCTAACGGAAAACAAACGCCTGTTGCTGGATGGCATGTTGGCGGGGCTGTTTTCACGCCAAACCGCGGGTCTGGATATGCCCAGCCATGCGCTGCAACTGCTCAGCGCAGCACCGGCAGAAGTCATCGCCCCGCAGTGGTTGGTGCTGTGGGCCTCACAAACCGGCAACAGCGAAGATCTGGCCGAAACCTGCACACAGCGCCTACGCAGTAAAGGCCAACGCGTGCGGATGATGGCCATGGATGACGCCAAGCTGGAGGACCTATGTGGCGCCGCCGGCGTACTACTGGTGACCAGCACCTTTGGCGATGGCGAGCCACCGGACAATGCCGCCAGTTTTTGGGCTAGCCTGGAAAACGCCGAAGCCCAAGCCTTGGCCAGCAGCCGCTACAGCGTGTTGGCCCTGGGCGACTCCAGTTACGACCAGTTCTGTGGCTTTGGCCGCAAGCTGGATGAGCGCCTAGCAGCCCTCGGCGGCGAATGCCTGCACGCGCGCCAAGAGTGCGAACCGGACTATCAACAAGCTGCCGAGCAGTGGCTGGAAAAAATCTGCATAGCCTTGCCAAGCGGGCCCATTGCCGCAGTGGAAAAAACCTCCAACTTGTTGCCAACCCCCATCGAAAGTAGCCGCTACAACCGTCACAACCCGCTGATCACTCGGTTGCTAGAAAACCGCATTCTCAACAGCCAGGGGGCGCAGAAGGAAACCCGCCATATCGTCTTCGACCTCGGCGACCACGACTTCCCCTACCAAGCCGGCGATGCCCTGGGCGTATGGCCGAGCAATTGCCCAGAGCAGGTCAATGCCCTTCTCAAGGCCTTGCAGCTCGATGGTGATTGCAGCGTTGAGCTCAAAGAACAAACGCCCATGACCCTGCGCATGGCCCTAGAAGAACACTTGGAAATCGTCCGCATCACCCCTCAGCAGCTGCAGTGGGTATGCGAGCGCTCCGCCAGTCCGCTCTTGGAAGAGCTGCTGCAGGGCGGAGACCAAGCCGAACTCAAGGATTGGCTCTGGGGCCGTCAGTTGCTCGACCTGTTGTTGGAGTTCCCAATCCCCCTCAACAGCGATGAACTGCTGAGCTTGCTCAAGCCGCTGCAACCGCGCCTGTACTCCATTTCATCGAGCCCTAAAGCGCATCCAAACCAAGTGCATATCACCGTTTCTACCGTGCGCTACCAGCACCAGAACAAGCAGCGTGGTGGCGTCTGTTCAACCTTCCTAGCCGACCGTGCAGAGGGCCGGGGCGCACGGATATTCCTGCAACGCTCGGCGCACTTTCGCCCCCCACAAGACCCGCAGTTGCCGCTAATCATGATTGGCCCAGGCACCGGCATCGCGCCTTTCCGCGCCTTTCTGCAGGAGCGCCAAGCCCAGGGCGGTTCTGGCAAAAACTGGTTGTTCTTTGGCGAACAACGCGCCGTAAGCGACTTCTACTACCACGACGAATTACGTACCTGGCAACGCAGCGGCCTGCTCACCCGCCTAGACACCGCCTTCTCCCGCGACCAGGCAGAAAAAATCTACGTGCAACAACGCATACTCGAAGAGGGCGCGCTGCTGTGGAGCTGGCTGCAACAAGGCGCCTCGGTATGCGTCTGCGGCGACGCCGCACGCATGGCCAAAGACGTCGACGCAGCCCTGAAAAAGATCGTGCAAGTACACGGAAAAATGAGCAGCGGCGCCGCCACCCTGTACGTCAGCGGCATGAGCAAAGAGCGACGGTATTTGCGCGATGTGTATTGATGCCCACGTTTGCGGGGATCGCGACTGAAGTCGCTCCTATGCAGATCAAGAGCCGAACCCGCCAAACACAAACTCGGCACAGCAATTGCTGTTCTTCCCGCTAAGGTCGCCAGTAAACGCCACGTGGCGACCTTACTGACAACTGCGTCGTGCTACCCGGTTGATAACCCGCGGTAGGGACATCGTTTTTTGTGGTCTAGGTTTTCAGGAACACCCCTATGAGCGATGGCCTGCTTATGCACTCTCTGGCCTGGGTAGCGGGCAGCGATGCCCCAGAAAGGAACGTCCTCAATATCGGCTACATGCCGCTTAGCGACTGCGCCTCCGTGGTCGTAGCGGCCACCCAGGGCTTTGCCCAGCCCTATGGCTTAACCCTCAACCTCAAACGCCAGGCCTCCTGGGCTGGCATCAATGACAAGCTGATAAGCGGCGAACTGGACGCCGCCCACAGCCTGTACGGCATGATCTACGCCATTCAACTGGGCATCAGCGGCGCCGCTGCTACCGATATGGCCGTGCTTATGGGTCTGAACCAGAACGGCCAGAGCATCAACCTGTCGCAACCACTGAAAGAGGCTGGTGTGACCAGCGCCAGTGCACTGCAACAGCGCGCGCACCAAAGCGGCACAAAACTTACCTTCGCCCAGACCTTCCCCACCGGCACCCATGCCATGTGGCTGTATTACTGGCTGGCCAGCCAGGGCATTCACCCGCTGCAGGATGTAAACAGCGTGGTGGTGCCGCCGCCGCAAATGCTCGCGCACCTGGAAGCAGGGCGCATTGATGGCTTTTGCGTGGGCGAACCCTGGTGCGCCAATGCCGTGGAGCATGGCCAGGGCTTTACCCTGACCACCAGCCAAGCCATCTGGCCGGATCACCCGGAAAAAGTCCTGGCCTGCACTCGCGAATTTGTTGAGCAAAACCCCAATACCGCCCGCGCTCTGGTGATGTCGGTGTTGGAAGCCAGCCGCTTTATTGAGGAAAGCCACGAGAACCGTCGCAGCACAGCACAACTGTTGAGCAGCAGTGAGTACCTAGATGCGCCGTTATCCAGTGTCGAACCGCGCCTGCTGGGCGAGTACAGCGATGGCCTGGGCAATCAATGGCACGACGCCAACGCCCTGCGCTTCCATAACAACGGCGCTGCAAACTTTCCCTACCTCTCGGATGGCATGTGGTTTCTCACTCAGTTCCGCCGCTGGGGTTTGCTGCGCCAGGACCCTGACTACCTCGCCGTAACCTGCCAGGTGCAACAAACTGAGCTGTACAGCGCCGCCGCAACCGCCCTGGATATTCCTGTGCCTAATGCCGCCATGCGCACCAGCCGCCTGCTCGATGGCAGCGTTTGGGACGGTACCGACCCTGCCGGCTATGCCCGCAGTTTTAACCTGCATGCCCTCAATGATCACTGACAGGAGCTGGCCGCTATGCTGCGTATCCTGCTGATCAATGACACCTCGAAGAAGGTCGGGCGCTTGCGTACGGCCTTGAGCGAGGCGGGCTTTGAAGTGATCGACGAGTCAGGGCTGACCATCGACCTGCCCGCCCGCGTGGAAGCCGTGCGTCCGGACGTGGTATTGATCGACACCGAGTCGCCAAGCCGGGATGTGATGGAACAAGTGGTGCTGGTGACCCGCGACCAGCCACGGCCGATTGTGATGTTTACCGACGAGCACGATCCCGGCGTGATGCGCCAGGCGATCAAGTCTGGTGTGAGCGCCTATATCGTCGAAGGCATCCATGCCCAGCGCTTGCAGCCGATCATGGACGTGGCCATGGCGCGCTTTGAAAGCGACCAAGTGCTGCGCTCGCAACTACACGCCCGCGACCAGCAGCTGGCTGAGCGCAAACGGGTTGAGTTGGCCAAGGGTATGTTGATGAAAATGAAAGACTGCAGCGAAGAGGAGGCGTACACACTGATGCGTCGCCAAGCCATGAGCAAACAGCAGAAGCTGATTCAGGTGGCAGAGCAGATTATCGCCATGACTGAGTTGTTGGGCTAACCGTAGGAGCGGTAGCTGCGCGGTGCGCACCCTACAAAATCAAACGCAGCGCCTGCTCCACAACACAGCACACTGCACCAACAGTGGCTGTACACAGCCTAAAAGGCTCTGCAAATAAAAGTAAAACCATTGCCCTAGAGCTCTCCAGCCTAATTGGCACACAACCTGCTTATGTATCAGCACAGGTAGCCAACGGCGGTTGCCCCACCACGACAAAGACGTCGCACTTCCCCTCGCTAAAGCGAACTTGGGATTGCGGCGTCTTTTGCGTTTATGGCCTTGGAAACGGGGCCTGGTGGGCAGCTCTCAAAGCTACCCACCTGCAAACACAACTACCTATTTGCAGATGAGGTACTGGGAATGAACACCAACAGTTTCTGGAAAGCCGGCCACACCCCCACGTTGTTTGCCGCCTTTTTGTATTTCGATTTGAGCTTTATGGTTTGGTACCTGCTAGGCCCAATGGCAGTACAGATTGCCACTGACCTGCAACTAACCACTCAGCAACGCGGATTTATGGTGGCTACGCCGATTCTGGCTGGCGCCCTGCTGCGCTTTTTGATGGGCATACTGGCGGATCAGTTGTCGCCAAAAACCGCCGGTATCTTCGGCCAAGTGGTTGTGATTGGCGCACTGCTGGTGGCTTGGCAGTTGGGCATCCACAGCTATGAACAAGCACTGCTGCTCGGTGTGTTCCTCGGTATGGCCGGTGCTTCGTTTGCCGTAGCCCTACCGCTGGCATCTCAGTGGTACCCCGCGGAACACCAAGGCAAGGCCATGGGCATCGCCGGCGCTGGCAACTCGGGCACCGTGATTGCCGCTTTGGCTGCCCCGCTGCTGGCCGCAGCCTTTGGTTGGAGCAATGTGTTTGGCCTGGCGCTGATCCCACTGGTGCTGACGCTTATCGCCTTCACCCTGATGGCCCGTAACGCTCCAAACCGCAGCAAAGCTAAATCCATGGCCGATTACTTCAAGGCCCTGGGCGACCGTGATAGCTGGTGGTTTATGTTCTTCTACAGCGTCACCTTTGGCGGCTTTATCGGCCTAGCAAGCGCCCTGCCCGGTTATTTCCACGACCAGTACGGCCTCAGCCCAGTGACCGCCGGCTATTACACCGCGGCCTGTGTATTCGGTGGCAGCCTGATGCGACCTCTAGGCGGCGCCCTAGCCGACCGTTTTGGTGGCATTCGTACCTTGCTGGGCATGTATGCCGTGGCCTCCATCTGCATTGCTGCGGTGGGCTTTCATCTGTCTAGTTCGGTGGCGGCATTAGCCTTGTTCGTTAGCGCCATGCTGGGCTTGGGTGCAGGTAACGGTGCAGTGTTCCAACTGGTGCCACAGCGCTTTCGTAAAGAGATTGGTGTGATGACCGGCCTGATCGGCATGGCAGGAGGCATCGGCGGTTTCCTCCTGGCTGCAGGCCTGGGTGCAATCAAACAGAATACCGGCGACTACCAAATCGGCCTGTGGTTATTTGCCAGCCTGGGCGTGATTGCCTGGTTCGGTTTGCACGGTGTGAAAAAACGCTGGAGAACCACGTGGGGTTCGGCTGCCTTTACCGCTGCACGGGTCTGAGTAAACCGCCATGGGCTTGCATCTGAGCTACGCCGAAAGCAGCGCCAGCGGGCCGCGCGTGGAGAACCAGGATGCGGTGCGTCTGGTCACTCCGGCGCCATCGCTGGCTGGCAGCAAGGGTTATTTGTTTGCCTTGGCTGACGGCGTTAGCCAATGCGCGGACGGTGGCTTGGCTGCCCGGTCAACCTTGCAAGCACTGGCTCACGACTACTACGCCACGCCGGAAACCTGGGGCGTGGCGCAAGCCCTGGACCGTCTGTTGCTTGCACAAAACCGCTGGCTGCATGCCAATGGCGGCGGCCAGCCGCTGCTCACCACCCTCAGTGCTTTGGTGATGCGCGGTCGGCACTTTACCCTCGCACATATCGGCGATTGCCGGGTGTACCGCTGGTTTGCCGGGCAGTTACAGCGCATCAGCGAAGACCACGTGTGGGGCCAACCGGGTATGCAGCATGTGCTCAAGCGCGCCATGGGCTTGGAGCAGCATGTGGTGGTGGATTACCTGGATGGCGAGTTGCGCCTTGGCGAGAGCTTTCTGCTGGTCAGCGATGGCATTTGGGCCACCCTGAGTGAGGCCTCAATTGCCGGTATTCTGCGTGATGAACAGCAGTTGCAAGCGGCCAGCCAGGCCCTGGTTAGTGCTGCCCATCAAGCTGGCAGCCAGGACAACGCCAGTGCCGTGCTGGTACGGGTCGATGAATTGGGTGAGACCAGCTTGGGCGACGCTCTGGGGCAGCTGGATCAATGGCCACTGCCACCATTGTTAAAGCCCGGGCAAGTATTTGAAGGCTGGCAGGTGGAGGCCCTTGTGGGGCAAAACCGCCAGTCTGTGCTGTACCGCGTGCGTGACAACCAGCAGCAACCCTGGCTGTTAAAAACCCTACCTGCCAGCCGGGACAGTGACAGCACAGCCGGGAATGCCCTGTTACAGGAAGAGTGGTTTCTGCGGCGCGTGGCCGGACGTTACTTTCCCGAGGTGCACCACGCCAACCAGCGTCAGCACCTTTACTATCTGATGCGCGAACACCCCGGCATCACCTTGGCCGAGCACTATCACGTGCACGGCAACTTCGGCCTTAATCAATGGCTGGGAATCGCCTCGCTCCTGTTACGGGCGCTGGGCATGCTGCACCGACGCAACATCGTCCATCGCGATATCAAACCGGAGAATCTGCTGCTCAATAATGATGGCGAGCTGCGGGTGCTGGATTTCGGTTTAGCCTATTGCCCTGGGCTTTCCAATCAGGCACTGGGCGAGTTGCCCGGCACCCCCAGTTTTATTGCCCCGGAAGCCTATGCAGGCGCGCCGCCCAGTGCTGCGCAGGACCTCTATAGCGCCGGCGTTACTCTGTATTACCTGCTTACTGGCCACTACCCCTACGGCGAAATCGAGGCCTTTCAGCGCCCGCGCTTTGGCACCCCGGTGGCCGCCAATCGCTACCGCCCAGACCTTCCAGAATGGCTGGTGAAGAACCTCGACAAAGCCCTGACCAGCGACCCCACCCAGCGCTTTGAAACCGCCGAAGAGTGGTTATTGGCCCTGCAGCAAGGCGAACACCAACCCAGCACTCGACACCGGCCATTGCTTGAACGCGAGCCGCTGAAAGTGTGGCGAGCACTGGCGCTGGCCTCACTACTGGTCAATGGCCTGCTGTTGATTTGGTTGCTGCACGCATGACTTCAAACAGCACAATATCGCAGCAAAGCATGCAAGCTCGCTGCGCCGTATACACAGCCCTGATTAGGAAGACCCCATGAGCGCAAAAGTCTGGTTGGTGGGTGCCGGTCCCGGTGACCCTGAATTGCTCACCCTGAAGGCCTTGCGCGCCCTCAATAGTGCCGACGTGGTGATGATAGACGACCTAGTTAACCCGGCAGTGCTCGAACACTGTGTGAACGCCAAGGTTATTAGCGTCGGCAAGCGCGGCGGTTGCCGATCTACCCCGCAGGAATTCATCCACCGCTTGATGCTGCGCTACGCCCGCCAAGGCAAGTGTGTGGTGCGCTTGAAGGGCGGCGACCCTTGCATTTTTGGCCGTGGCAGCGAAGAGGCCGAATGGCTGGGCGCCCACGGAATTGAAGTGGAGCTGGTGAACGGCATCACCGCAGGTTTGGCCGGCGCCACCCAATGCGGCATTCCCTTGACCTTGCGCGGAGTTGCCCGTGGCGTCACCCTAGTCACCGCCCACACCCAGGACGACAGCAGCCTTAACTGGCAGGCTCTGGCACAAACCGGCACCACACTGGTGGTGTATATGGGCGTGGCCAAGCTGGAAGAGGTACAACGGGAATTGATGGCCGGTGGGCTTGCTGCCAGCACACCGGTGGCCATGATCGAAAACGCCTCCCTGCCCCATCAGCGCGAGTGCAGAAGTGATTTGGCAACCATGAGTGATGCAGCACAGGTTTTCAGGCTCAAGTCACCGGCGGTGATAGTAATAGGCGAGGTCTCAGGACTAGGGCACGTGACGAGGGCGTGCCAAGAGACCAGAGATCGCGGTCTAGCGGGGGGAGGTTAGAGTGAACTGAAATACTCTAACCGGCCAGAAGCGGTCACTCGCTGCCAGCAAAGTCAGCCAAGGACTCCCTCGCCAGCATAAATAACGTGTCCCCGATTGTTGCTCATCTTTCTGAGCGACCAAATGTTCTCGTTCAGTGGTTTTGAGCGGGATATCCTCCCTCTCATCATTCCTGGGAGCTTCCACATGGACAGATTGTGTACCCGCTGTATTGGCGACGACGATCTCAAAGCCTGGGTAAGATCTCAGAGTGGGCGGCGCGGCTGTGACTTCTGCGGAACAGCAGTAGCCCCGACAGCAACTCTCGATGATTTTTGCGAGCACTTAGAGGCCTGTATCAGTCGTTACTGGGGATCACCAGAGGATCAGATGAGCTACTGCTCACAAGAGGGGGGATGGCTCGGTAGCACCTATGACACCGAGGAACTAATCTTCGACTACTGCGACCTGGACCTTCCCCTGGACCACAGCGGAGCCCTAGCCGATGCGATACGTTGGAGCCTGAGCGATCAGCTTTGGTGTGACTATGACTGGCTTAGCCTTGACGAAGATCGGGCAATGATTCTTGGCTGGGACAGGTTCTGCAAGGTTATCAAGCATGAGCGACGGTATTTCTTTCACCGAATAGGCGAAGATCCGGATGATCGGGACTCATACAGCCCCATGGCTTTACTCGCCGCAATTGCTCATTTCTCCTCGACTCATGGCTTAATCCGCGAGCTTCCTGTTGGTACGAAGCTCTACAGGGCACGTCCTTATTTCAGCATGCGTAACCCACCTGCATCGCAATTTGGCCCACCTCCTAGGGATAGCTGCCAAAACAATCGTATGAATCCAGCTGGGGTTCCAATGTTCTATGGCTCCCTTGACCCCAACACCACAGTACGAGAAATCAAGAGCGACCACGCCAGAGTTGGCCGATTCATCAGCGAAAAATCTCTGAGAATTCTCGATCTAACCCAACTTCCACCGACACCAAGCTATTTCTCTCCCAAGGAGCGGAAAAGCAGCATGGAGTTGAGCTTTATGAACCACTTTGCACGCACAATCATGTTGCCGATCGCGAGGATCGTGCTCATGTCGACTATCTGCCCTCCCAAGTGGTGACTGAATATCTTCGTGACCACAACTTCAAAGGAGGTAAGCTCGATGGCATCCTCTACGGAAGCGTGGCGTCCCCCGGCAAGCGGAACATCGTACTATTTATAGAAAGTTTGGAGCCATCTGCCCCTCCGTTCTCACCACCTCCTGCCCCGAGCTTGACCTTCCTGGGCGCGAGAACCGTACGTCTGCCATAGCGCAAGCCTCAGCGCGATCTTTCTTCAGTAGCTGGTTTCTGCCGGTCGGGCAGGTGCCGCCTACTGGCCGATGCGGACGTTTAGAGCAGGAAAAAATCTGTCCTCTTTGGCCGACGAGCTCAGCCAAACCTGAATGCACTGTGCGCCCGATTACCCCGAGCCATGAATATGGCTGCATTGATCAAGGAATCCACAAGCGCCTGCTATTGGCTCACTATTGCCATACTCTCCCGCGCGCATCCTTGTACATTGGCTTTTGGACCCGTCGAATGCTTGGTATCAACCTCAAAAAAAGTAACGTTGCCAACTACGATCACTTCACCCAAACAATTCACCTCAATCGGGCGGAAGAACCTGATTTGGTCAAGTTTGCAAAGGCGGTGTTCGAGCCTGAGTGGGACGCCGGCCTGGTGTTGGTCGATGGAGCGCGTAACGTGCTTGCTCCACTGGCCCACGAAACACGTCATTGGGTCGACATGAACTGTTCCATTAGGGGCCTCAAAACGCTTGAAGCGATCTTTCGGCTGATGGCACACCCTTCAGATAGCAACCCTGCAATCAAGCGTCTCAAGCAGGACATCACTCTCAACCACTTCATTGAACGGTATGAGCCCGCGAATGGCGATGGTTTGTATCCTTGGCATGTGGGTTTCAGCATAAGCGTGCCGAAGTTCCACGAACCAATAGAGCAAATTTCCGCCTGCTTTTTCGGTAAGAATGACCCCAAGCGCGACCGCGTCCTGTTCAAGTCACCAATCTATCTTGGCAGCTTGTTGGAGACCTGCGCCTACTATCAGGAGCAGCGTGATGTCATGCCCATGTTCCTCAGCGATAAGGTGCCGCTAGGGGCGCGCCGAGAAGCTGAAGCACAGACAATGAGGTTTCTCCGGGATCCGACACTCCCCGAGTACCACGCTATCATCCATGCCATCTCGATCTCTGCGCGGCAATCGGAGGGTGTGCACGGTATCGCGCTCGCTGCGGGGCTATGCACACTTCTGTTGAATATGCCACACCAGATGCTTAGGGAAAGCTGCCAGCGGGTTGAGCGTGCGATGAAAGCTCGGAGGTATGGCAACGGTGAGGTAGTCGCCGCCGAGCAGATGAGGCAAATGACCTGGATATGCCCAGAGGCGGCCTTGATCCACAACGCGTTTTCGGAACTCGCTAAGCGATCGCGCAGCGAACCGCTTGCATATAGCGACGACCTCATCTTTGACCTAGTTCCCTTCTGGAAGAAGCGCCAAGCCGAGTTTTTCGAACGCAGCCATGATCAGTTTGTGGCGGCTATCCAAGCTATGGAGGGTCCCGATTATTTCCGTGAATCAATCCCCGCGCTGATCGAAAATAATCGCTGGCTGATGGAGCAACAAACTCTCACATTCAGTATCAACCGTCTCCCCAAGCGCCCACCAATCATTTTTGGCGACGGATTCGTACTCGACGGCGCGGCCGAATTCGCAGGCCTGATACCACATTACGAGCAAGCCGATACAACGGACGCCGAGAACATGCTGCGAATACGTGAGCGTGGGCATGATTTGCAACAGAGCCAGGCACTAGCCTAGAGATGCTGGAGGGCTTCTGAACGTTAGGCCCGCTGACTTGGGCAAACAACAGAAATGGGTAAAGCGGTTTCTAGAAGTAACCCATTTGCCGTCACTGCGTCCACTATCCGCTCCTGGCCGGTTGCAGCCTTACACCGGTGCAACCCTTGGAGGGGTAGGTCACAGCTGTCAGTTGCGAATAGCCGTCTGATCTACAAGAAGCAAGAATCGTGTCTGTGAAACAGCGCTTTGTCGCGGCGCGGGTAAGCGGCAATACGCGAGTACCTATTTGAGTACCCATTATCGATTACACACAAGGTATACCACTATATTCAAAGGCTTTGGCTTTCCAAGTTTTAATCCTGGTGCCGGCACCATATAAAGAAAGCCTCGCAGCGATGCGGGGCTTTTTTATGCGTATTGGAAAGACTGATGGCTTGCCCGCACGAACTCAGCTTGTAACACTGCCTGACAAAACTTACCGACCGCCTCTTTAAAAAGGTATAGGCCCGTGCACATTCTTATTACCGGCGGCGCCGGCTTTATTGGCTCAGCACTGATTCGTCATCTACTAAATGACACCGAGCACCAAGTGCTCAACCTCGACAAATTGACCTACGCCGGCAATCTCGAGTCGCTGGCAAGCGTTGCAGCCCACCCACGCTATAAATTTCTGCAGGCAGACATCGCCGATACTGCCGCCGTCAGCCAGGCACTGGCAGAGTTTCAGCCGGATGCGATCATGCACCTGGCGGCTGAATCGCATGTCGATCGCTCCATCGATGGCCCGGCAGCCTTTATTCAGACCAATATCGTTGGCACCTACGCGCTGCTGGAGGCCACACGCAGCTACTGGTCGCAGCTGGAGCCGGCGCGCAAGGCAGCGTTTCGCTTTCACCATATATCCACCGACGAGGTGTATGGCGATCTGCATGGCGTGGACGATTTGTTCACCGAAAACACCGCCTATGCACCCAGCTCACCCTACTCTGCAAGCAAGGCGGCCTCCGATCATCTGGTGCGCGCCTGGCAACGGACTTATGGGCTGCCCGTACTGATCACCAACTGCTCGAACAATTACGGCCCTTATCACTTCCCTGAGAAACTGATTCCGCTGGTCATCCTTAATGCCCTGGATGGCAAGCCACTGCCGGTGTATGGCAACGGCCAGCAGGTACGTGATTGGCTGTACGTGGAAGACCATGCCCGTGCGCTGTTCAAGGTCGTCACCGAGGGCCAAGTCGGCGAAACCTACAACATCGGCGGGCATAATGAGCAGACCAACCTGCATGTAGTGGAAAGCATCTGCGCACTGCTGGATGAACTGACTCCACGCCAGAACGGCTCTTACAAAGAACAGATCAGCTTCGTGACAGATCGCCCTGGTCACGATCTGCGCTATGCCATTGATGCCAGCAAGATTGAGCGCGAACTAGGCTGGACGCCGCAAGAAACCTTCACCAGTGGCCTACGCAAAACCGTGATCTGGTATCTGGACAATCTTGCTTGGTGCCGCCGCGTACAGGACGGTAGCTACCAACGCGAACGCCTCGGCGCACTTTAAGGAGCAGCACAATGAAAGGCATCATTCTCGCCGGCGGCTCCGGCAGCCGCCTGCACCCCATCACCCTGGGCGTGTCCAAACAGCTGCTGCCGATCTATGACAAGCCGATGATCTACTACCCGATCTCGGTGCTGATGCTCGCCGGCGTGCGCGAGATCCTGATCATTTCCACCCCGCAGGATCTGCCAAACTTTCGCAAGATGCTCGGTGATGGCAGCCAGTTTGGTGTGCGTTTCGAGTACATCGAGCAACCCTCGCCTGACGGCCTGGCTCAAGCGTTTCTGTTGGGCGAAGAATTTATTGGTACGGACTCGGTCTGCCTGATCCTCGGCGACAATATTTTCCATGGCCAGCACTTCACCGAGAAACTCCTGCGCGCGGCCGCCGAACCCAGCGGTGCCACTGTATTCGGCTACTGGGTTAATGACCCACAACGGTTTGGCGTGGTCGAGTTCGACGCTCAGGGTAAGGCCATCTCGATCGAGGAAAAGCCCACAGAACCGAAGTCCAGCTACGCGGTGACCGGTCTGTACTTCTACGATAACGATGTAATCGAGATCGCCAAGGCGGTTAAACCGTCACCACGCGGCGAGCTGGAAATTACCGACGTCAACAACGCTTACCTGCAACGCGGCGACCTGCGCGTTGAGCGTTTCGGCCGCGGCTTTGCCTGGCTCGATACCGGCACCCATGACAGCCTGCTGGAAGCCTCGCAGTACGTGCAGACCATCGAGCACCGCCAAGGCCTGAAAGTCGCCTGCCTGGAAGAAATCGCCTACCAACAAGGCTGGATTGATCGCCAGCAATTACTGGTACAGGCCAACGCCTTCGGCAAAACCGGCTACGGCCAGTACCTGTTCAAACTGGCCGAGGAGTGACCATGCAGGCTATCGCCACTGGCATCCCCGAGGTACTCATCCTAGAACCCAAGGTGTTCGGCGACCAACGCGGCTTCTTCTTTGAGAGTTTCAATGCCCGTCGTTTCGCCGAAACCACTGGCCTGCAACGCGAGTTCGTCCAAGACAACCATTCGCGCTCGCAACGCGGCGTATTGCGTGGCCTGCATTACCAAGTGCAGCAGGCGCAGGGCAAATTGGTCAGGGTCACGGCAGGCGAAGTGTATGACGTGGCTGTGGATCTGCGCCGCAGCTCAGCTACTTTCGGTCGCTGGGTTGGCGTGCATTTGTCCGCCGAAAACAACCGCCAAATGTGGGTGCCGGAAGGCTTTGCCCATGGCTTTGTGGTACTCAGCGAATTCGCCGAGTTTCTCTACAAAACCACCGACTACTACGCCCCCGAACACGAGCGCTGCATCCGCTGGGATGACCCAACGCTGGCCATCGAATGGCCACTCGAAGACGCGCCACAGCTATCTGCCAAGGATCAAGCTGGCGTCAACTTTGCCGATGCGCAGGTGTTCCCATGAAGATTCTCCTACTCGGCCAGCATGGCCAGGTTAGCCAGGAGCTGCAGCACACTCTAAAAGAGGCAGGCGAGCTGACCGTGCTGGGCCGCGATCAGCTGGACCTCGCTCATGCCGAGCTGATTCGTCAATCAGTTCTAAGCCACCGCCCTGCGCTGATTCTCAACGCGGCCGCGCATACCGCCGTGGATCAGGCCGAGCGCGAGCCGGAACTGGCCTTTGCGATCAATGCCACAGCACCCGGCATTCTGGCTGAAGTAGCGGCGGAGCTGGACGTACCACTGATTCATTACTCCACCGATTATGTCTTCGATGGCAACCAAGTCGAGCCCTACCGCGAAAGTGACACCCCCAACCCCCTGAGCGTTTACGGGCGCAGCAAGCTGGCCGGAGAGCAGGCGATTCAGGCGGTTGGCGGCATGCACCTGATTCTACGCACCAGCTGGGTTTACTCGCAGCACGGCCGCAACTTTCTGCTAACCATGCAACGCCTGCTGCAGGAACGCGAAACGCTTAACGTGGTGGCCGATCAAATCGGCGCACCGACCTGGGCCGGCAGCATTGCCCAGACTACAGCGCAACTAATTGAACATTGGCGCAACGGCCAAGCTGGTCCCTGGGGCGTTTACCACCTGACCGCGCTGGGTGAAACAAGCTGGTTTGGTTTCGCCCAGGCGATTGCCGAACACCTGCAAAGCCAAGGCAAACCCGTGGCGACGCTGCACCCCATCCCCAGCAGCGCCTACCCTACACCGGCACAGCGCCCACTCAACTCGCGCCTGAATTGCCGCCAACTTCAACAGGACTGGCAACTACAGCTGCCAACCTGGCAGAGCGCATTGGACGAGTGCCTGGCGGCTCGCTAGCGCGCTGTGCGGCAGGCCTGTCCAATGAGGCCTGCACGCTGAATGACCGCGCTGAGTCGCTACCATGTAAGCGGGCTTGCTCGTTTATTGCATAAGCGCCACTCTCATCCGACTCCACCGTCCGAGTAAGCGCATGTCAGCTCCATCACCCCACCCTCGCCGCCCACGCTGGAGAAGCCTGGCCATTTTAGTTCTGCTGCTGGCCCCCCTGCTGTGGCCACTGCAACAGTTGACGGAGCGCTATTACAGCGGGGTGCTGGTCGAACAGAACCGGCAAACCCTCGACCTGTATGTGGCCAACCTGCTGGGCACCCTGCGGCGCTACGAAGTCTTGCCGCCCATCCTGGCGGACTTGCCGGCCTTGCGCAGCGCCCTGCAGAACCCTGAACAAACCCAGCTGCGCAACGCGGCCAATCACCTGCTCAACCAGATCCGCCAGCAGACCGGGGCTGATGTGATCTATCTGATGGCTGCCAACGGCACCACACTGGCGGCATCAAACTGGCAGCAGGAAGACTCCTTCGTAGCGCGCAACTTCTCCTACCGCCCCTATTTCCTCGAAGCCATGCAGGGCCGGCCTGGACGCTTCTTCGGCCTGGGTACGACCTCCGGCAAGCGCGGCTACTTCTTCGCCGCCGCGATTCGCGACGGTGTGAAAACGCTCGGGGTGATGGTGGTCAAAGTCGATCTTGATCACACCGAAACACTCTGGGGCAAACGCCCGGAGCAACTGCTGGTAACCGATAGTTATGGCGTGGTGATTCTCACCTCACAGGCCGACTGGCGCTTTCACGCGACCCGTGAACTGGACAACGCTGAGCGCGCAGCGATTGCCGATACCCAGCCCTATCGCATCCAGTCACCACCGCCACTGCAACTCAACCGCGATGCCTGGCTGAGTCAGGGGCAAACCCTTGATGAGATCGGCTGGACCGTAAGCATCCTGACGCCCCGCTCGCAACTCGATCAACCCGTGCGCACCACCATGGCGGTCGGAGGCAGCACCCTGTTAGCGCTGGTCCTACTGATCGGTCTGCTGATGCAGCGCCGCCGCCACTACCTAGAGCGCATCGCCCTCGACAGCCAGGCGCGCCAGCAGCTTGAGCAGCGCGTGCTAGAGCGTACCCAAGACCTGGAACGGCTCAACAGCCGGCTTAAAGAGGAAGTACTGGAGCGTGAACAGGCGCAGCAAGAACTGGTGCAAGCCCAGGACGAACTGGTGCAGGCCAGCAAACTCTCGGCCCTGGGCACCATGAGTGCGAGCATCAGCCACGAACTCAATCAGCCGCTGGCAGCGATCCGCAGCTACGCCGATAACGCCTGCGTGCTGCTCGACCACCAACGCGGCGACGAAGCCCGCGCCAACCTCAAGCTGATCAGCCAGCTCACCGAACGCATGGCCTCGATTATTGCGCACCTGCGCGCCTTCGCCCGACGTGATCGCCATGCCCCGGAAAGCGTGGCTCTGCAGCCAGCCATCGACGATGCCCTGGCGTTACTGGCCAAGCGCCGCCAGGCCATGCACGTTGAGCTGATTCGCGATCTGCCAGACGCGACCCTGTGGGTGCAAGCCGGGGAAACCCGTCTGCGCCAGGTACTCGGCAACCTGCTGGCCAACGCCCTTGATGCCTTGAGCGAAGTGCCGCAGCCGCGCCGCCTGTGGTTAAGTGCCGAACTCACCGCCGAGGGCGTCGATCTACACCTGCGAGACAATGGCCCCGGCTTTAGCCAGGAGGCGCTGCAGCGCGCACGCGAGCCATTCTTCACCACCAAAACCAGCGCCCAGGGCCTCGGCTTGGGCCTGGCCATTTGCGATACCCTGATGCGCGCCCTGGGCGGCGAACTGCTTTTTGCCAACCATCCTGATGGCGGCGCCCAGCTAACCCTGCGGTTGCGCGCCGCGGCACAGGGCATCAAAACTCAGTCGCCAGAGGATTTTGTTGTATGAGCATGATCGACTCACGCACCCAGGTGCTGCTGATCGACGATGACCCGCACCTGCGTCAGGCACTGAGCCAAACCCTCGACCTGGCCGGCATCAAGGTCAGCAGCCTGGCCGACGCCCACGGCGTGGCGGCGCGCATCGAGCGCGACTGGCCCGGCGTGGTGGTCAGTGATATCCGCATGCCCGGCATCGACGGCCTAGAGCTGCTGCAACAGCTGCAAGAGCAGGACCCGGAACTACCGGTACTGCTGATCACCGGACACGGTGACGTGCCGCTGGCGGTGCAGGCCATGCGCGCCGGCGCCTATGACTTTCTGGAAAAACCCTTCGCCAGCGACAACCTGCTCGACAGCGTACGCCGCGCCCTGGCCCTACGCCGCCTGGTGCTGGATAACCGCAGCTTGCGCATGGCCCTGGCTGATCGCCACACCCTGTCGGCACGTTTAATCGGCCAGTCGCCAGCCATGCTGCGCCTGCGCGAGCAAATCGGTGCACTGGCCGGTATCAACAGCGATGTGCTGATCCTCGGCGAAACCGGCGCTGGCAAGGAAGTGGTGGCGCGCGCCCTGCACGATTTGTCGAGCCGCCGGGCTGGGCCTTTTGTGGCCATTAACGCCGGCGCTCTGGCTGAATCGGTGGTGGAAAGCGAGCTGTTCGGCCACGAACAAGGCGCCTTTACCGGGGCGCAAAAGCGCCGTATCGGCAAGTTCGAATTCGCCAATGGCGGCACCCTGTTCCTCGATGAAATCGAAAGCATGAGCCTGGAGGTCCAGGTCAAATTACTGCGCTTGCTGCAAGAGCGGGTGGTTGAACGCCTTGGCGGCAACCAGCTGATTCCGCTGGATATACGCGTGATCGCGGCGACCAAGGAAGACCTGCGCCAAGCCGCCGACCAAGGGCGCTTCCGCGCCGACCTGTATTACCGCCTGAACGTTGCCCCGCTGCGCATCCCGGCCCTGCGTGAACGCGGCGAAGATGCCCTGCAGTTGTTCCAGCACTTTGCCGAAGCGGCCAGCAGCCGTCATGGCCTGGCCGAACGCAGCCTGCAACCTGGCCAACGCGCGGCGCTGCTGCGCCATCCCTGGCCGGGTAATGTGCGTGAATTACAAAACGCCGCCGAACGCTTCGCCCTTGGCCTGGAACTGGACCTCGACCTGCAGCCCCAGGCCACTCCAACCAGCAATGACGAGAACAGCAACGGCCTAAATGCCCAGGTGGAAGCCTTTGAGCGCAGCCTGATCAGTGCCGAACTGAGCCGCTCGCACAACTCACTGCGCAGCCTGGCCGAAGCCCTGGGCGTACCGCGTAAAACCCTGCACGACAAACTGCGTAAACACGGCCTGAGCTTCGCCGACACTGGCGGAAGCTCGCCAGATAGCCCTGAATAACTGGCGGATTTCCGCCAAAACTCACAAGACCGTGCGCACAAAACACTCCGATATGCTCTGTAGCAACCCGCCAACCGCCGCCAACGCCGCGCTCCAACACGGAATAAGGTCCAACCCAAGAGCCTGGCATGGCGGTTGCTCTACCCTCTTGCAGGCGATGTATAAACGCAAAAATCTAGGCCATTGCTGCCCAGCGTCCGTCACTTTCTGACAGGCCGCCTAGACTTGAGCATGTTCGCCCAACTTGCAGCGCTGCGGCGCATTACGCGATACAAAAACAAGAGGAAAGACTTCATGTTCAAACTGACTGCCAAGGCGCTGGCTTGCGCCCTGTCGCTGAGCATCGCCGGTATGGCCCAAGCGGCCGACCCGATCGTGATCAAGTTCTCCCACGTGGTTGCCGACCATACCCCTAAAGGCCAAGGTGCCGCGCTGTTCAAGAAGCTCGCTGAAGAGCGCTTGGGCGACAAGGTCAAGGTCGAGGTGTACCCGAACTCCTCACTGTTCGGTGACGGCAAGGAAATGGAAGCGCTGTTGCTCGGTGACGTGCAGCTGATCGCCCCATCGCTGGCCAAGTTCGAGCAGTACACCAAGCAAATCCAGGTATTTGACCTGCCGTTCCTGTTCCAGGACATGGCCGCAGTCGACCGCTTCCAGCTCAGCCCGGAAGGTCAGGCACTGCTGAAATCCATGGAAGACAAGAACATCACCGGCCTGGCCTACTGGCACAACGGCCTCAAGCAGCTGTCCGCCAACAAGCCACTGCGTGAACCGAAAGATGCCCGCGGTCAGAAGTTCCGCGTACAGGCGTCCGCCGTACTGGAAGAGCAGTTCAAGGCAGTTAAAGCCAACCCACGTAAAATGAGCTTCGCCGAGGTTTACCAAGGCCTGCAGACTGGCGTGGTTAACGGTGCCGAAAACCCTTACTCGAACATCTACAGCCAGAAAATGCATGAAGTGCAGAAGTTCATCACCGAATCCAACCACGGTGTTCTGGACTACATGCTGATCACCAACACCAAGTTCTGGAACGGCCTGCCTGCTGATGTACGCAGCGAGCTGGACAAGATCATCGTGGAAGTGACCGCCGAAGTGAACAAACAGGCTGGCGCCCTCAACGACGGTGACAAGCAGCGCATCCTCGACGCGAAAACCACCGAGATCATCACTCTGACCCCTGAGCAGCGTGCTGAGTGGCGCGATGCCATGAAGCCGGTGTGGAGCAAGTTTGAAGCTGAAATCGGTGCAGACCTGATCAAGGCGGCCGACGCAGCCAACCAGTAAGGCGGTACAGGCTGCAGCCTGAACCCAACCACAGCGCAGCCCTGGGGCTGCGCCATTGGCTAAATACCCAGGCGGCTTTCTGCTCGCCTGGGTATACCGCCCTCTAAACCACTGGAGACTTTATTGATGAACGCCTTGCGGCGCGTCTGGGAGCACTTCGAGGAAGGCTTTATTGCTTTTCTGCTGGCTGCCATGACGCTGGTGACTTTCGTCTACGTGATTCTCAACAACCTCTACACACTGTTCTACAACCTGGCGGACCGCTGGGAAGGTAGCAGCGAGTTGTTCTTCGCCATTGGCGACAGCATTCTTGGCATGGCCCAGTCGATGACCTGGAGCATTGCCCTGACCAAAGCATTATTTGCCTGGCTGATCTTCTTCGGCCTGGCCTACGGCGTACGCACCGCCGGGCATATCGGCGTTGATGCGCTGGTCAAACTGGCAAGCAAACCGGTGCAGCGGGTGATCGGCCTAATCGCTTGCGTGGCCTGCCTGGGCTATGCCGGGCTGATTTCTGTCGCCAGTTTCGACTGGGTCAAAACCCTGTTTACCGCCGGTATCGGTGCCGAGGACCTCGGTCACTACGGCATCATGCAGTGGCATATCACGGCGATCGTGCCGTTCGGTTATGCCATGGTATTTATCCGTTTTCTGGAAATTTTCGTGCGCATCCTGCGCAATCAACAGACCGGCCTGGGCCTGGCTGATGAAGCCGCTGACGCGCTGAAAATCAATGAACACGGGGAGCATAAGCAATGACCATTCTGTTCCTCTTCCTCCTGCTGTTTTTACTGATGTTTATCGGCGTGCCGATTGCCGCCTCCCTGGGCCTGGCCGGCTCAGTGACCATCATGCTGTTCAGCCCAGACTCGGTGCGTTCGCTGGCGATCAAACTATTTGAGACGTCCGAGCACTACACCCTGCTGGCAATTCCGTTCTTCCTGCTGTCCGGTGCGTTTATGACCACCGGCGGCGTGGCGCAGCGCCTGATCGACTTCGCCAACGCCTGCGTCGGGCATATCCGTGGCGGCCTGGCGATTTCTGCGGTGATGGCCTGCATGCTGTTCGCCGCGCTGTCCGGCTCAAGCCCGGCCACGGTCGCGGCGGTAGGCTCGATTGCCATCGCAGGCATGGTGCGCTCGGGTTATCCGCAAGCCTTCGGCGCGGGCATCGTGTGCAACGCCGGTACCCTGGGCATCCTGATTCCGCCGTCAATCGTCATGGTGGTATACGCCGCCGCGACCGAGCAGTCGGTGGGCAAGCTGTTTATGGCCGGCGTCGTACCGGGCCTGCTGCTGGGTGTGGCGCTGATGGTGGCGATCTATATCGTCGCGCGGAAGATGAACCTGCCCGCCATGCCACGCGCCAGCCTGCGTCAACTGCTGACCACTGCACGCAAGGCGATCTGGGGCCTGCTGTTGATGGTGATCATCCTTGGTGGCATCTACTCCGGCATGTTCACCCCAACCGAAGCAGCCGCCGTGGCGGCGGTCTACGCGGGCTTCGTGGCACTGTTTGTGTACAAGGACCTGAGCTTCCGCGAGTGCCCTAAAGTGCTATTGGACTCCGGCAAGTTGACCATCATGCTGATGTTCATCATTGCCAACGCCATGCTCTTCGCCCACGTCCTCACCACCGAGCAAATCCCCCAGACCATCACCGCCTGGGTGATCGAGATGGGCCTGCAGCCATGGCAGTTCCTGCTAGTGGTGAACATCGTGCTGCTGGTGGCGGGGGCCTTTATGGAGCCGTCTGCGATCATCCTGATTCTGGCGCCGATCCTGTTCCCGATTGCCGTGCAGCTTGGCATCGACCCGATCCACCTGGGCATCATCATGGTGGTGAACATGGAGATCGGCCTGATCACCCCACCAGTGGGGCTCAACCTGTTCGTCACCTCAGCGGTGACTGGCATGCCGCTAACGTCTGTGATCAAGGCAGCGTGGCCGTGGTTGATGCTGCTGCTCGGCTTCCTGATGATCATCACCTACGTGCCTGCCGTCTCCATGGCGCTGCCGAACTGGCTGGGCATGAGCTAACAGCGACTCCGTGTGTACTTCCCTACACACTTTTTCAGCCCGGCCTTAGCGCCGGGCTTTTTTGTGGCGCGCGTTCGTAGGATGGGTTAGCCGCATACCGCCATTGCCAGGCGCACACTATTTTAGGCGCGGCGTAACCCAGCACCGCCACAATGCGCTGCATTGTGTGCGGGTTAGATAAGCCGGGCTAAACCCGCGCCAAATCCGGCAGGTCACCAGACAGTCCCAGCGCCTGCCGTACAAACAGCGCCTTGGCTTCCGGCAGCTCATCGACCCAATTGAGGCCACTGTTGCGCAGCCAGCGCAGCGGCAGCGGGTCGGCCTGAAACAGCCGCTCGAAGCCTTCCATCGCGGCCATCATCGCCAGGTTATGCGGCATACGCCGACGCTCGTAACGGCTGAGTACCTTGGCATCGCTCAAACGCTCACCCCGCTGAGCGGCGTGCAGCAGCACCTCGGCCAGTACCGCGACATCGAGAAACCCCAGGTTGACGCCCTGCCCGGCCAGCGGATGAATGCTGTGCGCGGCATCGCCGATCAGCGCCAGTCCGTCTTCAACATAACGCTTGGCGTGACGTTGGCGCAGCGGGATGCACAGGCGCGTATCGGCGTGCAGCACCTCACCCAGGCGATGCTCGAAGGCAAAACCCAAGGCGCGGCGGAAACCAGCATCATCTAGGGCCATCAGCCGCTCGGCCTCAGTTGGCGTGACCGACCAGACAATCGAACACCAGTGCTCGCCTTCCGGCCCAGCCAACGGCAAAAAGGCCAACGGACCATCATCGGTAAAACGCTGCCAAGCAGTCGCCTGGTGCGGCTTGCTGCAGCGCACACTGGTGACGATGGCGTGGTGCAGGTAATCCCACTCGCGGGTGGCGCAGCCGGCCAGACGCCGCACCGCCGAGTTGGCGCCATCAGCGGCAATCAGCAGCGGCGCGCGCAACTCGCGGCCATCATTCAGGCTCAGCAGCCAACCATCGCCGGAACGACGCAACTGCTCCACCCGAGCATTGGCCAGCAGACCAATCGAGCTGTCGTGCAGGCGCTCAAGCAGCGCATCCTGCACCACGCGGTTCTCGACGATATGACCGAGCACCTCGGCATGCACACTGGCCGCGCTGAAATGAATCTGCCCGGTGCCGGAACCGTCCCAGACCTGCATCTCGCCATAGGGGCAGACGCGGCGGGCAGCGATGCCCTGCCAAACGCCGAGGCGCTCAAGGATGCGTTGGCTGGCCCCAGACAGCGCACTCACGCGTGGCTCGAAGGCGGCCTGCGGATCAAAGGGTTTGACGCTCAGCGGGCTGCCGTCAACCAGCAGAATGTCTAGCCCCTGATCGTCCAGGGCCAGCGCCAATGCGCTACCTACCATGCCTGCGCCAACGATGATCAGATCCGCTTGCATTGTGTTTCCTTCTTACCTAGAGCCTGTTAAAAGCCTCGCGATCTAGAGCCATGCAAGGCGCTACGTTAGTAACAGCCTCCTGCTGGGCAAAGCGGCGAGGAAGCGGACTGGGGTCGCACGCGAGTGTACTGCTGTACATAAGCATTACTCGCTTCACTCGCCCCTTCGGGTCACGCTAAAGCGCGCTAGCCACAAGCGGCTTCCGAGCTTGTTTTTAACGCCGCAGGGCCGACGCGCAGGAGACTTTGAACTGGTTCTTATGCTGCCTGCCGAACGCGCGGTTTAAGCCGCACGTAAAGAGTTTTGTGCACCCGCGCCACCAGAGTGCCGCTGCCATCGCGCACTTCTACATGCAGCTCGGGCAGGTATTTGTCACCGTCTGCGGTGTGCTGGCGGATGTCGCTGAGCAGCTGCTCGTCGATGCTGAAGTCGGCGTACACCGGGCCTTTGCCGGGCGCGATAAAGTCGATGCGCGCGGCCTTGTCCCAGACAATAAAATCGCGGCCGAGGTTTTCCATAATCATCAGCATGAAGAACGGATCGGTCATCGAGTACAGGCTGCCGCCAAACTGGGTGCCGACATAGTTGCGGTTATACCAGCCGAGGCCCATCTTCACCTGCACCTGACGGAAGTCCGCGCTGATCTGCCGCACCCGCACACCCGCACCCAGGTAAGGCGGATACAGGTTCATTACCCAGCGCAGCAGCCGCGCCTTACGCGCCAGTTTCTTCGCAGGCATGGCTCAAGACTCCGAACGGGTGCCCAGGCCCATGGCCTGGCGGGCGAACCAGCGTTTCGCCGGTGGTAGCAGATCAAGGCCCAAGAGGCCGAGGTTGCGCCCAGCCGCCAGCAGCGGCTGGCCGGTACTGAACAACCGGGTGACCTGATCGGAGAACCCCACAGTCAGCTGCTGGTCCGTCTGCTGACGGCTCAAATAACGCTGCAGGGTGGCCAAATCGCCCAATGGCGCAGTACTGGCCAGCAGGGTTTCGGCCAGCACCAGGGTATCGCGCAACGACAGGTTATAGCCCTGCCCGGCAATCGGGTGCAGGCTGTGTGCCGCGTTACCGAGCACCACTAGATGCTTACGCACCTGTTCCTTGGCCGCGGTCAGGGCCAGCGGGTAAAGGTGCCGCGTGCCGACCTGACGCAGAGAGCCCAAGCGATAGCCGAAGGCCTGCTGCAACTCGGCGAGAAACGCCGTGTCGTCCAGCGCCGACAGCCGCTCGGCTTCCGGCGTGGCGCGGGTCCAGACCAGTGCGCAGCGGTTATCAGCCAGCGGCAGTAGGGCCATCGGCCCCTCTTCAGTAAAGCGTTCAAAGGCCAGGCCGTTGTGCGGTTCCTGCGGGCTGACGTTAGCGATTAATGCACTCTGCCCATAGGGCGTGGTGCTGACGGCGATGCCCAGCTGCTCACGCAGCCCGGAGCGGCCACCCTCGGCGAGAATCGCCAGGTTGCACTCAAGCTCGCTGCCATCGTCCAGGGTCAGCCGGTAGCCATCCGCCAACACCTGCATGCGCGTGACCTGAGCCGGACTGCGCCAGCTCACCACCTGCGGGTCCAGCGCCTGCCATAAACATTCGCCGAGCCAGGCGTTTTCCACCACATAACCCAGCGCCGGCACGCCTTCTTCCTCGGCGCTCAGACGCGCAGCGGCAAAGCGGCCACGGTCGGAGACATGGATCTGCTTGATCGGTTCAGCCCGCTGGCTGATCTGCGACCACAGGCCAAGGCGTTGATAGATCTGCTGCGAGCCGAACGACAGCGCTGTCGAGCGCGCGTCATAGCTGGGCTGATAACCGTTGCCCGGGGTGAACGGCTCGATCAGGCAAATGCTCCAGCCACGCCGCTTGGCTTCAGCTTGCAGGGCCACGGCCAGGCTCGCGCCGACCAGGCCGCCGCCGATAATCGCGATATCCACCCGCGACATGCTTAAGCCGCCGCGCTGCGAGCGGCAGCCATCAGTGCTTCGATCTCTGCCACGGTCTTCGGTACGCCGCCAGTGAGAATCTCGCAACCGGCCTTGGTCACCACCACATCGTCTTCGATGCGCACACCAATACCGCGCCACTTCTTCGCCACGTCTAGATTGTCCACGGCAATATAAATACCCGGCTCAACGGTCATGGCCATGCCGACTTCCAGCTCACGCCATTCGCCGCCGACCTTGTACTCGCCGACATCATGCACATCCATGCCCAGCCAATGGCCGGCGCGGTGCATATAGAAGGGTTTGTAGGCCTCGGCGGCAATCAGCGCATCAACCTCACCCTGCAGCAGGCCCAACTCGACCAACCCAGCGGTGATTACCTGCACCGTGGCCTCGTGGGCCTGGTTCCAGTGCTTGCCGGGGCCGATTTCCTTGAACGCGGCTTCCTGAGAGGCCAGCACCAGCTCATAAATGGCCTTTTGCTCAGGAGAAAACGTGCCGCTGACCGGGAAGGTCCGGGTGATATCGCTGGCGTAGCAGTCGATCTCGCAGCCGGCGTCGATCAGTACCAGATCGCCATCTTTCAGCGGTGCGTCGTTTTCACGGTAATGCAGGATGCAGGCGTTCTTGCCCGCCGCGACGATGGAGCCATAGGCCGGCATCTTCGCCCCGCCTTTGCGGAATTCGTAATCCAGTTCGGCTTCCAGGTGGTACTCGAACAAGCCAGCACGGCTGGCCTGCATCGCGCGCACATGGGCGCGGCAGGAGATGTCAGCCGCTTCTTTCATGACCTTGATTTCCGCCGCCGACTTGTACAAACGCAGGTCGTGCAGCAGGTGCTCAAGGGTGACGAACTCATTGGGCGGCGTCGCACCCTGGCGCGCCTTGGAGCGGATCATGTTGATCCACTCCATCAACTGGCGGTCGAACTCATGATGGGTGCCCATGGAGGAGTAAACCCGGTCACGCCCCTCAATCAGCCCCGGCAGGATGTCGTCGATATCACCAATCGGGAACGCATCATCGGCGCCGTACTGGCTAATCGCACCGTCCTGGCCGGCACGCAGACCGTCCCACATCTCCCGCAGCGGATCGCGCTCGCGACAGAACAAAACGTACTCGCCATGTTCACGACCCGGAATCAGCGCAATCACCGCCTCCGGCTCGGGAAAGCCGGAGAGGTACTGGAAGTCGCTGTCCTGGCGGAAGATGTGCTCAACATCGCGGTTGCGGATATACACCGGTGCGGCCGGCAGAATCGCGATGCTGTTGGGTTCCATCTGCGCCATCAGCGCCTTGCGCCGACGGGCGTATTCCGACTTGGGGATGCTGATCATGGGCAGATTGAGTCCACTTCTATTGCATGAAAATCAATGCAGCGACGGTTTCGCCGCGGCGACTACAGGTTTGGCGCATTCGCTGAACAGCAGCAGTGGCGCAACACGCAGGTACTCCATCACTTCCATGTAATCCGTTTCACCGTCCTCGGATTCTTCCAGGGCATTCTGCACCTGGGAAATCGCCGCGAGGTCTTGCAGCACTTCCATGGCTTCAGCGCTCAGGGCGCTGTCACGGGCGGTCAAACCAAAGCCGCCGAGGAAGCCTTGGCACCATTGTCCCAGAGCTACCGCGCGCTCGCTAAGCGGCGCATCGTCGCTGGGCAACAGCAGTACCACGGTAACGTCGTCACTGGTCAGTTCGCCCTTGACCATTTCCTGTAGGCCAATCAGCGCCTGGCGCACGGTATCTTCCGGCGCGCCGCCCAGCAGCTCGGCGGCATCCACCAGCCAGGAGTCGATCTCGAACCCTGCACCAGCACAGCTGCGACCCAGCAACAGGCCATGCAATTCAGCAGGGGAAACGGTGTGGCCGCTGCTGGCAAGCAGCGCGGCAAAAGCGGAATACGGCGAATTTGAAGTTGGCATAGATAACTAGGCGCAAAGCTGCGCAATCACTAGAATGGAGGCCCTGTATCCTAGCACCGGCAAGCCTGCCAAGACTAATCAAGTGGCTCGGCGGCCATGTACAAATCGCCCCTTGCCGCAAAAAATTACCGCGCCGTGATCGACGGGTGAAATGCATCAACCTGTAGTGCCAATCTGCCCCACACTGCTAAATACGCAAACTAAAGGCACCGTGCTCCGTCCGATACTGTCGAAGCCACCTTAAAGACGCTATTTTTACTTGTCAGCCCACTCACCCAGTACGAGTAGAGAACCATGGACGACGTCGACCTGCAGGCGCTTACGACCAAGCTGGACCTGCTGATCCAGCATGTCGAGCAGCTCAAGGCGCATAACCGACAGCTTCTGGCGAGCGAAAAAGCCTGGCGTGAAGAGCGATCCCACTTAATTGAAAAGAACGAAATGGCCCGGCATAAGGTCGAATCCATGATTTCGCGCCTTAGAGCCTTGGAGCAGGATTAATGTCCCAGTCGAACACGCTGACCGTCCAGATCATGGACAAAGAATATTGCATCGCTTGCCCGAGCGATGAACGCAGCAATCTGCAGAGTGCTGCGCGCTACCTGGATGGCAAAATGCGCGAGATCCGCTCAAGCGGCAAAGTCATTGGTGCCGACCGCGTCGCCGTGATGGCCGCGCTGAACATCACCCATGAACTGCTACACAAACAGCAACACCTTGATGAACAGGCCGGAGCCAACCGCGAACAGGTGCGTAACCTGCTCAATCGTGTCGACAGCGCCCTGGCCCAGGACAGCAATGAGCAAGGCAGCTAATTGCGCGCCGACGGTTTCGGGTATACTGGCCACCGCTCCCTGGAGTGTGCGCCAGTTGGTCATGTCCCTGAGCCGATTCGCACAACCCCGGGGGTTGCAAGTTGAGACCGGTGTGCATGTCCGCTTGACGGAAAGCCTTAAGGTCTCCTGCAACCTCCACCTTGAACTTTCGGGTTCAAGGGCTAAGCCGACAGCGGCACGCCGGGGAGTCACTTTTTCCAGCCAGTTGCCCTTCCGCGACAACGGCTACTGCAACCCTCCATGCTCGATACAACTGCCCTAAGCCGCGCACAGCTGCGCCGTCATCTGCGTGCACAGCGTCGTGCGCTCAGCCCCCACGCCCAACGGCAGGCCGCCCACTGCTTATACAAGCAACTGGCGCAGCACCCGCTGTTTCGCCGGGCACGGCAGATTGCCCTGTATCTTCCAAACGATGGCGAGATTGATCCACGGCCGCTATTACGCGCGGCGCAAAAACGCGGAAAGGCCACTTACCTGCCAGTGCTCAGCCCCTGGCCGCAAAGCAAGATGGTCTTTCAACGCGTCCGCGCTGGCCAGCCCCTGCGCAAAAACCGCTTTGGCATTTACGAGCCACAACGCAATTGCAAACAGCAACGCAAGGTGTGGGCACTGGATCTGGTGCTACTGCCGCTGGTTGGCTTCGACCGCGATGGCGCTCGCTTGGGGATGGGTGGCGGATTTTATGACCGCAGCTTGGCCTACCTCAGCCTGCGCAAAAATTGGCACAAACCGACATTGCTAGGTCTAGCGCATGAGTGTCAGCTGGTTGAGCGCCTGGCCATGGCCAGCTGGGACGTACCGCTACAAGGCACCGTGACGGACAAGGCGTGGTATTGAATCAACAAGGCAGTACCGCATCCTTGCGGCACCCAGCCGGCTCAGCGCACTACGCTGGATTGCGTCACCGGCGCAGGCTGGTGCTCCCATAGGCTCTGGGTGTAACCCGTGGTCACCACGCCCAAGCTGAACAAAATCACCAACACCCACAACACATCTGGTTTACGTTTCATTCGCTGCCTCCCCCTTAAGGCATAGCCTGCGGTGTATCCGCGACAATTATTGTTATAGACCCAGTAACGGCGGCCACCCACGCAGCCAGTTGGCGACACGACAGCTCGACAACCACTCAGCAGACAGCCGGTGCCCGTTAAAGGACCGAAACACAGGAGCAAAGTTCATGCCTTATTGGCTGATGAAATCAGAACCCGACGAACTCTCCATCCACGACCTGCAGCGCCTTGAGCAAACGCGCTGGGATGGCGTGCGCAATTACCAGGCGCGCAACTTCTTGCGCAGCATGCAGCAAGGCGACTTATTCTTTTTTTATCACTCCAGCTGCCCGGAGCCTGGGATTGCCGGCATCGCCCGCATTGTGTCCGCCGCCTACCCCGACCCCACCGCGCTAGAGCCGGACAGCCACTATTTCGACGCTAAAGCCAGCGCGGCTAAGAACCCCTGGAGTGCAGTCGATGTGGCCTTTGTCGAGGCATTCAAACGCGTCATCCCTCTGGCACAGCTGAAAACCCAGAGCGCGCTACTGGAGTTACCGTTGGTACAGAAGGGCAGCCGCCTCTCCGTCATGCCGGTCAGTGCTGAGGAATGGGCAGCCATCCTGGCGCTGCGCTGAAATAGTGCAACGCCAGGCAAACCGTTACTGAATGATTAAGTTGTTGAACAGCAGGTCATCAACCAGCGGCTTACCTTCTTCCTGATTAAGCACATCTTGCACCTGCTTGAGCGCCTCGGTACGCAGCGTTTCCCGAGCACCAGGCGCGGCCATGGCCTCTTCCGTTTGCTGGGAAAACAGCATGACCAGCTGATTGCGGATCAGCGGCTCATGGTGTTTGACCTTCTCTTCAACATCCTTGCCAGTAACCCGCAGCGACAGGTCGGCCTTAAAAAACTTGAGCTTGGGGCCGTCACCAAAATTCCCCACCAGGGCCGGCACCAGGGTGACGTAGGCAACCGCCGGAGCAGCGCCTTCTTCCCCCTCGGGCTCTTCCTTGCTTTCCGAAGCCTGCGCCATCAAGGGCAAGGACAGAGCCAACAGCAATGCGATCCAGACTTTCACAGGCGATATTCCTCAAGGGTTCAGCGCCTAGCATAGCCACACTCAGGCGGTGGCCCAAGCCCCAGCCTTATGCATAACCATCATGCACAAGCATGCTCGTTGACCGGGCAGCACTCACACCTACACTGCATGGCCAACAACCGCAGAGGAAAGCCCGATGAAAGCCGTGCTGTGTAAAGCCTTCGGCCCCGCCGAAACCCTGGTACTGGAAGAAATCGCCAGCCCCGAAGCGAAGAAGAATGAAGTGTTGCTGGAAGTGCATGTAGCCGGGGTCAACTTTCCTGACACGCTGATCATCGAAGGCAAATACCAGTTCAAACCGCCTTTCCCCTTTTCCCCAGGTGGCGAAGCATCTGGCGTAGTCACAGCCGTCGGTGAAAAAGTCAGCCACCTGAAAGTCGGCGACCGGGTGATGGCCCTCACCGGCTGGGGCAGCTTCGCCGAAGAAGTGGCGGTGCCCGGCTATAACGTCATGCCAATCCCCGCGAGCATGGACTTTGCCAGCGCCGCTGCTTTCGGCATGACGTACGGCACCTCTATGCACGCCCTCAAGCAGCGCGCCAACCTGCAGCCTGGGGAAACCCTGCTGGTACTCGGGGCCTCTGGCGGTGTCGGCTTGGCAGCCGTGGAAATTGGCAAAGCCATGGGCGCCAAGGTCATCGCCGCCGCGAGCAGCGCGGAGAAGCTCGACGTAGCCAAGGCTGCTGGGGCCGATGAGCTGATCAACTACAGCGAAAGCAACCTGAAAGACGAAGTGAAGCGCCTGACCGGCGGCCAAGGCGCCGACGTGATCTACGATCCGGTCGGCGGCGATCTATTCGACGCGGCGATTCGTAGCATTGCCTGGAACGGCCGCTTGCTGGTGGTGGGTTTTGCCAGCGGGCGCATTCCCGAGCTGCCAGTGAACCTGGCGCTGCTCAAGGGCGCCGCCGTGGCCGGGGTGTTCTGGGGCGCGTTTGCCCAGCGCCAGCCACAAGACAATGCGGCCAACTTCCAGCAGCTATTTGCCTGGCACGCCGAAGGCAAACTCAAGCCACTGGTCTCGCAAACGTACCCACTGGCGCAGGCAGCCGAGGCGATCAACATGCTGGGCCAACGTAAGGCCGTGGGTAAAGTGGTGGTGCAGGTACGCTGATCGCACGCGACAGCAAAAGGCCGCCCATCAGGCGGCCTTTTTTATTGACGCGGTTAACCGCGGGGCGCGTAGGCGAAGACGTCTGCGCGCATTCGATGCGCATCCATACCCGCGTCTACCAATGCATCGAGGGTGGCATAGACCATGGCCGGCGAGCCGCTGGCGTAGACGTGTAATGCGTTAAGGTCGGCAAAGTCTTCACGCACGGCCTCATGCAGCAAACCGCAACGCCCCTGCCAGCCGCATTGATCGCTGACCACCTGGTGCAGAAACAGGTTGGGCACTTGCTGCCACTGCGCCCAATGCTCCAGCTCATAGAAGTCTTCCGGGCGACGCGCGCCCCAGTACAGATGCACCGGGTGGGCAAAACCGATAGCCCGACAATGCTCGATCAAACTGTGCATTTGCGCCATGCCGGTACCGGCGGCAATCAACACCAGCGGTCCATCCGGCAGTTCGGCCAAATGAGTATCACCGAACGGCAGTTTCACCCGCACCAGGCCCGTGGTGCGCAATTGGTCCACGAGGGCGACAGTCGCCTCGTCGCGGGCCAGTACATGCAACTCCAGCTCGCGGCCGCAGTGCGGAGCCGATGCCAGGGAAAAGGCCGCGTAATCATCAGCGTCGCGCTGCAGCAGCAGGTATTGCCCGGCGTGGTAACGCGGTGCCTTGCCGGCAGGCGCTTGCAGGCGCAGACGAAACACATCGCCGCCCAGGTCATCGCAGGCGGCAACCTGGCAGGCCAACTCGCGCACCGGCAGCTCGCCAGGGGCGAGCACGCCATCCCAGTGCAGCACACAGTCTTCCAGCGGTTCTGCCAGACAGGTGAACAGCTCCCCTTGGGCCAGTTCAACCCCGCCTTGCTGCACGCGGCCTTCAACCAATAACGCCGCGCAGATATGGCAGTTACCATTACGGCAGCTTTGCGGACAGTCGTAGCCCAGGCGCCGCGCGGCATCGAGAATACGCTCGCGGGGCTGGACGTCCAGTACTGCGCCTGAAGGATTCAGGGTGACTTTCATCAATCAATTCCCAACTCAGACCACAGCGCATCGACGCGCTGCTTGACCGCTTCATCCTGAACGATAGCCCGGCCCCACTCACGAGTCGTCTCGCCCGGCCACTTGTGGGTGGCGTCCAGGCCCATCTTCGACCCCAAGCCCGAGATAGGCGAGGCAAAGTCCAGGTAGTCGATCGGGGTGTTATCGATCATCACCGTGTCGCGCTTGGGGTCCATGCGCGTGGTGATGGCCCAAATCACATCGTTCCAGTCCCGCGCATTGATGTCGTCATCAGTGACGATGACAAACTTGGTGTACATAAACTGGCGCAGGAAGCTCCACACACCGAGCATCACGCGCTTGGCGTGGCCGGGGTACTGCTTTTTGATGGTGACCACCGCCAGGCGGTAGGAACAGCCTTCCGGCGGCAGGTAGAAGTCTACGATCTCGGGGTACTGCTTCTGCAGAATCGGCACGAAGACTTCGTTCAACGCCACACCGAGAATCGCCGGCTCATCCGGTGGCCGGCCTGTGTAGGTGCTGTGATAGATCGGCTTTTGCCTACGCGTGATGCGCTCGACGGTGAACACCGGGAAGCTGTCGACTTCGTTGTAATAGCCGGTGTGGTCGCCGTAAGGGCCTTCCGGGGCCATCTCACCAGGGTGAATCACCCCCTCGAGGACGATTTCGGCACTGGCCGGAACCTGCAGATCACTGCCGCGACACTTCACCAGCTCGGTTCTGTTGCCGCGCAACAGGCCAGCAAAGGCATATTCAGACAAGGTATCCGGCACCGGTGTGACCGCGCCGAGAATGGTCGCCGGATCGGCACCGAGGGCCACCGCAACCGGGTAGGGACGATCCGGGTATTTCTGGCACCAGTCGCGAAAATCCAGTGCGCCGCCGCGGTGGCTGAGCCAGCGCATAATCACTTTGTTGCGGCCAATCACCTGCTGACGGTAAATGCCGAGGTTCTGTCGTTCCTTGTTAGGCCCTTTGGTGATGGTCAGGCCCCAGGTGATCAGCGGCCCCACATCGCCCGGCCAGCAGGTCTGCACAGGCAGCTTGCCGAGGTCGACGTCATCACCCTCTTCGATCACTTCCTGGCACGGCGCGTCTTTAACGACTTTTGGCGCCATGGCCAGTACCTTGCGGAAAATCGGCAGCTTGCTCCAGGCATCCTTCAGGCCCTTCGGCGGCTCAGGCTCCTTCAAAAACGCCAGCAGCTTGCCGATTTCACGCAGCTCGCTGACCTCTTCCGCGCCCATGCCCAACGCCACGCGCTTGGGCGTGCCGAACAGGTTGCCGAGTACCGGTACATCGAAGCCTGTGGGGTTTTCGAACAGCAGCGCCGGCCCGCCTTTACGCAACGTGCGGTCGCAAATTTCCGTCATCTCCAGCACGGGAGAGACGGGTGTCTGGATACGCTTGAGTTCACCGCGCTGTTCCAGGCCGCGAATAAAGTCGCGCAGGTCACGATACTGCATGCAAATGCCTCGTTTCGAGCCGAGCAATAGGGCCGCAAAGTTTAGCGCCGAACTCGGTCTTTCAGAAGGGAAAGCCAATATGCAGAGACACAAAAGCCGGGCTTACCCGGCTTTTGTTGTAGGGCGAAGGACGCCTTACTTACGCTTCATCGACTGGAAGAACTCTTCGTTGGTCTTAGTCGCTTTCAACTTGTCGGTGAGGAACTCGATGGCGGCAATTTCATCCATCGGGTGCAGCAGCTTGCGCAGAATCCACATGCGCTGCAGTTCGTCCTCGGCGGTCAACAGCTCTTCGCGACGGGTACCGGCGCGGTTGATGTTGATCGCAGGGAACACACGCTTCTCGGCGATACGACGGTCCAGCGGCAGCTCCATGTTGCCGGTGCCTTTGAATTCTTCGTAGATCACTTCATCCATCTTCGAGCCAGTTTCCACCAGCGCGGTGGCGATGATGGTCAGCGAACCGCCTTCTTCGATGTTACGCGCGGCGCCAAAGAAGCGTTTCGGCTTCTCCAAGGCGTGAGCATCGACACCACCGGTGAGCACCTTGCCGGAGCTTGGGATCACGGTGTTGTAAGCACGCGCCAGACGGGTGATGGAGTCGAGCAGGATGACTACATCCTTCTTGTGCTCAACCAGGCGCTTGGCCTTTTCGATGACCATTTCGGCCACCTGCACGTGGCGGGTTGGTGGCTCATCGAAGGTCGAGGCCACCACTTCGCCGCGCACGGTGCGCTGCATTTCGGTCACTTCTTCCGGGCGCTCGTCGATCAGCAGAACGATCAGGTGGCACTCGGGGTTGTTGCGCGCAATGTTCGCCGCGATGTTCTGCAGCATGATGGTCTTACCGGCTTTCGGCGGTGCGACGATCAGGCCACGCTGGCCTTTACCGATCGGGGCGCAGAGGTCGATCACCCGGCCGGTGATGTCTTCGGTAGAGCCGTTACCGGCTTCCATGACCAAACGCTTGGTCGGGAACAGCGGCGTCAGGTTCTCGAAGAGAATCTTGTTCTTGGCGTTTTCCGGGCGGTCGTAGTTGATCGTGTCAACCTTGAGCAGCGCGAAGTAACGCTCGCCTTCTTTCGGCGGGCGTATCTTGCCGACGATGGTATCGCCGGTACGCAAGTTGAAGCGGCGGATCTGGCTCGGCGAGACGTAGATGTCATCGGGGCCAGCGAGGTACGAGGCATCCGCAGAGCGGAGAAAGCCGAAACCGTCCTGGAGAATCTCCAGCACGCCATCACCGGAGATTTCCTCACCGCTTTTAGCGTGTTTCTTCAACAGGGAGAAAATCACGTCCTGCTTGCGTGAACGAGCCATGTTATCCAGGCCCTGTTGTTCAGCGAGTTCCAGCAGTTCGGTAATCGGCTTTTGCTTGAGTTCGGTCAGATTCATAGGAATGACGTAATTCATGAAGGAGGGGAAATAAGCTATTTAGCTTGGGAGCCAGCGCCGCAGAGAAGGCGAGTTGATCGCCTGCTTATGTATCGAAGGATTCGGATAGGAATGCGTCGGCGACGGCTTGCAGGGGGCTGCATAGGAAATACAGCGAAGCCGAATGTAACACCGGTTTTATTCGTACGTCCAGCGCCCAGGCAGAAAAAAGCCCCGCAATGTGCGGGGCTTCTAGCGCTTGTTGGCGTCTCAGTACAACTTAGATGTTGCTATCGAGGAACGCCGCCAGCTGCGACTTGGACAGTGCGCCCACTTTGGTGGCTTCAACATTGCCGTTCTTGAACAGCATCAGCGTTGGGATGCCACGCACGCCAAACTTCGGCGGGGTGTCCTGGTTTTCATCGATGTTCAGCTTGCAGACTTTCAGCTTGCCCTGATAGGTCTGGGCGATCTCATCGAGCACCGGCGCTATCATTTTGCACGGGCCGCACCACTCAGCCCAGTAGTCGACCAGCACCGGCCCTTCGGCCTGCAGGACATCTTGGTCGAAGCTGGCATCGCTGACATTGGTGATGAATTCGCTCATGGAAAGTCTCCGTGTTCGGAAGCAAAAGATGGGCGACATCATAGCCCGGCTTTCTCCACACAGGAAGGCGGCGGCAATTGAGCTTCTCTATGGTGCAGCCCCAAAACGACCACGCAGGCCTTTACCACGCAATTTATTCAGACCACCGGTCAGCCCAGCGCCAGCGCTGCATGCATCGCCGTACAGCGGCATTGGCGGGCGCCTGCGACATCAGTATGCGTTGGCGAGGCCAGGCTATCGTGGCACGATGACACGGTTCCGCTCTGAGATGGTTCTGCCATGCCGCATACCCCTGCCGAGTCTTTCCCTTTGATTGCAGCTATCGACCTAGGCTCCAACAGCTTCCATATGGTGCTGGCCAAAGCCGATCACGGCGAGATCCGCATCCTCGAACGCCTCGGCGATAAGGTCCAACTGGCCGCCGGCATTGACGAGCAGCGCCTGCTCAGCGAAGAGGCTATGCAGCGTGGGCTCGACTGCCTGCGCCGCTTCGCCCAGCTGACCGCCAGCCTGCCAGAAGGTGCGGTGCGTGTAGTGGGCACCAACGCCCTGCGCGAGGCGCGCAACCGTGGCGAGTTTATCCGCCGCGCCGAAGAAATTCTCGGGCACCCGGTGGAAGTCATATCCGGCCGTGAAGAAGCCCGCCTAATCTACCTCGGCGTGTCGCACAGCATTGCCGACACCCCCGGTAAACGCCTGGTCGCCGATATTGGCGGCGGCAGTACCGAATTCATCATCGGCCAACGCTTCGAACCCATGCTGCGCGAAAGCCTGCAGATGGGCTGCGTCAGCTTTACCCAGCGTTTCTTCAAGGACGGCAAGATTACTCCCGCTCGCTATGCCCAGGCTTACACCGCGGCTCGGCTGGAGATCATGGGCATCGAGCACGCCCTGCGTCGCCTCGGTTGGGAAGACGCAGTGGGTGCTTCCGGCACCATCAAGGCCATCGGCCTGACTATTCAAGCGGCCGGGCTTGGCTCGGGCGAGGTCAATGCCGAAGGGCTGGCCTGGCTGAAACGCAAAGTGTTCAAGATTGGCGATGCGGAAAAACTCGATCTCGACGGCATCAAGGTTGATCGCCGCGGGATTTTCCCGGCCGGCCTGGCGATTCTCGAGGCAATCTTCGATGCCTGTGATATCCAACGCATGAGCCACTCGGAAGGCGCGCTGCGTGAAGGCGTGCTGTATGACCTGCTGGGCCGGCATCAGCATGAAGACGTGCGTGAACGCACGCTCAGCTCGCTGATGGAGCGTTACCACGTCGACCTGGAGCAGGCGGCGCGGGTTGAAAGCAAGGCGCTGTCTGCGCTGGGCAAGGTCGCCAAGGACTGGCAACTGCAAGACGACTGCCACCGCGAGCTGCTCAGCTGGGCCGCCAAAGTGCATGAGGTGGGCCTGGATATTGCCCACTACCAGTACCACAAGCACGGCGCTTACCTGGTGGAGCACTCAGACCTTTCAGGTTTTTCCCGCCAGGATCAACAGATGCTTGCCCTGCTGGTACGCGGTCATCGGCGCAATATCCCCAAGGATAAGTTCGCCGACTTCGGTGCCGAGGGCATCAAGCTGATGCGTCTGTGTGTGCTGCTGCGCTTTGCCATCCTGTTTCACCACATTCGCGGCAGCCAAGAAATGCCCGAGGTGCAGCTCAAGGCTCGTGAACAGAGCCTGGAAATTCAATTCCCGGATGGTTGGCTGGCAAACAATCCGCTGACCCAGGCCGATTTCACCCAGGAAGCGGAGTGGCTGAAGCGTATTGGCGTCGAACTGAGCGTACGCTGAGGCGGCGCCAGCACGGCGCCACCTGCGCACAGGTTTAACGGGCGCTGATCAGCGGCGCCGTCAACTTCTCCAGCAAACCAGCCTGCGCGCTGCGCGGGTTCTGGTTGCCACTCGGGCTGCAGCGCAGGTAGCGCCCATCCGATTGCAGCACCCAGGCCTGGGTGTTGTCGCTCAGGTAGCTTTCCAGCTCCTTCTTGACCCGCAGAATCAACTTCTTGCCTTCTACTGGGAAGCAGGTCTCGACGCGCTTATCGAGGTTGCGCTCCATCCAGTCGGCGCTGGACAGGTAGATCTGCTCTTCGCCGCCATTGAGGAAGTAGAACACCCGCGTGTGCTCGAGGAAGCGGCCAATAATCGAGCGCACCTGAATATTGTGCGAGACCCCGGCAATGCCCGGGCGCAGGCAGCACATGCCGCGCACCACCAGCTCAATCTTCACCCCGGCCTGGCTGGCCTTGTACAGCGCGCGGATTATCTTGGCATCGGTCAGCGAGTTGAACTTGGCCATGATGTGCGCCGGCTTGCCTTCGGCAGCCTGGGCGGTTTCGCGGGCGATCATGTCGAGCAGGGTCTTTTTCAAGGTAAACGGCGCATGCAGCAGCTTCTTCATGCGCAGCGTCTTACCCATGCCGATTAGCTGGCTGAACAACTTGGAGACGTCCTCACACAGCGCCACATCAGCGGTCAGCAGGCTGTAGTCGGTGTACAACTTGGCGTTGCCGGCGTGGTAGTTACCGGTGCCCAAGTGCGCGTAGCGGACGATATCGCCGCTCTCACGACGCAGAATCAGCATCATCTTGGCGTGGGTCTTGAAGCCCACCACACCGTAGATCACCACCGCACCGGCCGCCTGCAAGCGGCTGGCCAGCGCCAGGTTGGACTCCTCGTCAAAGCGTGCACGCAACTCGATCACCGCGGTGACTTCCTTGCCGTTACGCGCGGCATCGACCAGCGCATCGACGATTTCCGAGTTGGCCCCCGAGCGGTACAGGGTCTGCTTGATGGCCAGCACATGCGGGTCTTTCGCCGCCTGACGCAGCAGGTCGACCACGGGGGTAAAGGACTCAAACGGATGCAGCAGGAGAATGTCCTGCTTGCTGACCACACTGAAAATGTTCTCAGCGTTCTGCAGTAATTTTGGGATCACCGGAGTGAATGGCGTGTATTGCAGCTCTGGATGGCTCTCCAGACCGGTGATACTGAACAGCCGCGTCAGGTTGACCGGACCATTGACCCGGTACAACTCGGCCTCCGTCAGGTTGAACTGCTTGAGCAGGTAGTTGAGCAATGGCTGTGGGCAGGTGTCGACCACCTCCAGGCGCACCGCATCGCCATAACGCCGGCTGAACAGCTCACCACGTAGGGCGCGGGCCAGGTCTTCGACGTCTTCGGTGTCCACCGACAGGTCGGCGTTACGGGTCAGGCGGAACTGGTAGCAGCCCTTGACCTTCATGCCCTGGAACAGGTCATCGGCGTGGGCGTGGATCATCGAGGAGAGGAACACGAAGTTGTCGCCCGGACCGCCGACATCCTCCGGCACCTTGATGATGCGCGGCAGCAGACGCGGCGCGGGAATGATCGCCAGACCGGAGTCGCGGCCGAAGGCGTCGATGCCTTCCAGCTCGACAATAAAGTTCAGGCTCTTGTTCACCAGCAGCGGGAACGGGTGCGTCGGGTCGAGACCGATCGGGGTGATGATCGGCGCGATCTCGTCGCGGAAATAGCGGCGAACCCAGGCTTTGAGCTTGGCATTCCAGAAACGTCGACGGATAAAGTTGACGTTGTGCTTGGCCAGTGCCGGGAACAGGTTGTCGTTGAGAATGGCGTATTGGCGCTCAACCTGCTCGTGTACCAACTCGGCAATCCGCGCCAGCGCCTGATGCGGTTGCAAGCCATCGGCGCCAGCCTGTTCGCGGGCGAAGTTGATCTGCTTCTTCAGGCCGGCCACACGAATCTCAAAGAACTCGTCGAGGTTGCTGGAGAAGATAAGCAGGAACTTCAGCCGCTCCAGCAACGGGTAGGACTCATCCAGCGCCTGTTCCAGCACGCGGATATTGAATTGCAGTTGTGAAAGCTCGCGGTGGATATACAGGCTGCTGTCATCCAGGTTGTGGATCACCACGGGCGCAGGTGCGACGGGCGCGGGGGCTTCGATCACAGGGGGTTCCACGGCTACAACCTCGTCGACGACCGGCTGGGCGTCTTGCAATTCAGGGGTACTGAGTCCTTCGGTGTTCATTGAAAAGTCCTGGAGGGGCTAGTGCCCCTGTTTCAGTAGTTCTGCCGCGCGCACGGCGAAATAAGTCAGGATGCCATCAGCACCCGCACGCTTGAAGGCGGTCAGTGACTCGAGAATCACCGCCTCGCTCAACCAGCCATTCTGGATAGCCGCCATATGCATGGCGTACTCACCGCTGACCTGATAGACAAAGGTCGGCACTTTGAATTCCGCTTTGACCCGGCAAAGAATGTCCAGGTAGGGCATGCCCGGCTTGACCATGACCATGTCCGCGCCTTCGGCCAGATCTGCTGCCACTTCGTGCAGCGCTTCATCGCTATTGGCGGGGTCCATCTGGTAGCTGGCCTTATTGGCCTTACCCAGGTTAGCCGCCGAACCCACCGCATCGCGGAACGGGCCGTAGTAGGCGCTGGCGTACTTGGCCGAGTAGGCCATGATCCGCACATTGCTGTGGTCAGCCAACTCCAGCGCCTCGCGGATCGCCTGCACACGGCCGTCCATCATGTCCGAAGGGGCCACCACCTGGGCACCGGCGTCAGCATGCGACAGCGCCTGTTTGACCAGTGCATCGACGGTAATGTCGTTCTGCACATAGCCATCGGCATCGAGAATGCCGTCCTGACCATGGGTGGTGAATGGGTCCAGGGCCACATCGCTGATCACCCCTAACTCGGGGAATTTGGCGCGCAGGGCACGGATCGCGCGCTGGGCAATGCCGTCCGGGTTCCAGGCCTCTTCGGCGAGCAGGGATTTCTTCTCCAACGGCGTCACCGGAAACAGCGCCAAGGCCGGAATCCCCAGCGCCACCCAGTGCTCGGCTTCTGTGAGCAGCAGGTCGATAGACAGACGCTCGACACCCGGCATCGAGGCAATCGCTTCGCGGCGGTTTTCGCCGTCGAGGACGAACACCGGCAGAATCAGGTCATCGACACTCAGGCGGTTTTCCCGCACCAGGCGCCGGGAAAAATCATCACGGCGATTGCGACGCAGGCGAGTGGCGGGGAATAGGCGATTGGCGGGGGTAAAGCTCACGACAGACTCCAAAGCCCGTAGCAACGGGCAAGTGTGACAGTTATAAGCGGCCATTATGACCAAAGTATGACAACGCACGACAGCGCTGCGACCGCTTGCCGCAAGCCCAGCCAGCATACCCCGTGGAGCATGACGAGAATATGCCGAACTGGACAGTTCCAGCCGCCGCTCACACACCTGAAACGACAACGGTGGAGCAAGCCTGCGCCTGTCCACCGGTCGAACCTGCCCGTTGTGGCCGGGCGAGCACCTCAGGCAGGCACGGCCTTTTCCCCGCGTGGCGTCCAGAACAGCGCACCCAGGCTAAGCAGGCTGTAGCCCACCAGCAGCGTCCAGAGCAGCGGCTGACTGGCCAGCAACCCCAGCTGCACAGCCAGCCAAGCCGCTGGCAGGTTTAGCAGCAGGCGCAGTACTTCCAGCTGCTTGGCATTTGGGCGGTTCTCCAACCAGACGCCAAGCACATACAAGCCGACAGCCATCCAGGCGACGCCCAAGAGCATCTGCGCCAGGCTTAGATCATTGCCCAGGCCCAGTAACAGCGTGCCGCCGAGCACATAGAGGCTGAACTGCACACCGGCATAGCACTTCTGCGCCAAGCTCAGCGGCACATCGAACTTAACGAACTGGCTCAAATCCGCCTTGTGCTGCGGGTATTTTGCCGCAACATCAGCCGGCCGCCAGCCGGTGCGCATAAACCAAATGCGCAACCTGTCCCACCAGGACTCGGCGCGCACAGCGTCACGCCACAGCGCCACATAGAACTGCACATTAGCCCACAGCGGATTCCAGCTAGCCAGCGGCGTGGTTACGCCGAATACCACCGGCTGGTCATCCAACTCCTCCTGAAAGGTGCCGAACAGGCGATCCCAGACAATGAACACACCGCCGTAGTTGCGATCCATATACACAGCATTCTGCGCATGGTGCACACGGTGGTTGGACGGCGTGATAAACAGCCACTCGTACCAGCCCAGCTTAGGGATATGCCGGGTATGCACCCAGAACTGATAAAGCAGGTTCAGCGCCGCCACCGTCAAAAATACCAGCGGCGGCACACCGGCCACGGCCATCGGCAGGTAGAAGATCCAGCCGAAGAGAAACCCGCTGCTGGTCTGCCGTAGCGCAGTGGAGAGGTTGTATTCCTCACTCTGGTGATGTACCGAATGCGCCGCCCACAGCACGTTGCGCTCATGGCCCAAGCGGTGGTTCCAGTAATAACAGAAGTCGTAGAAAACGAAGGCAAACAGCCAGACCCACAGGCTACTGGCTGATAACTCAAACAGCGCCACGTGCTGCCAGGCCACTGTGTAGGCGAATACACCAACGACCTTGGTCAACAGGCCCACAGTGGTCGACAGCACGCCAGCGCTGAGGCTGTTGATGGCATCAGAAAACCGGTAAGTGCTGAGGCCGCGCCAACGGTCGAGCAGCAACTCCAGGGCGATCAACCCAAAGAAAAACGGTACGGCGTAGAGGATGTAATTCATGGCGTCACCATTTGCAAAGAAGCGCCATATCGCTGCATGGGGCTAACAGCTAGGATGGCTGCATAAATCTTAGCCCAGCGGCGCACGCCACTTGCGGCACACCATGCCAAACTGGGTAGCAGATGGCGACAAGCGTGTTCAGGCGCCGACAAATCACAACTCAGCCCAGTGCAGCTATCAACTCAGGAGAATTTGATGAACAAGAACGTCGCGGTAATTCTTTCCGGCTGTGGTGTCTACGATGGCGCGGAAATCCATGAAAGCGTGATCACCCTGCTACGCCTCGATCAGCGCGGCGCCAAGGTGCAATGCTTTGCCCCCAACGTGGCGCAACTGCATGTGGTCGACCACTACAGCGGCGATGAAATGGACGAGACGCGCAACGTGCTGGTGGAGTCGGCGCGCATCGCCCGCGGCAAGATCAAGGACGTCAGGGAGCTGCATGTCGCTGACTTCGACGCGCTGATCATGCCGGGCGGCTTTGGCGTGGCGAAAAACCTCTCTGACTTTGCCATCAGCGGCGCCAACTGCACGGTGCAGCCGGATGTACTGAGCGCCACTCAGGCCTTCGTCAAAGCCGGCAAGCCGGTCGGGCTGATGTGCATTGCCCCGGCGCTGGCGACCAACATCTTCGGCAGCGGCGTGATCTGCACCATCGGCAACGACCACGACACGGCAGCCGCCTTGGTACAGATGGGCGCACAACACCATGAGTGTGAAGTCAGCGAGATTGTTGAAGATGCCGAGCGCAAGCTGGTGACGACGCCGGCTTATATGGTTGCCCAGTCAATCAGCGAAGCCGCCTCGGGCATCAACAAGCTGGTGGATCGGGTGCTGGAGCTCAGCCACCCGGCTTAAGTAATCCAAGGCCAATCCCGCCAATGCGCGCGGCACACCCGCCGCGCCACTGGCCAGATCAGCCACAGTGCGGCAGGTTGATTGTCCCTTCGTCCAGGCACGATCTCCATGAGCAACCCACCTTTCGAGCTGAACACCGAGCTGCAACAAGCGGTCAGTCAGTTCTTCCAGCGTATTCCCTTCAACCAGATGCTCGGCATCGAGCTGGATGAACTAAGCAGCCAGCGCGTTACCATGCACCTGCCGATGAAGCCCGAGCTGATCGGCAACTTCGTCCACGGCATTCTGCATGGTGGGGTGATTTCTTCTTTGCTGGATGTCGCGGGCGGCGCCATGGCGCTGATCGGCGCCTTCGACAAACACCAGCACCTGTCCAGCGCCGAGCGCATGGCGCGGCTGTCGAAACTCGGCACCATCGACCTGCGTATCGATTACCTGCGCCCCGGGCGCGGCCAGCGCTTTACCGCCACCGCCGTGCTGCTACGCAGCGGCAACAAGGTCGCGGTGGTGCGCAGCGAATTGCACAGCGATGACGGCACCCTGGTGGCAGTCGGCACCGGCACGTATCTGTGCGGATAGTCCAGGTCGGCTCAGAAAGCAGCGATGTGGGAGAGGCTTTAGCCGCGATGAGACGCCAAGGCTCGCCGCTAAAGCGCCTCCCACAGCAGCACGCAGGATGCGCTAACGGCTCAAGCGGGTGAGGATACGATCCAGTGAGTTGGCAAAGGCCTGCTTGTCGCGCTCGCCATAAGGCGGCTGCCCGCCACTGACCTGGCCCGCCTCACGCAGCTCGGTGAACAGGTTACGCACCGCCAGCTTGTCGCCCATGTTGCGCTCATCAAACTCACGGCCGCGTGGGTCCAGCACCGCCACGCCCTTTTTCACCAGGCGATCGGCCAACGGCACATCGCTGCAAATCACCAACTCACCGGGCACGGCATGTTCCACCAGGTAATCATCGGCGGCATCCGGGCCACTGGGTACCACGATCAGCCGCACGCAGCTGTAGGCCGGCTTAACCTGAGCCTGACCGGCTACCAATAACACCTCGAAGCGGCGCTTCAGGGCGAACTTCACCACCTGATCCTTGGCCGCTTTGGGGCAGGCATCGGCATCAATCCACACGCGCATGGCACATTACTCTTTGCAGGCAAGCCGACATGGTAAGCCATGCCGGCAACAGCCTGGCGCTTAGACTGCTAGCCGACGCTGCTCGCCCAACCAGCTACGCCCATAAAACAGCGCAATGGCCGCCAATGCGACAGCCTGGGCGGCAAGACCGTAAGCATCCGCATGAATACCCAACCAGTCGAACTCGAAGAAGGCCACGGGGTGCGTGTTCAGCACGCCGGCCTCTTGCAAAGCCGCCACACCATGGCCGGCAAACACCACCGAGAGCACGCACAACAGCACCGCGTTAGCGCCGAAGAAGGTCGCCAGCGGCAACTTGCGTGAACCGCGCAGGATCACCCAAGCCAGGCCAAGCAGCAGCGCCAGAGCGGCAGCAGCACCGGCCAGGACCATGCCATGGCCTTGCGGGCCTGCCTGTAGCCAGAGGGTTTCGTAGAACAAGATGACCTCAAACAGCTCGCGGTACACCGAGAAGAACGCCAGTACGGCAAAGCCGAAACGGCCACCACCGCCGACCAGGCTGCTCTTGATGTAATCCTGCCACGCCGCGGCATGCCGGCGATCATGCATCCACACGCCCAGCCAGAGCACCATGACACTGGCAAACAGTGCGGTAACGCCCTCAAGCACCTCGCGCTGAGCGCCACTGACATCTATCAGGTACGCCGCCAGCGCCCAAGTGGCCACCCCGGCCAACAGAGCCAGGCCCCAACCGACGTGCACACTGCGCACCGCCTGCTGCTGCCCGGTGTTGCGCAGGAAGGCGAGAATCGCCGCCAACACCAGAATCGCCTCCAACCCCTCGCGCAGCAGGATCAGCAAGCTGGAGAAGAAACTCAGCGAACCCGACAAACCATCGCTGTTGAGCAACGCCGCGGAGGTCGCCAGCTCGGCTTTGGCCTGCTCCAGACGTTGCGCGGCCTGAGGCACCGACAAACCGTCTTGCAGCGCCTGCCGATAGGCCATCAGGGCGCGCTCGGTGGTTTTGCGCTGCGCCGGATCGAGGTTGTTCAACGCCCCCTCGACCAGCTCGAAGCCTTCCAGATAAGCGGCGACAGAAAGGTCATAGGCCTGCTCGTGATCGCCGTCGCGGTAGGCGTTCAGGCTGCGTTCGAGCATCGCCTGGGTATGCCCAATCAACTGCTGCGGGCCGCGTTGTTGCGCCGGCGGCTGCGCACGTTGAGCGCGGAACCGTGCAGCAGCTGCCTCACCTTGCTCAGCGCCGACTTCGGCAGGGGTCATACCCGACAACGCAGTCAGGCTGAACGGCTCGCCCTGATCAGCTGACGTGGCGCTGAACCCGGCGATGTAACTGGCCAGGTCCCAACGCTGGCGTTCATCCAGCTGATCAGCAAAGGCCGCCATATCGGTGCCGTCGATACCCAGACCGACGGTGTTGTACAGGTCATACAGGCTTAACCGGTCCAGCCGCGTCAGGTCGCGCAGGTTAGACGGTGGCGGCTCCAAACCAAGGCCGGCCGGCCCATCGCCGGCACCGCTAGCACCATGGCAAACGCTACAGTGCTGGGCGAACAACGGCGCGCCACGGCTGGGGTCGGGCGTGATGGCCGGAGCCTGGCTGACGCCATAGGCCGTAGCCAGCGTCGCGGCTAGCTCACGGGCCTTCAGGGCGACCAGGTTGCCCTCGACACGCTGTTCGATACCCGTACGCAGGCTAGCCACGCCCTGCTGCAGCTCGGCCTGCTCGTCACGCGCCGGCAGCGCAACGATCAAGCCTTGCAGTACAGTAAGAAACTCAAGCTGCTCGCGGTATTCGCCGGAGTCGACAACTTGCCCATTGGCCACGGTGGCTGGGTAGTCAGCCCCTAGGTAACCCAACAAATGCAAAGCTTGCGCCGCGCCCTCAATAGGCTCGGCCATAACAGCCAGGCTACACAGTGCCAACACGGGCATCAGCAACCAGCTGCAGAAACGCAATACGGAAGTCATAGAGGATAGGATCCAAATACGAATGAATGACAATACCATTGTCATCCTCGCACTGGCTTTCCTCAACCTCTGATCGACCTAGATCCGCGACGGATTGTCGCAATCACGCAGGAGTGCTCCGATGAGTTTTTCGCAACGCCTCGACGAACCGGCCTATGCACTGGTCTGTGGTGCCAGCCGTGGTATCGGCTTGGCACTGACCACGCAGCTACTGGCCCGCGCAGAGATAGCCGGTGTTTGGGCGGTTGCCCGCCAGGCCAGCCAAGCTGCCGAACTGCAGGCACTGGCCCTAGAACATGGCACGCGCCTGCACTGCCTGGATGTCGATGTATGCGATGAACAGGCTCTAAGTGAATTGGCCACACAGCTGCGCGCAGCAATACCGCGCCTGCACCTGCTGCTGTGCACGGTCGGAGTGCTACAGGACGGCGCCGCCAAAGCCGAAAAGGGCCTGGCCCAACTCAACCTTGAGGGGCTGCTAACCACCTTTGCGCGCAACAGCTTCGCGCCGATCTTGCTGCTCAAGCACCTGCTGCCGTTGTTACGCGGCAAGCACCCGTGCACGGTCGCGGCGCTGTCGGCACGGGTTGGCTCAATTGGCGACAACCGCCTAGGCGGCTGGTACAGCTACCGCGCCAGCAAAGCGGCACTCAACCAGTTGCTACACACTGCGAGCATTGAGCTCAGCCGCCTCAATCCCAACAGCTGCGTACTCAGCCTGCACCCCGGCACCACCGACACTGAGCTGTCGAAACCCTTTCAGGCCAATGTGCCGGCCGACCAACTGTTCACCCCAAGCTATGCCGCCGAATGCCTGCTGGCGCAGGTTGAACGGCACGGCCCCGAGCAAACCGGCACGTTCTGGGGCTGGGACGGCCAGCCGATTCCTTGGTAACTCAACCCGCTTAGATCAGATCGGCGCGCGGCGCACACTGGCCAGCAAGGCCGCCGCACCAATAAACAGCGCGCCGAAGGTGCGGTTCATCAGTTGCTGTTGGCGTGGCGAACGCAGCGCACGCAACACCCGTGCCGCCAGGCCGGTGTAGCCGGCCATAACGATCAGATCAACGCAGATCATGGTCACGCCTATCAGCAGGTACTGGATCAACAACGGCGCCTGTGGATTGATGAACTGCGGCAACACCGCGAGTATGAAAACGATCGCCTTGGGGTTGCCGAAATTGACCAGAAAACCGCGCAACACCAAGCTCAGCGGCCGCCCGATGGGACGCTCGGTTTGCGCCATCATATCACTGGGCAAGGCCTGCCACTGGCGATAGCCGAGGTACACCAGGTACGCCACGCCAAACCACTTGATCAGGCTGAAGGCTAACTCCGACGCTGCCAAGACCGCCCCGACCCCAGCCGCCACAATGGCAATCTGCAACGCCAAGCCCAGCTGCAAACCTAGAGCATTCCAGTAGCCCCGCCAGAAGCCATACTGCAAACCGGCCGACATCGAAGCAATCGCCCCGGCGCCTGGCGACAGGCTGATGATCCAACAGGCAACAAAGAACGCAAGCCAGGTTTCCAATACCATCGCACACACCTCAAACAGAACAATAAAAAAGGGGTAAGCCATGCAGCCTACCCCTTGTTGTGTAACTCGCCCAGCCAGTGAATCAGTCCGGCGAACCTTTACGCAGCTGCACTGGATCCAACCCTTCTTCCTTGCGCGCGCGGGCACGGGCCACACGCATGCGGATATTGACGGCTTCCACCGCCAGCGAGAAGGCCATGGCGAAGTACACATAACCCTTAGGCACATGCACGCCGAAGGCTTCGGCAACCAGCACAGTACCGACCACGATGAGGAACGACAGGGCGAGTATTTTCAGGCTCGGGTGCTTGTCGATAAAGTCGCTGATGGTGCCTGCCGAGAGCATCATCACGATCACCGAGATGATGATGGCCGCGACCATGACGGGCACGTTGTCGACCAGGCCGACTGCAGTAATCACCGAATCCAGAGAGAACACGATGTCGATGATAGCGATCTGCACGATGATGCCCATAAAGCCATAGGTCTTGCCGCCGACGGCCTGAGCTTCTTCTTCGCCTTCCAGGCTGTGGAAGATCTCGGCAGTGCTCTTCCACAACAGGAACAGGCCACCAAAGAGCAGGATCAGATCACGCCCGGAGAAGCCTTGATCGAACACATGGAACAGGTCGGCCGTCAGGCGCATCACCCAGCTGATCGACAACAGCAGCAGAATTCGCGTGCCCATGGCTAACGCCAGGCCGAAGAAGCGCGCCTTGGGTTGCTGATGCTTGGGCAGGCGGCTGACCAGAATCGAGATAAAGATGATGTTGTCGATGCCCAGGACAATTTCCAGGGCAGTCAGGGTCAGAAACGCGACCCAGATTTCAGGGTTGCTCAGCCATTCCATAGGAATCAGATCTCGGAGGTACGCTCAGGGGGGAGTTGACCATTACGCCAGCGGCGCACGGCTTTTTGGAAAAACAGGCTATTGGGAATCTGCACCCAGGCGCCGGGCGCATCACCGCTGAGGTCTTCCAGGGTGGTATAGAACAGGTTGATCGCTACCACGCGCCCACGCACGCCGGGCTTGTCGGCACTTTCCAGCACCTCGACACAATCGCCCAGACGGAACGGCCCCATGGCGAAAATCAGCAGCGCGCAGAACATGTTGGACAACACGCTCCAGATGGCGAAAAAGGCAATCGCCGCCACGGCGGCAAACCCGGTGAGGGCCGTCCACAGCACCTGAGCGGAAACGCCCAAACGCTCCAGCACCAACATAAAGGCACTGCCGAGAATCAACCAGCGCAGCAAACCGCGCAACGGCATCAGTAGCTCGGCCGGTAGCTGCGGATAACGGTTGCCGAGACGGGTGATGCCGCGAGTGAAGATGCGCTGAAACACCCAGGCCAGCAGCAGGATCAAGATCACCTGGCCGGTTCTGACCAGCGGTTCGCGCCAGGTCATCAGCCATTCAAGGGTAGGCAGGGTGATGTTCAACTGGCCGCTTCCAGCTCAGCCTGCAAGGCTTCGAGGGTTTCCAGTGCAGACATCCAACGCTCCTCCAGATCGGCTTCGCGGCTTTTCAGCTTAGCCTGCTCAGCCAGGGCATCACGCAATGCGTCCTTCTGCGCAGCTTCGTAGATCTCGCTATCAGCCAAACGGGCTTCCACGGCAGCCAGCTTTTCATGCAGCTGGCCCAGCTCTTTCTCCAGCTTGTCGGCTTCACGTTTGTGCGGCGCCAGTTGCTGACGCAGCGCGGCCGCTGCCTGACGCTGCACGCGCTTGTCGGCTTTATCCGGGTTGCTCTCGCCGCTGCTGCTCGGTGCCTGCCGCGTGCGGTAATCCACCAGCCAACGCGCGTAGTCTTCCAGGTCACCGTCAAACGGCTGCACCTGACCATCGGCGACCAACAGGAACTCATCGGTGGTGCTTTTCAGCAAGTGCCGGTCGTGGGACACCACCACTACGGCGCCACTGAATTCCTGCAGCGCCATGGTCAGCGCCAGGCGCATTTCCAGGTCGAGGTGGTTGGTCGGTTCATCGAGCAGCAGCAGGTTGGGCTTGCCCCAGGCAATCAGCGCCAAGGCCAGACGGGCTTTCTCGCCGCCGGAGAAATTCAGCACCGGCTCGTCGCAACGTGGGCCACGGAAGTCGAAACCACCGAGGAAGTCGCGCAGGGTCTGTTCACGCTCGGTCGGTGCCAGGCGCTGAAAATGCAGCAGCGGGCTGGCCTTGTCATCCAGGGCATCGAGCTGGTGCTGGGCAAAATAGCCGACGACCAAGTTCTCGCCGCGTTGCAGGTGACCGCTGATCGGCTGCAGCTCATTCGACAGGTTTTTGATCAGGGTCGACTTACCCGCGCCGTTCGGCCCGAGCAGGCCCAAGCGCGCGCCGGGAACCAAGCTCAGTTTGACCTTTTCCAGTACCACCTTGTCGCCATAACCGAGGCGGCCTTCGCTAAGGCTCAGCAGCGGGCTGGAAATCTTGTCCGCCTCGCGGAAGCTGAAATCAAAGGGCGAGTCGACATGCGCGGCCGACAACTCCTCCATACGTTCCAGCGCCTTGATTCGGCTCTGCGCCTGGCGCGCCTTGGTGGCCTGGGCCTTGAAGCGCGCAATATACTTTTCCATGTGCGCGCGCTGTGCCTGCTGCTTCTCGTAGGCCTGCTGCTGCTGCGCCAGACGCTCGGCACGGGTGCGCTCGAAGGCCGAATAGCCACCGCGATACAGGGTCAGCTTCTGCTGATCGAGGTGAGCGACGTGATCGACCACGGCATCGAGGAAATCACGGTCGTGAGAAATCAACAGCAAGGTGCCGGGATAGCCCTTCAGCCAGCTTTCCAGCCAGAGAATCGCATCCAGATCGAGGTGGTTGGTCGGCTCGTCGAGCAGCAGCAGGTCGGACGGGCACATCAGCGCCTGCGCAAGATTCAGGCGCATACGCCAACCGCCGGAGAAATCGCCGACGCGGCGGTCCATCTGCGCGCTGTCGAAACCCAGGCCGGCGAGCAGTTTGCGCGCACGGGCATCGGCGGTGTAACCGTCGAGGGTGTCCAGCTCGATGTGCAAGCGCGCCACCGCAGCGCCGTCATGCGCGGCTTCGGCGACGGCCAATTCGGCCTGCACCCGCCGCAACTGCACGTCACCATCGAGCACGTAGTCCACCGCCTGGCGCTCGACCGCGTCGATCTCCTGGCGCATGTGGGCCACTCGCCAATCGGCGGGAATCAGGCAGTCGCCCGCGTCCGCACTCAGCTCGCCACGAAACAGGGCAAACAGGCTGGATTTGCCGGCACCGTTGGCGCCGATCAGGCCGGCTTTGTGGCCGGGGTGCAGGGTCATCTCGGCGTCTTCTAGCAAACGCTGAGGGCCACGCTGTAAAGTCAGGTTCTGGAGTCGGATCATAATGGCGGCGGAGTCTACCAGAGTCCCCCTTGAGAAATCCGGAAAGCACCATGTCCACTGATCTGTGGCGATTCGCCGAAGCACTCTATCAACGCCCCGGCGTCGAAGCCGCCTGCCTGCAATTACAAGCGCAAGGGGCTGACGTTTGCCTGCTGCTGTGCGCCGCCTGGCTGGAACGCCATCAGGTGACCTGCAACCAAGCACGCATCGATGCCCTGCATGGCCTTGCGCAGCCTTGGCAGCAGCAGGTAATCGAACCCCTGCGACAGGTACGGCAAGCCTGGCGCGAACAAGCCCAACGCGATAAGCCCCTGGCGCACCTGCGCGAACAGGTGAAACGGCTTGAGTTAGAGGCTGAGCAAGAGTTGCTGGAACGTCTGTCAGCGCAGATTCAGAACTGGCTAAACGACGCCGCAATAGCGCCCGCAGAATGGCTGGAACGCCTGGCGGGTGATGCGGCCGACCACGATGCGCTGCACAGGCTACGCACCGCGGCGGCTCAACTCACGGACTAAACGGCGCCAGACGCGGAGCTGTCAGCGGCTGTAACAGGCGCTTCGACCTTGGCAGCCACTGGCTTGGCGGCCGGCTTACTGGCGGGCTTAGCGGCTGGAGCTTTTTTAACGGCAGGTTTAGCGGCCGTTGTTCTGCTAGCGGCTGGCTTGGCACGGCTAGTAGCTGCCGGCGTCTTGACTGGCGGCTTTGCCGCTGGCTTGGCTGCGGCGGGTGCTTTGGCCGGTGCCTTGGCGGCTGGTTGAGCGGCTGGTTGAGCGGCTGGTTTAGCGGGCGCCTTAGCGGCCACTGGCTTGGCCGGCGCTTTCGCCACAGGCTTTGCTGCCACAGGGGCTTTAGCCGCTGGCTTCGCCGGGGCCTTGGCCGTGCTTGCCGCAGGCTTGCGGGCGGGTTTGGCGGATGCTGTGCTGGCGGGCGCTTTTGCCGGGGCTTTGCGGGCTACGGGCTTGGCTGCAGGCTCGACCATCGCGGCCTTGGCAGTGCGACTATCCAGCGCCTTGTTCGCGGCTTCTTTGACCTTACCGACGCCCTGAGCCAGTTTCAGGCTTTCCTGAGCGTCACGCTTAAGCCCTGCGATATAGCTGCGGGTTTCGCTTTGACGGTCTTTCAAGGTATCGAGCAGTTGCTCCAACTCAGACACCGCGTCTTTTGCTTTGGCCTGGGCCTTGGCTTTACCGGCAACGGCCGCGTCCTGCATTTTGCTGCGCGCTTTATGCAGTTTTTCCTGAGCTTTGCCGCGCTGCTTTTCCAGCTTGGCGAGCAACTTCTCAGCATCAACCAAGGCACGCGTACAAGCGTCCTCAAGATGCTCAAGCAGGCTACTGGAAAGCTGCTGCAACAAGTGCAGGGGGGTACTCACTGAATTCTTCTTTGCGTTCTTTTTAGCCGACATGACGCGCCTCCTGGCGGATGAGATGACGTCATACTAGACCTCCTCTCACCTGCCTTGCCACCTCGTGCATTGAGGTGGCGCACTTGGCAGGCATAATCGGCGCACCTTCGGCCGGAGAACCGCCATGTCACGCTTTACCCTGCTTCTGATCTGCCTGCTCGCACCCTGGGCTCAAGCAGATAATCATAACCATGATCTCGCCTACAGCCTGGGAGTCAGGCTCGGCGAGCGGCTGCGCGATGAAGTGCCTGATTTACAGCTGCAGGCCCTGCTCGATGGGCTGCGCCAGGCCTACCACTACGAGCCGCTGGCACTGGACGCCAAGCGCATCGAAAGCCTGTTGGCTGAACATGAAGCGCACCTGAGCGAAGCGCCGGAACGCATCGAAAAAGCTAAAGCCGCCGAGCAGCGTTTTCTCGCCAAGGAGAAAGCCAAAGCGGGCGTGCGCGTACTGCAGGATGGTGTGCTGATGCAGGAACTGCGCGCCGGCAGCGGTCGCAAACCTGGCCCGAAAGACCGTATTCACGTGCGCTATATCGGTTTTCTGGCCGATGGCAGCCAATTTGACGAAAGCCAGACTGCGCAGTGGTTTCGCTTGGATAGCGTAATCGCCGGATGGCGCAGCGCCGTGCAGGAGATGCCGGTAGGTGCGCAGTGGCGTTTGGTGATTCCCTCGGCCCAGGCGTATGGCGAAGAGGGTGCAGGGGATCTGATCCCTCCCTACGCACCCCTGGTGTTCGAACTGGAATTGCTCGACACCAAGGAGTAGCGAATCAGAGCGCTGGCGCGGCCTGTTCCTGATGGGCGTTGTGCAGGACTTCAATCAGGCAGTCCTCCAACTCGAAACGCTCATGCAGAAGCTGACCCAGGCGTTTCAGCTCATCAAGCAGCGATGCCGAGTCAGCACAGTCGCCCGTGTCGCAGCGATCATTGAACGCCAGCGCCACTTCGGTAATCACCTCAATACGCGGGTAGATTTGCTTGGCTAACTCAAGCCCGCGCTGATCACCAAATGCTTTGGCTTCGCTGGTCAGTTGCTCATAGACCTCGAAGTGACCCGCCGACACATAGTCGACCAGGATTTCGCAGAAACTCAGCAGCGTCTTAGCGGCTGACGCTTGCGCTGAACCGTCGATGGCGGCGTATGCCTCCACCAGTTCCTTGCGCTCTTGCAGCCAGCGGTCAATCAGCAGGTGAACTCCACCCCAGCGTTCTTGGGCGTTCTGACAACTCTCGAGCATGATGACCTCTACTTCCCTATTGCTATTAGTGTTGTTCGCCTGCGCCGAGACAGTTTTTTGTCAGTTCGAGCAGGGTCGGGGAAGACAGCCGTGAAGCGGCAACTTTCCGGCAGTGCTGCAGCCAGACTATTCCCGCAGGCCTAAGCCTTCAAGGCAGCTCCGGAGATAATTTCATACAAGCGTTTAACCGGTAATTACTGAGTGCCCTCAACCAGCGCAGGCTTATAAAAGCTCAGGGTAACCTGGCCAAGATCAATGCCCCACTTGGACATACGCGCCCGGTTAAGCATGACTTGACCGTCCATCAGGTACATCCAATCATCAAAATCAACGACATAGGTCGAGTCATCGACCTTCAGGCGTAGCTGGTAACGCCAATTTAGGGCATTGCCTGCAACGTGACCGATAGCCTCGCCCACCACATCATCGGCCGTGCCACGCCAACTGCCGTCAGCCTGTTTTTTTAGGGTCCAGACGCGCCGTTCGGTGCTGCCATCGCTGTAGGTGAAGCGCTCGTCGAGCACACCCACATCGCCGTTCCAGGTGCCAGTCATGGCCACATGGAAGCGTTTGACCACCTCGCCGGAACGGTTCTGAAACATGCCCCAGGCCTGCAACTCACCGTTGAAGTAATCACTCAGCTCCAGGCTGGGCTGCTCACGGGCATAGTCGCTGACCTGGGGCCCCGCGCAACCGAGCAGCAACAACGCCAGGCATCCCATCAACAAGGCTCGCATAAGCACCTCACAAAACGCTTAGTTCAGGTGGTTACCGGTAAAGCCGGCGTGCACAACCGTGAATCGAGCAAACTCAAACCTTCCTGATACAGGCTGTTACTGCGCGCCAGGTCACCCAACTGCGCTTGCAGACGGGCCAGTTCGGTGCAGGTTTCCGGATGACGCTGGAAGGTCAGGCTGCTTTCCAGGTAATCCTGGGCCTTACCCCACAGTTGGCTGTGCAGGCATAGTCGCCCCAACGTCAACAGCAAGCCAGCATCGTCTGGGTGCTGCTTCAACCAGCCTTCGGCCGCCTGCAACTGGCGCCCAAGATCCGATCCACGCAACAAGCCGTAAAGGCGCACCAGGGCCGTGTCGTAATGCTGTTTGAGGAAATGCCGCAGCAGCTCTTCCGCCTCAGCTTCGGCGCCCAATTGGCGCAGTTGCTCGGCATACACTGCCACCAGCTCGGGTTGCTTATGCTGTGCTGCCGGCATGGCTTGCCAGGCCTGTTGCAACACCGCTAGAGCCGCTTGCGCGTCACCTTCTTCCTGCTGCCCCGCCTGCAACAAGCGCCCGCGCCAAGCCTGGCGTTCCAGCTCACTCAGTTCGGCATTGCCGAGTATTTTTTCTTTACGCAGATCCGGCAACAGGCCAAGCAGGGCCGACCAATCTTCAGACTGCAGATAAAGCTGCTGCAGCTGACGCAGCACGAGGTGGTGGTGCGGGTGGCGCGAGCGCATGACCTGCAAGGTCTCCAGCGCCTCAGCAGTCTGGCCGCGCGCCAGTTGCAGCTCAGCATGCTGCAAGGCAATCGCCAGCTCCGCTTGCGGCTGACGGTTGAGGGCCTGTTCCAGCAGGTCGTCACTGTCTGCGTATTGACCCAGCTGGTGCGCGGCACGCGCCGCCCCCAGGTAATAACTCAATGGCTGCGGCGAATGGTCTGCCGCCTGTTTCAGGTGACGTAGCGCGCGAGCCCAACGGCCTTCAGCCAGGTCAAGAAAGCCCTGCTGCGATGCCACACGCGCGCGGCGACGATTGTGCAAAGAGGACCAGGGGTTGAGCAAACCGCCAGACGTGACCAGCAATCTCAGGCTCAGGCGTACCAGGTAAACCAATAGCCAAACCACCAACACCAACGCTACAAATGCCCACAGACTGGACTCATAGCGGAAGCCCTGAAAGGCAATCAGCACATAGCCCTTGTGCTCGGCCAACGGCAGACCGAACAACACCAGACTGGCGACGGCGGCGACAACCGCCAAGATCAACAGCAACCAGTAGATACGCTTCATTGCAGCGCCTCCTGCGATGAAGCCTCGGCAGCCTCTGCGGCACTGGCCGCTGGCTTAGTCTCGCTGGGCTGCTGCAGACGTGCGGCCTGCTTGGCCTGAATGTATGCCTGCACGGCATTCAGCGTTGGCGCCAAGTCCGGTGGTGTTACCGCAATCGGCTGCTCAGCCAATTCATCGATGCGCGCGCGTAAGGCACGACGGTTCGGGTTATCCAGATCAAAGTGCGCATCCAACACCTCGCGCGCCTGCTGCAACGCCTGTCGATAGACGTCGCTCTGGCCATGCAACGCGCCCCATTGCGCCTGCTCCAGCGCCAGGCTGAGTGCCAGGCGCACCTGAGTCAGGCTCTGGCCGGCCAACATCGGGCGAATATTGCGATCGGCATTGAAGTCGATGCGGAAATATTCCGCCAAGGTCTGCAAGGCGCGCTGCCACCATTGCGGCTCAGCAGCACCCTCGCTCGCCAATTCACTGAGCACACCACCTTCGCCACTAAACACCGGAGCCTGGGCATTGAGTTGTGCTACCTGCTCACGCAACGCGCCGAGCTGGAGGAACAACCCGGTACGGTCAGGGTTGAGGGTCGAACGTAGCGCTTGCAGGCTCTTGGCCAACTGCTCACGAGCAGCAAACGCAGCAGGATCATTTTGTTCACGGAGGATTTCATCGGCGGCCTGCACCAGCGCGGTGGCACTGCTTATGTCCTGCAACGCAGACAGTCGCAGGCTGGCCAGGCGCAGCAGGTGCTCGGCTTCAGCCAAGCGCCAGTCTTGCCGGCTGGCTCCCAGCACTGTCTCCAGACGCTGGTTAAGTAACTGCTGCTCCCCTTGCAGCTGCGTCAGCAGGCGACGACGCGACTCCAACTCATCAACGCTGGGCAGCTGGTCGATACGCGCCTCCAGCGTCCGGCCAACCTGCGTCAGGCTCTGCGCCGCGCTCAGCGCTTCATTACGCCCATCCTGCAACTGGCTCAGCTGTTGCTGCTCGCGTGCCTCCATCCCGTGTAGCTGCCACAGCCCCCAGCCCCCAGCGCCGGCACCTGCCGCCGCAATCAGTAATGCCAGCAGCGCCAGGCCATTACCACGTGCGGCCGATTTATTCGCGCCGGGTGCAGGCGTGAGCGGTATGTCCGTGGCGGCATCCACCGGCGTCTGCGCTTGCTCGTTCGGGGCTTGATCTTTCGGAGTAGTTGCTTCGCTCACGTATCCATCCTTTGCGTCAGAGATCAGGGGTAGGTTGCGCTTGCAACGCCGCCAGCAACGCCGCGGCACTCGCGCCACGGCAATCCACAACAAATTGCGCACCTGCCGCACGGGCCATTTCGGCGACGCGCGGGCTGGGTACAAATAAGGGTAGCAGGGCCAGCTCAGCCCACGCCTCGGCAGCCAACTCGCGCAAATGCACAAAGCCCTGCCCACTGCTGACCATCAGGGCGTTCAAGTGTTCGGTTTCAACCTGCTTGGCCAGCGCCGCCGGCGGGTATTCCGGCAGCACCCGCCGATACAGGGCGAGACAGTCCACCTGCACGCCTTGGCCGCGCAACCGCTCGGCCATGTACTCTCGACCACCTTCACCACGCAGGATCAGCACCCGTGGATCAGTGGCCGCCGCCAGAGCATGCTGAAATGCCGGCAACGCCAGCAGCGCCTCACTGTCATCGCCCTGATCGGGATAATGCACCTGCAGGCCATGCTCCTGAAGGAGCTGCGACGTAGCAGCACCAACACTGAACCAAGGCTGGGTGACAGGTGTTGCCACTTGGTAGCGCTGCAATAGTTCGAGCCCCAAACGCGCTGCGGGCTTACTCACTACGATCACCGCGCAGTAGCGGCTCAGCCCCATAAGGGTGGCGCGTAGTTCGGCACACTCGCCCAGCGCCTCGATCGCCAGCAACGGCAAACTGCTGCTGTAAATACCCTGCTGGGCCAAGGTTGCAGCGAGTGCGGCCGACTCCTGAGTCGGCCGCGTTAGCAGCAAACGCCACCCTTTCACTCGGCTGCGGCCTCACCGTACACAGCTTGCAGGATGGCCGCTGCACCCTGCGCCAACAGGGCTTCAGCCACCGCAACGCCGAGTTTTTCGGCATCGGCACTACTGGCGCGCTGCTCGGCGCGCAGCAGTTGCGAACCATCCGGCTGGCCGACCAAACCGCGCAACCACAGCTGCTCACCTTCAAGCAGCGCATAACAGGCGATCGGCACCTGGCAGCCACCATTCAGGTGTTTGTTTAGCGCGCGCTCGGCCGTTACCCGCACCGCGGTGTCGCGGTGATGCAGGGGCGCCAGCAGGGCATGGATTTCGCTGTCGGCGCTGCGGCACTCAATCCCCACAGCCCCCTGGCCGCCAGCCGGCAGGCTGTCTTCGGCGCTGATCGAGGCGCGAATGCGGCTTTCGAAGCCCAGACGGATCAGACCCGCTGCGGCGAGGATGATCGCGTCGTAGTCGCCGGCATCCAGCTTGGCCAGGCGGGTGTTGACGTTGCCACGCAGGAACTGGATTTTCAGATCCGGCCGGCGCGCCAGCAGCTGGGCCTGACGGCGAAGACTGGAAGTGCCGACCACGCTACCGGAAGGCAAGGCATCGAGGCTTGCGTAGGTGTTTGAAACGAAGGCGTCACGCGGATCTTCGCGCTCGCAGATGCAGTACAAGCCCAGGCCTTCAGGGAAATCCATCGGTACATCCTTCATCGAATGCACAGCGATGTCAGCCTGATTCTCCAGCAACGCGGTTTCTAGCTCTTTGACAAACAGACCCTTGCCGCCAATCTTCGCCAGCGGCGCATCGAGCAGTTTGTCGCCACGGCTGACCATTGGTACCAGGCTGACCTTGAGGCCAGGATGCGCCTGTTCGAGACGCGCTTTGACGTGTTCAGCCTGCCACAGGGCCAGGGCACTTTTACGGGTGGCGATGCGAATTTCGCGAGACATGAGCAATTCCAGAAAACGAACTGCCGGGGATAATAACAGGCTGGCCCACATCAGGCCTGCAACCGGACAGTCAATGCCCCTTCGCCTCTACGGTCGGATCGCCGGGGTGCCGCAGATCCAACCAAACGCTAAAGGTTGTGCATCAACTTGCGTACCCCAGCCACATGCCGGCGGCTGACAATCAGTGCTTCTTCGTCCATGCCTTTGAGAAACAGCTGGAAATGCCCGAGTGGCGTGCGCTGTAGCCGCTCGATGCGCTCGCGGGCCACCAACGCATTGCGGTGAATACGCACGAAGCGATCACCAAATTCATCTTCCAGCGCCTTTAGGGGCTCATCCAGCAGCACTTCACCGCCGACGTGGCGCAGGGTCACGTATTTGTGATCAGCAATAAAATAGATCACCTGATCCAGCGGGATCAGCTCAATTCCTTTGCGCGTACGCGCACTGATGTGGCTGCGCGGGCCACCGCCACTGTCCCCCGCTGGACGAGTCAACGCGGCCAGTTGCACGCGGTTCGGGCGTTCGGCTTTCTTCAGCGCTTCACTGAGGCTTTCCGCCCGCACCGGTTTGACCAGATAGCCCACCGCACTGACCTGGAAAGCTTCCAAGGCAAACTCGTCATGAGCCGTACAAAAAATCACCGCCGGCGGCGCCTCGCGCTCACACAGTTTGGCGGCCACCTGCAGCCCATCCATGCCAGGCATGCGGATATCCAAAAGCACCACATCCGGTTTCAGGCTGTCGATCAGGCTCAGGGCCTCCTCACCGTTGCTGGCTGAGGGTTCAAGCACACGATAGCCATCGAGCTCGCCCACCATACGGCTTAGGCGCTCACGGGCCAGGGGTTCATCATCGACAATCAGGACATTCATAATGCACGGGCTTCCTGCTTGGGTCTCACACAAGGATAGCGTAGACAGGTGAAATGGCGGCCGTCACGGCGCTCTACGCTAAGACTGGCCCGCGGGCCGAAAAGTGCCACCAGGCGCGCATCAATATTGCTCAGCGCCTGATGCGTGCCGTTCGATGGCGGTTGCTCGCCGAGTTGTTCGTATGGATTGCTCACGCACAGTTGGAATACCCCCTCGTGATAACTCGCCTCAACCCGCACCAAGCCGCCTTCGATACGCGGCGCAATGCCGTAGATCAAGGCGTTTTCCAATAAGGGTTGCAACGTCAATTGTGGAATCGGCAAATCGTCCGGCACGCCGGCCACCTCCCATTGCAACTGTAGACGCTCGCCGAGCCGATAGCGCTCAATCGACAAATATCGTTGCGCCAGCTCCAGTTCTTCGCGCCAGGGCACCAAGTTGCCGGGCTTGGCCAAACTGGCGCGGAACAGATCGGAGAGATCCAGCACGGCCTGCTCAGCCTTGTATGGGTCAACAACCACCAAACTGGCAATGCTGTTTAGGCTGTTGAACAAAAAGTGTGGACGGATGCGCGCCTGCAGTGACTCGATGCGCGCACGCAGCTCGGCCTGTTCCTGCTTACGCCATTGGCTTTGCAGATAGAAGTAACGCAGCAGCAGCGCCGACATGATCAAGCTGATCAATGCATGCCGCAGGTACAGGTTGACCTCGCCAATCCGCGGCAACGGCCCGCCCAGTTCGTAATAATCGGCGACGGCGGTACAGCCTAATGTCAGCGCGACCACAATGGCGCAGCACAAGGCGCCGGCCGTGGCCGCGGGCATACGCGCCATTAACGGGCGCAGGCGGCACAACACGGCGGCCGAGAGCAGCACGATCCACTGCACAAAGAGCGAAGTCAGGGCCAGACGCACCCAGTCAAAACCCGGCAACATCGGTTCAGCGAGCACCAGCACCAGCACCAGCAACTCCGCCAACAACACCATGCTCAGCAACGCTTCCGGCTCGCACAGTTCAGGAACGAAGAAGTCATCGACCAGGGGAGGCTGCTTTTTTGATAACGGTTTTTTTATTTTCATCGCCGCAGTTTCCGCGTGAGCCGCCCCAGCAGCAAGATAGACCGCTACGGCCGGGCGAAATAAAGCACCGAAATGCGCCCACCACAATAAAACTGTGAACGGCGCAACATTACCCGTCCCGCGCCCCGCTGCAGCAGCGGATAACGCGACGCGGCGAATTTGCCGGCCAGCCTGTTATTATCGGCACACTTTTCCGTCTTGCCGGCCGCCACGTGCGGCCAGCCCGTTTTAGCGCACCAGCGAGCGAAGCCCATGAGCACTGAAAAAACCAACCAATCCTGGGGCGGCCGCTTCAGCGAGCCCGTCGACGCCTTTGTTGCCCGTTTTACCGCATCCGTCGAATTCGACAAGCGCCTCTATCGCCACGACATTATGGGCTCCATCGCCCACGCCACCATGCTGGCCAAGGTCGGCGTTCTGACAGACGCTGAGCGCGACAGCATCATCGAAGGCCTGACGCAGATCCAGGGCGAAATCGAGGCCGGTCAGTTCGACTGGCGCGTCGACCTGGAAGACGTGCACATGAACATCGAAGCGCGCCTGACCGATCGCATTGGCGTCACCGGCAAGAAGCTGCACACCGGGCGTAGCCGCAACGACCAGGTCGCTACCGATATTCGCCTGTGGCTGCGCGACGAAATCGACCTGATCCTCGGCGAAATCACCCGCCTGCAGCAGGGTCTGCTGGAACAGGCCGAGCGTGAGGCGGAAACCATCATGCCGGGCTTCACCCACTTGCAAACTGCGCAGCCAGTAACCTTCGGCCATCACCTGCTGGCCTGGTTTGAGATGCTCAGCCGCGACTACGAGCGCCTGGTCGATTGCCGCAAGCGCACCAACCGTATGCCGCTTGGCTCGGCCGCGCTGGCTGGCACCACCTACCCGATTCAGCGCGAAGTCACCGCGCAACTGCTGGGGTTCGATGCAGTCGGCGGCAACTCGCTGGATGGTGTGTCGGATCGCGACTTCGCCATCGAATTCTGCGCCGCCGCCTCGATTGCCATGATGCACCTGTCGCGCTTCTCCGAAGAGCTGGTGCTGTGGACCAGCGCGCAGTTCCAATTTATCGACCTGCCGGATCGCTTCTGCACCGGCAGCTCGATCATGCCGCAAAAGAAAAACCCCGACGTCCCCGAACTGGTACGCGGTAAAACCGGCCGGGTATTCGGCGCACTGACCGGCCTGCTGACCCTGATGAAAGGCCAGCCGCTGGCCTACAACAAGGACAACCAGGAAGACAAAGAGCCGCTGTTCGACGCCGCCGACACCCTGCGCGACTCGCTGCGCGCCTTCGCCGACATGATCCCGGCGATCAAGCCCAAGCACGCGATCATGCGTGAAGCGGCCCTGCGCGGCTTCTCCACCGCCACGGACCTCGCCGACTACCTGGTACGCCGTGGCCTGCCGTTCCGCGACTGCCACGAAATCGTCGGCCATGCGGTGAAATACGGTGTCGACAGCGGTAAAGACCTAGCGGAAATGAGCCTGGAAGAGCTGCGCCAGTTCAGCGACCAGATCGAGCAGGATGTGTTCGCCGTGCTGACCCTGGAAGGCTCGGTGAATGCCCGTGACCATATCGGCGGCACCGCACCGAATCAGGTGCGCGCAGCCGTGGTGCGTGGCAAAGCCCTGCTGGCTGAGCGCTAAGCCCACCATGACCGATATAAAGCGCCCACGATTTCGCTTCTCCGCTGATCGAAACTCAGCCAGCCGTCGTGTGCGCTATATCGAAGGCACCCAGGAGGCAGAAGGGCTCTGCACCATTTGTCTCCTGGACGAGCACAACCCGCTGCCCGTTGAGAACACCACCATGGCCCTGCACATCCGCCCTGCCACCGTCGAAGACGCGGCCCTGATCCTGGACTTTATTACTGACCTGGCGATCTATGAGAAAGCCGAACACGAGGTGAAAACCGATGTGGCCGGCATCCAGGCCAGTTTGTTTGGCCCTGACAGCACGTCGCACGCGCTGATTTGTGAGCAGAACGGCGTGCCGGTTGGCTATGCCGTGTATTTCTTCAGCTATTCGACCTGGCTAGGCAAGCACGGCATCTACCTCGAAGACCTGTACGTCAGCCCCGACCACCGCAAAATCGGCGCAGGCAAGGCATTGCTCCGGCACCTCGCACAACTGGCCGTGAGCAAAGGTTGTGGCCGCTTGGAGTGGGCCGTACTGGACTGGAACACCCCCGCTATTGAGTTTTATGAGTCCTTCGGCGCCAAGCCCCAAGACGAATGGACCACCTACCGCCTGACGGGCCAAGCCTTGTTGGACTTTGCCCAGAGTTAGCCCCCCCCTTTCGGAGCAGAAAATGAGCGAGCAAGACGACGAAGCGTTTGCCGAGGACACCCTGACCCAGGCCATTGAGAACCAACTCGAAGCCGGCGAGCCAGCCTTCGTCCAAGCCGTGCTGAACAAGTTGACCCTGGTCGGCTATGAGCGTGAGGCAATCATCGAGTTGATGGCGCTGGTGTTGGCCGATGAAATCGAGGTGATGTTGCGTGATGACCGCGCCTTTGACCTTGCCCGTTACGAGCAAGGCCTGCGTGCCCTGCCCGAGTTACCAGCACAAAACTGAAGCGCACTTGACCCAGGGCACTGTTCAAAAGGGCTAGCAGGTTGTTACTGTCGGACAATCTGACCCCACAAGGCGCAGCACCGATGATGCATTGGCTTGAGCGAAGCGGCATATTGCTCATCTTGCTCTGCTCACTGACTCCACCCGCGATCGCGGCGGCCGAGCTCCCGCGCATTGGTGCAGAGGACGACTGGTACCCCTACACCGCTTGGCGTGATGGGCAGATCGTGGGTATGTCAGCAGACATTGTGCGCGCAGCCTTCGCCAGCAGCGACACGCCGATCGAACTCGCCGCTTACCCTTATCCGCGCTGCATGGAACTGGCCCGCACCGGCAGCCTGGTGGCGTGTTTCAACACCACCCCAAATCCTCGCATCGAAGCGCAATTCCTCTTGCCACAGGAAATGCTCTTCAGTGATGACATCCTGCTCTGGGCGCGCAACGGCGCTCCACCGCTGGATAACCTCGATGACCTCGCCGGCAAGCGAGTGGCGGTAACCATCGGCTACACCTACGGCGCGCATTTTGACGCCCGCCAGGACATCCAGCGCGTACCGGTGCGCCGTGACCTCAATGGTTTTCTCATGCTGCAGCGTGACCGTGTCGATTACGTGGTCGCGTTTCGCGGCACTACCCAGGCACTGATCCAGCAACATCCGCAGCTGGCCAATCACTTCGTCGCCCTGGCCACCGTCCACCAGCCGCAGCTCTACCTGACCTTCTCCCGCCACCACCCAGAGGCCCCAGCACTGCTGCAGCGCTTTGAGCTGGGTATGCGGCAGATAAAAAGCGACGGCACCTATCAGAAAATTCTTGAGCGCTGGCAGTTACCGGCTCGGCAAGCTGCAGCGCACACCACTACACTGCTGGACAGCCACGACAACAAGACGGAGTCACCATGAACGCATTTACTTCTGACCTGATCGACGAACTGGAAATACTCGCCTTGTATAACCTGAGCAACCACCTGGAAGGGCTCAAAGTACACAACAATGCTTCGATCAAAGCCCAGAAGGCGATTACTCGCCTGCATGAGAAAGGCCTGATCAGCGAGGCAGACGGTGGCTACCTGACCAGCCTGGGCATTGATGCGGCCGAACATACCCAGGGCCTGCTGACCATCCTGTCACCCAAAGCCGCCTTACTGACATAAGCCACTTCAGCCACGTACGCGCCGGGCGATATGGCAGCAGACCCTCTGCTTTGTGCTGCACATCGCGCCCCACGGCCCAATACTGATAAGCAGTTGCTCTCAGGCGTACCACCAGCCCACGTGCTGCGCCTGAGCGCCCCAACCTGACGGCACACACCTTGTTTCAACAGGTTCCAAGTACGGGAGCAGCTGATAGGCTTGCCCCTGATTCCCAGTGAGCATGAGCATGAGTCGCACCCAGGAAATTCGCCCGGACATTGAAGAGGGTATCGATCGTAAGGTCCTGACGCAGCTACGCGCACGCTTCCTCCACGTGAATCAAGGCCGCCTGCAGCGCGCCATGCAGGCGTTATCAACGCGCCAACAACTGGTGCTGAAACTGCTGCCGCTGCTGCTCCACGTCAACCATCCATTGCTGCCTGGCTATGTGTCCGCGCTAACCCCGGCCGGTCTTAGCGGCTTCGAGCCGGATGACGAGCTACTGTCTGAAGTGCAGCGCCTGACCCGCTCATTTGCCTACAAGCCGTATCGCGGCAAGCAGGCCCTGCCGATCCATGGCCTGTTTCTGATGGGCAGCCTGGGTACCGTGGCCCAGGCTGAGCAAAGCGACATGGACCTGTGGGTGTGCCACGCCAGTGACCTTAGCGCGCAACAAGTGCTTGAGCTGGGGAAGAAATGCGCACTACTGGAAAGCTGGGCCGCCACCTTCGGTGCCGAGGCGCACTTCTTTTTAATCGACCCCGCGCGCTTCACTCAGGGCGAGCGCGAAGCGCAACTGACCTCGGATGACTGCGGCACGACCCAGCACTACCTGCTGCTCGACGAGTTCTACCGAACTGCGATCTGGCTCGGTGGACGCACGCCACTGTGGTGGCTGGTGCCGGTGTATGAAGAACAGCGTTACCAGCACTACACCGACACCTTGCTGGCCAAGCGTTTTGTCCGCGCCGAAGACGTCATCGACCTCGGCCACCTGGCGCGCATTCCGCCTGAAGAGTTTATCGGCGCGGGCATGTGGCAACTGTTCAAGGGCATCGAGTCACCCTATAAGTCGGTGCTTAAGCTGCTGCTGACCGAGGTCTACGCCAGCGAGCACCCCAAGGTTGAATGCCTGGCGCTGCGCTTCAAGCAGGCGGTATTCGCCAACCGCCTGGATGTCGACGAGCTCGACCCCTATATCGTCGTCTACCGTCGCCTGGAGGAGTACCTCAAGGTCCGTGGCGAGCATGAACGCCTAGAGCTGATCCGCCGCTGCCTGTACCTCAAGGTCGATAAAAAGCTCAGCCGCCCGCCACGCCACAACCGCAAGAGCTGGCAACGCCTGCTGCTCGAACGCCTGACCGGCGACTGGAACTGGGACAGCCGCCAACTGGCCATGCTCGACAGCCGCAGCCAATGGAAGGTGCGCCAGGTCAGCGCCGAGCGGCGCATGTTGGTCAATGAGCTGACCTACAGCTACCGCTTTCTCTCGCAATTCGCCCGTAACGCAGACGTGGGTAGCTCACTCAACAGCCGCGATCTGGGCATTCTCGGTCGCCGCCTGTATGCCGCCTTCGAGCGCAAGGCCGGCAAGATCGAATTTATCAACCCCGGCATCGCCCCAGACCTCGGCGAAGACACCCTGACCCTGGCGCAGAGCCCAAGCCCGGATGAGCCCAATGAAACCCTTTGGGCGCTCTACAGCGGCAGCGTTAACGCACAAGACCTGGCAGATTTCTCGCCGCTGAAACGCTCGCGTGAGCTGATCGAACTGCTCGCCTGGTGCCAGCGCAACGGCGTGATCGACAGTAGCACGCGGCTGTCACTGCACCCTGGTAGCAGCGACCTGACCGAGTATGAGCTGTCCAACCTGCTCAGCAGCCTGCAACAGGTGATACCGCTGCCGCTGCCCGCGGTCGACGAAGCCGCTCTGCTCAGTGCCAGCGTGCCCAAAGAGGTGCTGCTGCTGATCAACGTCGGTATCGACCCGCTGAAACAGTTCAGCCAGATGAACATGCACATGACCAGCGAGCGCACCGACGCACTGGGCTATTCCGGGGTACGTGAGAACCTGATTCTGACCCTCGACCAAATCACCCTGAACAGCTGGAATGAGTTACTGGCCACCCGCTATGACGGCCCGACTGCACTGCTCGATTGCCTGCGCGACTTCCTCAATGCCCTGCCCGCCAGCGGCCAAAAACCTAATTTGCAGGTGCGCTGCTTCTGCCGCAACCGCGCCACAGCGATTGCCGAACGGGTCGAGGAGCTGTTCCGCGAAACCCTTGCCAGCTTCAGCAGCCAACAGGCCAACCGCTACCTGCTGCAAATCAAACAGCAGTATCACTTACTCGAACTGAAGCCCGGCCACGTCAGCCACAGCAGCCTGAAAGACCTGCCCACATTGATCGAACATTTGGGCGAAGAGCTGCCCGGCTACAGCGACTTGCACCTGGATCGCAGCGCCCTGGAGGGTGAAGACCTGGCGCTGATCCTACCGCTTGGCAGGCCGCAGTGCATCCAAGTGTTCTACCGGCTGAACGAAGCCAGCGCCACGGCCGAGCTGAGCGTGCTCGATGAGCACAACGCGCTATGGCGCCAGCAGATGCCGTACCGTGACGAACAAAGCCTACTGACCCCACTGCAACGCTTTCTGCAATCCGTGCTGTACCGACGCAACGCCCTGCTGCCGCTGGATAACCTGCCAGCACATCAGCCGCTGGAGATTCTCTATTACCAAGTGCTGCCCGATGCGCCGTTACGCGCGCAGCGTTTGGAGCGGCGAGCGCCGCCACTGTCACCGATCAGTCATCCGTTTTATGACGTGCAAGCTATTGTCGAGCCAGGCGATGGCAAAAAATCTCCGGGAGAGATTTTTGACGTCGCGAAGCGACGGCCCGCAGAGTGGTCGCCAGGGATGGCAGGCCACAAGCGCACGCACGTCACGCTGTACTGTAACCACCGGGAGTTTTCTGAATTGGAATACGCCGGTGACCTGTTCGCCGCCGTCGCCCAGCACATCCTCGCGCAACGCCGTGATAGCGCGCGCTACCCCTGCTACATCACCGACTTGGATCTATCAGCCGTGCTCGGCGAGGGGCATATGCAGAGCGTGCATTACCTGCGCTACAAGAGCCGCCTGGAAGCGGCACTCAATCAGGCCCTGCAGAAAGCCTGAGTTCGTCGGTTAGGCGCGGTTATATTCGCCCGCCGCTTCCGGCTGGTATTCCACCGCCAGCAGGGTCAGCTTGAGCACTTTGCCGCTGGGCGTGACCCAGTCGATATGCTGACCCACGGACAAGCCGAGCAGGGCGGTGCCAACCGGCGCCAGCACCGACACACAGCCTTCGCCACCAGCGTCCTGCGGGTAGACCAGGGTCAGGTGGTAATCCTTGCCGCTGCTTTCTTCACGGCAATGCACCCGCGAATTCATGGTAACCACCCCGGCCGGCACTTCGTCATGCCCCACCACATCGGCACGATCAAGTTCGGCCTGCAACGCGACGGCATTGGGGCCGAAATCGTCGAGACTGTCGAGCAGATGCTCCAAGCGCTGCAGGTCAAGACGGGTGATGGTGAGCGAAGATGGGCTGGTCATGGTGCGGGTATATCCCCTTTACGGATGGTGAAAAAAGCAAAACCCCATCACGAAGACGGGGTTTTGCAAGATTTTGCTGACCGTACCACAGCCACTCAAATAAACAAGACCGCCCGGTCAAGGGTTATCGCTGCGCTGCTGCAGGCGCACCTCAGCCGCCGCACAGATCGCGCACTGGCGCAGCCGGTCGGCCTTGCTCCAGTCGAGAATGTCCTGCAGCGTACGGCCACAACCCAGGCAGATATCGTGATCATCCAGGCAGCACTGGCGGCGGCAGGGCGAAGCGACCTGCTCGCCCATCGCCTCAGAGTTCTTCGAACTCAAGGTCGGCACCCGATTGCTCAAGCGTGATACGTGCAAGCATTTCGCCCAGCTGCTCGTCGCTGCTGTCACAGATCCAGCGCTCGCTGGCCGGGTCGTAATCGAAATGGAAACCACCGGAACGGGCTGCCAGCCAGAGCTGACGCAGGGGCTCCTGGCGACTGAAGATCAACTGCGTGCCGTTCTCGAAACGTACGGTCAGCACCCCGGCCGAGTTTTCCAGATCAAGGTCCAGGTCGCAGTCATCGAAAATATCTTCCACCGCCTGTTGGGTGGCATCGACCAGATCGTGAAAGCGGGCTTCGGTCAAACTCATTACGACATACCTCAAAAAATTCAGCGACTACAAAAAGCCTTGGGTAGCGGGCGCTATAACAGCGTGACGGTTAGGCAAGGCGCCAGTAGGTGAGAAACGCAGCGCAGCATAGTAACAGCCAACGCTTGCACCACAGAGGTGAACGGATTGAAGGATAACCCGGCCTCGCGCAAATGCCGCTGCAGGGTACGCTGACTCAGTGGCAACGCCTCAGGTAACCGAGCACACCTTAGCGGTAGACGACTAATACTGAACTACTCACGACGAGGGGGCTGACTATTCAGGCGCCCGATCACGGGTGCCGAGTACGCGCTCCCACGCGACAAGCAAGGCCGCGCCAGACGGGACCCCTGGCGCATAGGCAAGGCGTCGGGGGCTCGGTATACTCCGGCGCAATCATGCTTTTTACAGGGATTTCATCATGAAGCGGTTGTTTACTGCCCTCTTCACCGTGGTTGCTATCAGCTCACTGCTCGCTGGCTGCGGCCAAAAAGGCCCGCTGTTCCTGCCGGAAGAAAGCGCGTCCGTGGCCGCACAGGCGGAACCCGCAACTGAACCTGCACAGACCGAATAAGGACAGCGCATGAACGCCTTCAACTACCGCGACGGTACGCTGTTCGCGGAAGGGGTGGCGTTGTCCGCCATCGCCCAACGCTTCGGCACGCCGACTTACGTCTATTCGCGTGCACACATCGAAGCGCAGTACCGTGCCTATGCGGATGCCCTGCAGGGCATGCCGCATCTGGTCTGCTTCGCCGTCAAAGCCAACTCCAATATCGGTGTTTTGAATGTCCTGGCGCGTCTTGGCGCCGGTTTTGACATCGTCTCCCGTGGTGAGCTGGAGCGTGTACTGGCCGCCGGTGGTGAGGCGAACAAGATCGTCTTCTCCGGTGTCGGCAAGAGCCGCGACGACATGCGCCGCGCCCTTGAAGTGGGCGTGCACTGCTTCAACGTCGAGTCCACTGACGAGCTGGAGCGCCTGCAAGTAGTGGCCGCTGAACTGGGCCAGACAGCGGCGATTTCGCTGCGGGTCAACCCGGATGTGGACGCGGGCACGCACCCGTACATTTCCACCGGGCTGAAAGAAAACAAATTTGGTATCGCCATCAGCGATGCGCCGGCCGTATACGCCCGCGCAGCAGCCCTGCCGAACCTGCAGGTGGTGGGCGTCGATTGCCATATCGGCTCACAGCTAACCACGCTGCCACCGTTCCTCGATGCCCTCGACCGCCTGCTCGCACTGATCGACAACCTGGCCGGCCAAGGCATCCAGATCAAGCACCTGGACTTGGGCGGCGGCCTCGGCGTGCAGTACCGCGACGAACAGCCACCACTGGCTGGCGACTACATAAAAGCAGTGCGCGAGCGCATTGCCGGGCGTGAGTTGAAGCTGGTATTCGAGCCAGGCCGTTCGATTGTCGCCAACGCCGGTGTGTTGCTGACCCAGGTCGAATACCTCAAGCACACCGAACACAAAGACTTTGCCATCGTCGACGCTGCGATGAACGACTTGATCCGCCCGGCGCTCTACCAAGCCTGGATGGATGTGATCGCCGTGCAGCCGCGTACCGGTGCGACGCGCAATTACGACATCGTCGGGCCGATTTGCGAAACCGGCGACTTCCTCGCCAAGGACCGCGAGCTGGCCCTGACCGAGGGCGATCTACTGGCCGTGTGCTCAGCCGGTGCCTATGGCTTTGTCATGAGTTCCAACTACAACACCCGCGGCCGCGCCGCCGAGGTGATGGTGGATGGCGACCAGGTCTTCGAAGTGCGTCGTCGCGAGACGCTCAGCGAGCTTTTTGCAGGCGAACACTGCCTGCCGCCCGCGAGCTAAAAGGACGAGTTCATGTTATTGCGTTTTACCAAGATGCACGGCCTCGGCAATGATTTCATGGTCCTCGACCTGATCAGCCAGCACGCGCACATACAGCCGAAAAACGCCAAGCAATGGGGCGATCGCCACACCGGCGTGGGCTTCGATCAGCTGCTGCTGGTCGAGCCGCCGAGTAATCCAGACGTGGACTTCCGCTACCGCATCTTCAATGCCGACGGTTCGGAAGTGGAACAGTGCGGCAACGGCGCGCGCTGCTTCGCGCGCTTCGTGCTGGACAAGCGCCTGACTGTGAAAAAGCAGATCCGCGTGGAAACCAAGGGCGGCATTATCGAGCTGGACGTGCGCAACGACGGGCAGATCAGCGTCAACATGGGCGCACCGCGCCTGGTCCCAGCCGAGATCCCGTTTCAGGCCGAGCAGCAGGCGCTGAGCTACAGCGTGGCCGTCGACGGACAGACCGTTGAGTTGGCCGCGGTGTCCATGGGTAACCCGCATGCCGTGCTGCGCGTCGACAGCGTCGATAACGCGCCGGTGCACAGCCTGGGGCCGAAGCTCGAACACCACCCGCGCTTCCCGCAACGGGTTAATGTCGGCTTCCTGCAAGTGCTTGACCGCCATCGCGCCAAGCTGCGCGTGTGGGAGCGTGGCGCCGGGGAAACCCAGGCCTGTGGCACCGGCGCCTGCGCCGCGGCGGTCGCGGCAATCAGCCAGGGCTGGATGGACTCGCCGGTGCAGATTGAGTTGCCTGGCGGCAAACTGAGCATTGAATGGGCAGGCCCGGGCCAGCCCGTTATGATGACCGGCCCCGCTGTACGCGTGTACGAAGGACAGGTTCGTCTATGACCGACAAGCAGGATTCACCCAAGCCACTGGATTCGGAGACAGTTGCCGCTTACCTGCGCCTGCATCCGGAGTTCTTTATCGATCACGACGAGTTGATCCCCGAGCTGCGCATCCCGCACCAGCGCGGCGATACCGTGTCGCTGGTTGAGCGGCAGGTGAAGCTGCTGCGCGAGCGCAATATCGAAATGCGTCAGCGCCTCTCACAATTGATGGATGTGGCCCGCGACAACGACCGCCTGTTCGACAAGACCCGCCGCCTGGTGCTCGACCTGCTCGACGCCAACAGCCTGGAAGAAGTGGTCAGCTGCGTCGAAGACAGCCTGCGCAGTGAGTTTCAGGTGCCCTTCGTTAGCCTGATCCTGTTCAGTGAAGCACCGTTGCCCGTTGGCCGCTCAGTCAGCAGCGCCGAAGCGCACCAGGCTGTCGGCAGCCTGCTGGCGGGAGGCAAGACCATCTGCGGGGTACTGCGCGAGCATGAGTTGAATTTCCTGTTCGGCAGCAAGGACGGCAAACAGGTCGGTTCGGCAGCGGTGGTCAGCATCACCCATCAAGGCCTGCATGGTGTGCTGGCGATTGGCAGCAGCGATCCGCAGCATTACAAAAGCTCGCTGGGCACCCTGTTTCTCGGCTATATCGCCGAAGTCCTGGCCCGTGTCGTGCCCGGTTTTGCCACACCCTTGCGTTCGGTGCGTTAACCGGCGCAGCGACCGCACCGTAGGGAGCTGCCATGCAAGACCTCCTGGACGCCTACCTCGAACACCTGCGCAGTGAGCGCCAGCTGTCCTCGCACACCTTGATCGGCTATCGGCACGACCTGAGCACGCTATTGGCGCTGTGTCCGCCCGAGCACATTGACCGCTGGTCGGCGCTCGACAGCGCGCGGCTGCGGCGCATGGTCGGACGCCTGCACATGCAAGGGCAATCTAGCCGCAGCCTGGCGCGCCTGCTTTCCGCGACCCGTGGCCTGTACCGTTACCTGATTCGCGAAGGCCACTGCGAAAGCGACCCCGCCAGCGGCCTGATGCCGCCCAAAGGCGAACGCCGCCTGCCAAAAACCCTAGACGCCGATCGCATGGCACAACTGCTCGACGGTGCTCTGGAAGACGACTTTATCGCCCTGCGTGATCAGGCGATGTTGGAACTGTTCTACTCCTCCGGGTTGCGCCTGTCGGAGCTGGTCAGCCTCAACCTGGACGGCCTCGACCTGCCCGCCGGCCTGGTACGCGTCACCGGTAAAGGCAACAAAACCCGCGAGCTGCCCATCGGCCGCATGGCACGTCAGGCCATGGAGCACTGGTTGCCGTTACGCGCCCTGGCCAAGCCTGCCGATGGCGCTGTGTTTATCAGCCAGCAAGGCCGGCGTATCGGCCCGCGAGCCGTGCAGCTGCGGGTGCGCCAAGCCGGCGTACGCGAACTGGGTCAGCACCTGCATCCGCATATGCTGCGTCACAGCTTCGCCAGCCATATGCTGGAGTCGTCCCAAGACTTGCGCGCGGTGCAGGAACTGCTCGGCCATGCTGACATCGCCACCACGCAGATATACACCCACCTGGATTTCCAGCACCTGGCCACGGTCTATGACCAGGCTCACCCACGGGCCAAACGCAAAGGCAGCACAGAATGAGTATTCAGCTGATCACCTTCGACCTTGACGACACTCTGTGGGATGTCACCCCGGTGATGCAGGACGCCGAAGCGGCGCTGCGTAACTGGCTGGCTCTGCACGCGCCGCGCCTCGGCGCTGTGCCGGTGGAGCATCTGTGGTCAATTCGTGCCAGCCTGCTGCTGGCCGAACCCATGCTCAAGCACCGCCTCAGTGAGCTGCGCCGGCGCATCCTCCTGCATGCCCTGACAGACGCGGGTTACCCGCACAGCGAGGCGCAGGCGCTGGCCGAGGCCGGCTTTCAGATCTTCCTTGCGGCGCGCCATCAGGTCGAACTGTTTGCTGAGGTGCACCCCACACTTGAAGCCCTGGCTAATCGCTTTCAGCTTGGGGTTATCACCAACGGCAATGCCGATGTGCGCCGTCTCGGCCTGGCGGACTACTTCCAATTCGCCCTCTGCGCCGAAGAATTGGGCGTCGGCAAACCTGACCCGAAACCGTTCACCGAAGCCCTGAAGCGCGCCGGCATTGCCGCCGAACACGCGGTGCATATTGGCGACCACCCCAGCGATGATATTGCCGGGGCTCAGGCGGCGGGTCTGCGCGCCATCTGGTTCAACCCCCTGGGCAAAGCTTGGGAGGCCGACAACCACCCGGATGGAGAGATCCGCAGCTTGGCAGAGTTGCCGACCTTGCTGCACAGCTGGGCGTAAGCAACCCTTAACGCCACAAAAAATCTATGGTCACCCCCATTTTTGCAATACTGATCAGCGATGGGTGTTTGGCTTGCTTAAATCTATCCGGCGTCTGTATGAGGCATGCCCCGCGCCACGATGAGAGTCGCACCTGGTGATCCTGAAAAGCCCGGCGGCTTCTTTAAGCCGATTTTTGTGTCAGGTTCTTCACCAGGCCGGTAGGCCGTTCACGTCATCTGTTGTTCAGCTATCGCAAAACCTGAAAAGGTGCTTCTTAGCACTGCAACACCAACAGGGTCAGGCGGCGTAGCCGTCTGGCCCTGTTTCATAACTACTGTGTTGTGTGGCGATGGCCCAGGCGATACGCGCCAGCTTATTCGCCAGTGCGCAGGCCACCACATTCGAGTGGCGCCGGCAAAGCAGGCTGCGCACCCAATCGGCCAGCGCGCCGCGCTGATGCTCTAACCGCAGCAGGTAGACCCGCGCACATTGCACCAGCAAGCGGCGCAAGTTCTTGTCGCCGCGTTTGCTGATACCCAACAGGTTGGCTCGACCGCCCGTGCTGTATTGCCTCGGCACCAAGCCGACGGAAGCCGCAAAGTCTCGACTGCTGGTGTACTGTTTTCCATCACCCATTTCCGCGGCCAGCACACTGGCCGTGATCGGCCCCACGCAGGGAATAGTCAGCAATCGGCTGCCCAAGTCATCCTCACCCAACTGGCTGGCGACTTCCTTGTCCAACGCCTTGATCTGTTCATCTAAATAAGTGAAATGCTCATGCAGACGCTGCAGTAAGGCAACCAGGCGCACGGGCAACTCATGCTCAGCTAGCACGCTGGATAAGCGTCGAATGACTGCCGTACCCACCGGCAGGCTGATACCGAACTCCAATAGAAAACCATGCAGCTGATTAATGACTTTGGTGCGATCACGAATCAGCGATTCGCGCAGGCGATGCAGCACCGAGAGCGTTTGCTGGGCTTCGTTCTTCGGGGTTACGAAACGCATCGACGGCCTGGAAGCCGCTTCGCAGATGGCTTGCGCATCGATAAAATCATTCTTGTTGCCCTGCACAAAAGGCCGCACGAATTGCGGAGAAATCAGCCGGGCCTCATGCCCTAGTGCTGTAATCTCACGTGCCAGGCAGTGCGCGCCGGCACAGGCCTCCATCACCACCGTGCACGCGGGCTGATTAGCAAGTAGGCGCAGTAACTGCTGGCGAGTAGTCTTCTTACGAAATACTTCGCTGCCGCTGTTGTCCTGAGCATGCAGGTGGAAACTATGCTTGCCCAGATCGATACCGATCAATGCTACTGACTTCATGGCGATGGCCTCCGGAATAAAAACACCCTACGAAAGACTAGTCTGCGCAGGGTGTCGGGGGTGACCATCTCATTAGCCCACAGGCTTATGGCCTGTGGGCTTTTTTGTGTTACCGCAGGCGCTTAGATAGGGCGGCTGCCGTATTTGCCTTCGGGCTTCTTGGGCGGGTCGGAGACCACATTCGGCTCGACCTCCTGCACCTTGCCGCCACGCGAGAGAAACTCCTCCATGGCGCGGGCCAGGGCATCACGGTCTTTCTGCTTGGCTTCAACGCTCGGCAAGTCTTCTACCGAGACAGCAGCCTTGGCTTTTTTAGGCTTGCTGGTGACTACAACTTCATCGTCGCTGTCGTCGTCATCGCTAGTGTCGCCATCATCAGCGGCAGCCAGCTCCTCACCTTCGTCTTCGTCAGCGCTTTCTAATTCGTCGTTTTCCAGATCATCGTCGCTCATGTTCCAACCTCATGACTTGCGAAAAGCAGAGTAGTTATAGCCCAGCGGCGTCAGCTTTCTAACGCCGCTGATAAAAAATCCAATGGTCTTGCCTGGGCTGAGCGCTACGCATCGGCGAGCGGCACTCAACGGCGCGCATTTTAGGGTCTGTTGCTGCTGGATCACAACCGCGCGCGTGCCTAAAAACAGCAGACTTTTCCGACCCACAGAAAAAACAAATGGCGCCATTAGGCGCCCTTGTTCAAACCCAGCAGGAATTAACGCTTGGTGAATTCCGGGTAGGCTTCCATACCGCACTCGGCGATATCCACACCCTCGTATTCCTCTTCTTCACTGACGCGCAGCCCCATCACCAGCTTGATGATGGACCAGACGATCAGGCTGCAAACGAAGACCCAGGCGAAGATCGAACCGATACCGAGCAGCTGTGCGCCCAGCGTCGCGTCGCTATTGGTCAGGCAAACCGCCAGCAGGCCCCAGATACCGACCACACCGTGCACCGAGATGGCGCCGACAGGATCGTCGAGTTTGAGCTTGTCCAGCGCGAGGATCGAGAACACCACCAGCACGCCGCCCACACCACCGATCAGAGTGGCCTGCATGGCTGTTGGGGTCAGCGGTTCGGCAGTAATAGCCACCAGGCCAGCCAGGGCACCGTTAAGGGCCATGGTCAGGTCAGCCTTGCCGAACAGGATGCGTGCCACGATCAGCGCCGCGATCAAGCCACCGGCAGCGGACATGTTGGTGTTCACAAACACGTTGGCCACGGCGTTGGCGTCTTCGATGGTGCTCATCTTCAGCTGCGAGCCACCGTTGAAGCCGAACCAGCCCATCCACAGGATGAAGGTACCCAACGCAGCCATTGGCAGGTTGGCACCCGGAATGGCGTTGACCTGGCCATTCGGGCCGTACTTGCCTTTACGTGCGCCGAGCAGCAGTACGCCAGCCAGAGCAGCAGTTGCGCCCGCCATGTGCACCACACCGGAGCCGGCGAAGTCGAGGAAGCCGGCTTCGTTGAGGAAGCCCGAACCCCATTTCCAGAAGCCCTGTACCGGATAGATGAAACCGGTCATGACCACCGCGAATGCCAGGAAGGCAAACAGCTTCATGCGCTCAGCCACAGCACCGGACACGATCGACATGCAGGTCGCAGCGAACACCACCTGGAAGAAGAAGTCCGAACGCGCCGAGTAGTAAGGCGCGTCGTCACCGCCGGCCAAGACCGACTCAACGCTGTGCTCGTCACCCAACAGGAAACCCAGGCTTGGCAGGATGCCGCCTTCCGGGCTGGAGTACATGATGTGGTAGCCGATCACCAGGTACATGATGCTCGCCACTGCGTACAGGGCGATGTTCTTGGTGAGAATTTCAGTAGTGTTTTTGGCCCGCACCAGACCGGATTCGAGCATGGCAAAACCTGCTGCCATCCACATCACCAGAGCGCCGCAAATCAAAAAGTAGAAGGTATCAAAACCGTACTGCAGTGCAGTCAATGCTGTGTTGTCCATGGTTCACCTCTTGCCGTTACGCTTTTTAGCGCTATTCGGTTAAGGCGTCCGGGTTGGCGCCGGACGCACTCCGTGTGCTTACAGGTTGTAGCCGCGCTCGTTATGCAGGGCGAGATCGAGACCGATGGTCTCTTCCTCTTCACTGACACGCAGGCCCATTACTAGGTCGATCACTTTCAGGATTACGAAGGTCACCACAGCGGTGTACACCACCGTGAAGGCCACCCCTTTGAACTGAATCCACAACTGCCCCGCAATGTCTTCCACCGCGCCGAAGCCGCCCAAGGCGGGCGCAGCGAACGCCCCAGTGAGAATAGCGCCGACAATCCCGCCCACGGCATGCACGCCGAATACATCGAGGGAATCGTCATAACCCAGCTTGCGTTTCAGGCTGGTGGCGCAGAAGAAGCAGATCACCCCACTGGCCAGACCAATCGCCAGAGCGCCCATCGGCCCCGCGGTACCGGAGGCCGGCGTGATCGCCACCAGACCCGCCACAGCACCCGAGGCAATGCCCAGAACGCTGGGTTTGCGATGGGTGATCCACTCAGCGAACATCCAGCTCAGCGCCGCTGTAGCGGTGGCAATCTGAGTCACCAGCATGGCCATACCGGCGCTGCCGTTGGCGGCCAGCGCAGAGCCTGCATTGAAGCCGAACCAGCCGACCCAAAGCATGCTTGCACCGATCAGGGTGTAGCCGAGGTTGTGCGGCGGCATCGCCGTAGTAGGAAAGCCCTTACGCTTGCCCAGCACCAGACAGGCCACCAGACCGGCAATACCCGCGTTGATGTGCACCACGGTGCCGCCCGCGAAGTCGAGCACGCCCCAGTCCCACATCAAAGCACCGTCGCCACTCCAGACCATGTGCGCGATAGGCGCATAGACCAGGGTGAACCACACCACCATGAAGATCAGCATGGCCGAGAACTTCATGCGCTCGGCAAAGGCACCGACAATCAGCGCAGGGGTGATGATGGCAAAGGTCATCTGGAAGGTGATGAAGACACTCTCCGGAATCCCAGCCACCAGGCTGTCTAGAGTCAAACCAGAAAGGAAGGCTTTGGAGAAACCACCGACGAAGGAGTTGAGGTTAAGTACCCCCTGCTCCATGCCAGTCGTGTCGAAGGCCATGCTGTAGCCATAGACGACCCAAAGAATGCTGATCAACCCGGTAATCGCAAAACACTGCATCAGCACTGACAGCACGTTCTTCGAACGCACCATGCCAGCGTAGAAAAGCGCCAGACCGGGAATGGTCATAAACAGCACCAGTACAGTGGCGACCAACATCCAAGCGGTGTCGCCGCTGTTCAGGCTTGCCTCTTCGGCCATGGCATAGCCAGGAACGAGAGACAAAAGGGCTCCTAGCCCTGCGATTTTTCGCAGAGTCATGGTTTAACTCCTGGGGCGTGGGGGTTCGTGCGGAGGCTTAAACTGCGTCGGTGCCGGTTTCGCCGGTACGGATGCGGATGGCCTGTTCCAGGTTTACAACGAAAATCTTGCCGTCACCGATCTTGCCGGTGTTGGCAGCTTTGGTGATGGCCTCGATCACACGATCGAGTTGATCGTCAGCGATGGCCACGTCGATTTTCACTTTTGGCAAGAAATCGACCACGTATTCAGCACCGCGGTACAGCTCGGTATGGCCCTTCTGACGACCAAAACCTTTGACTTCAGTGACCGTGATGCCCTGCACGCCGATCTCCGACAGTGACTCACGAACGTCGTCCAGCTTGAACGGCTTGATGATGGCAGTGACTAGCTTCATGAAACTCTCTCCCGTGTATGGTGGACTTGCCCCAGGAATTACGAACCCGGTCCAAGTCTAAGCGCAGTGCCTGGCTTTTGTAATGCATCGCAGCCCTGATCCAACGGCACCGATACTCAGCAACCGCTCCCAACGAAACACTTCCCCGCTTCGCCTGACGCACCGGAACTGCATCAGTGCTTGCGTCGCAGGAGACAAAGCAGAAAGCTTGCCAGGTCAGGTAAAACCGATTTATTTCATGCAGTTACCCAGTAAACGGGCGTTTTAGCCCAGTAATAGCCAACAGCCAGCGCACAACAACGGTGCAACAGCCCGCTGAGCCGCGCGCGAAAACCGTGCAAGCAGCCTCCATCCCACACCAAGCGCACCCGGCAAGCCGCTTAAAACTGCGTGCTACACTGCCGCCATCTGTAAACGGAACCTCATTATGCTGCCACCTAAAGCCCTGCTAGACGCCCTGACCACCCACGCCTCGCGCCTGTTCAACGGCGATGCGCCCTTGCCGCGCAGTGAATTCGAAGCCCAGTTCAAGGTGCTGTTGCAAAGCGCCTTCAGCAAACTCGACCTGGTCAGCCGCGACGAATTCGACAGCCAGATGGTCGTATTAGCCCGCACCCGCGCTCGCCTGGAAGCCCTCGAAGCCAAGGTCAGCGAGATGGAAGCCCGCAACGCAGCCACCACCGTGCACAACGAGTAATACCCAAGCGGATGCATCTGCCGATCAAGGAGTGATCGATGTCCCTGGCCATAGTCCACAGCCGCGCCCAAGTTGGCGTTGAAGCGCCCGCCGTCACCGTCGAGGCCCACTTGGCCAATGGCCTGCCCTCACTGGCGCTGGTCGGCTTGCCAGAAACCGCGGTCAAGGAAAGCAAGGACCGCGTGCGCAGTGCCATCCTCAACTGCGCCTTTGATTTCCCGCCCCGACGCATCACTTTGAACCTGGCGCCAGCAGACTTGCCCAAGGATGGCGGCCGTTTCGACCTGGCAATTGCCCTTGGCATTCTTGCCGCCAGCGGCCAGGTTCCCGCGACGGCGCTGGAACACCTGGAGTGCCTGGGTGAGCTGGCGCTGTCCGGGGCGATTCGCCCGGTGCAAGGCGTATTGCCTGCGGCACTGGCGGCCCGAGCCGCCGGACGCACCCTGGTGGTGCCCAAGGCCAATGCCGAGGAAGCCAGCCTGGCGTCTGGGCTGACGGTGATTGCCGTCGAGCACTTGTTAGAAGTTGCCGCGCACCTCAACGGCCAAACACCGATTGCGCCGTTTCAAGCGCAAGGGCTGCTCCGCCAAGTATTGCCCTACCCTGACCTGGCCGAAGTACAGGGCCAGATTGCCGCCAAACGCGCACTGCTGGTGGCCGCCGCAGGTTCGCATAATTTGTTGTTTACCGGCCCGCCCGGCACCGGTAAAACCCTGCTGGCCAGCCGCCTGCCCGGCTTACTGCCACCCCTCAACGAGGCGGAAGCACTGGAAGTCGCCGCCATCCATTCCGTGGCCAGCCACACACCACTCAACGCATGGCCACAAAGACCGTTTCGTACACCGCATCACAGCGCATCGGGCCCGGCGCTGGTCGGCGGTGGCAGTCGTCCGCAACCTGGCGAAATTACCTTGGCCCATCAGGGCGTGCTGTTTTTGGATGAGCTACCCGAGTTTGATCGCAAGGTGCTAGAGGTCCTGCGCGAGCCACTGGAAAGCGGGCATATCGTGATTGCCCGTGCCCGCGACAAGGTACGTTTCCCCGCGCGCTTCCAGTTGGTGGCGGCGATGAACCCCTGCCCCTGCGGCCACTTGGGCGACCCTTCCGGGCGCTGCCGTTGCAGCAGCGAGCAAATCCAACGCTACCGCAACAAACTCTCCGGGCCTTTTCTAGACCGCATCGACCTGCACCTGACGGTGCCGCGCGAAACCACCCGCCTCAACCCCAGCACTGAGCCCGGCCCAGGCAGCGCCGAGCTGGCCGCTCAGGTAGTTAGAGCACGCCAGCAGCAACTGGAACGCCAAGGCTGCAGCAACGCGCACCTCGACCTTAACGGCGTGCAACAGCATTGCAGCTTGCCCGACGCCGACCGCCAGTGGCTGGAAAACGCCTGCGAGCGCCTGGGCCTGAGCCTGCGCGCCGCTCACCGCGTATTGAAAGTGGCACGCACCCTGGCCGACCTGGACGGCGCCGCAGACATCAGCCGCAGCCATTTGGGCGAAGCCTTGCAGTACCGCCCCAGCGGCAGCGCGACCTGAATCACCGGATCGGGTAGGAGGCGGCCTCACGGCCGCCGTCCTCCCACACCACCGTGCGTACGGTTCCGTACACGGCGGTTCAGGC